>CAIWFK010000834.1 GCA_903911905.1 uncultured Myxococcales bacterium
GCTGGTGGCGAAGGTGGCGTACACGTGGCGGTTGTAGCGCTCACGCCACCGAGGTGATGGTCAGCTCGCGTTTGCGACCGCCGAGGGTCAGTTCGAATGATTCACCCTCGCCGCGACCGAGCAAGGCCTGACCCAGCGGCGAGCTGGGCGTGACGACCTGCACCGTGCCGCGCGCGAGCTTGCTGCCGCCACCTTCGGGGGCCAGGAAGAAACGCAGGGTCGACTCGGCTTCTTCGACCTCGACGAGGGCACCGAGCATCACCGTGTCGTCGGACAGGGCCGTGGTGGGCATCGCCTTGAGCGCGGCGACCCCGGTGCGGAGCGCTTCCACGCGCATCGCCTGGCCGCGGGCGAGGTAGCTGGCTTCGATGGCCCGGGTGTCCTTGTCGTTCTCGGGCTTGGCCTCGGCGTGCGTGGCACCTTCGGCAGCATCGGCGTGCGCCTGTTCGAGCGCGTCGAGCGTCCTGGTCAGCGCTGCGAGCAGCTCGGTCTTGAGCGCCGCCTTGTCGTGGGGACGCGGTTTCATTTGAGGCCGAACCGGACGGGCACGTCGAAGCACTGGCCTGCCGCTGCGTGAGGGAAGGGCACGGCCTCGGGCAATACGCATTCGAGGGTTGCGGCGTCGAGTGACGGCACGCCGCTGGGGTGGCGCACCTCGGCGCGCGCGAGGCCGCCGGTGGCGTCGAGGCAGAAGCCCAACTGGACTTCGCCCGTCTGGTGGAAGCGTCGGGCGGTCGCGGGGTAGCAGCGGGCTGCGGCCGCCACGAGGCGTTCGTGGAGCAGCGCTGCGACGTCGACGGTCGGAGTGGGGGGTCGGCGCCGGCCCCGGAGCCGCGGGCCCAGGGGGACCATCGGTGACGGGCCCCGGGGAGGCCGAGGTCGGCCCGGGGTCGGCGCTGGTGGACCCCGGCTCGTCGGCCGCGGTGCTGGTGACGGGGGCGTCGGCCTCGGTCGCCATCGACGGCGTCGTCATGGCGGTCGGGCGGCGCACGGTGCGCGCCGTGGCCACTCGCGCGCTGGCACCGGCGGCCTGGACAGCCGCGGCCGGTGCCTCATGGCGGTGGCTGGAAGGGAGAATCGAGACCCTCGTCCAGGCTGGCGAGTGCGCGACCTTCGGCGGCGCGGAGACGGCGGCCAGGACTCCCCGAACGTGGTGTACGGCGCCCAGCACGGCCGCGACCAGGCCCAGGTGCACGAGCACCGAAAGGCAGACGGCTGAGAACCAGGGGCGGCGGTGAAGCACGGAGTCGATCTACACCGCACTCGGCCGCGCGTGCGAGCACCCATTGGGCGCGTGGCGCGTCACCGCGCGGGGTTGGTTTCCGTGCAGGGGCGCAAAGCGGACGGCAACGCGCGGTACGCCACGGAGTACGGGCATCGAGCCGCAACTCACCGATGGTGCGCAGGCGGAGTGGCAGCCCAACCCGCCGGTGCGCGGCGGAGTCAAAGCCAACCGATGGTGCGGGCCTCGAGTGGGAACGCTCCGGCGGTCCGCGTGTCACGAGGCAGATCACCGAGGGTCGCGCGTCGAGTCGGAGCCCACCAACGGTGTCGACCTGGTCTCAGCCGCCCAGACCGGCAGCCACCGCTTCGACCGCACGCTTCCACCCGAAGCCGTCGGCCACGTCCGCTCGCGAGGTCCCCGTGGCGGTGGGCAGGCCCAGCGGCCCGCGCACCGTTCCATGAGGCTGACCGCGCGCGACGAAGAGCTTCGGGTTCGCCGCGAGGAAGGCCTCGAGCACCTTCACCACGCCGCCCAGGTCGTTGACGCCCACGTCGAGCACCGCGGCGTCAGCCTTGTCGAAATCGAGCGGCGAATTGCTCACCGCCAACGAGAAGCGCAACTGGTCGCCCAGCTTCGAAGCGAAGGTCTCGACCAGTGAACTGGCTCCCGTGTACGGGAACGAGAGGAAGAACTTGGTGAAGTTCTGGCCCACCACCACCGGGCCCTGGCCTCCATTGAGCGTGAAGCGGTGCGGGTACAGGTTCTCGCGGGCGCGGGGCAGGCGCAGCGCCACCTGGTCTCCGGGCTTGGCGTCACTGGGCACGTACTGGCCCGGCTCGTCGACGAAGACGCTCAGGCGCCCGTCGCTGATGAAGGCCCACTCGCCGCCGCCCTTCACCAGTCGAAAGCTCCAGTCCCACCCGGTGGCGCCGTGCGTGCACGCCGTCAGGTGTGCGACGAAGCCCGAATCACCGCTGGCCCGCGAGAGGTCGGGCGCCTCACCCGTGCGCAGGCTGAAGCGCTTCGAATGGAACTGCCGCACGCGCGGGTCGCTCGAGCCGGCGGTCTGCCCCTTCGCGCTCATCGCTGCGAATCTCCCCAGAGCACCGAGGGCCAGTCCGCAGGCTTGCCGAGCATGTCGAGCGCGTGGCGCGCGACGCCCAGGGCCCGCGCATCGAGCACCTGCTCGTAGTGCGAGATGCCGTAGACCGAAATGAGCAGCGCGGCGCCGACCCACCGCACCACCCGGTGCTGAAAGCCCACGTCGAGCGCGAAGCCTGCCTCGCGCGCCTGCGCGTAGCCGGCGAGCAGTTCCCTGGCGAAGCCCTCGAGCGTCTGCCGCGCCAACACCTCGCTGCGGTGCTCGGGCGCCAACCACCCCAGCACGTAGTCGCACAACAGGCTGCCCAGGTCGCGCGCGGGGTCGCCCCAGAAGCTCAATTCCCAGTCGAGGAACACGATGTGCGGCTGACCGCGCGGGCGGGCTACTCGCAACAGGTTCGCCTGGCGCAGGTCGCCGTGCAGCAGCGCCGAATCACCTTCACGCAGTTGCTGGTCGCTGAGCGCCTGCAGCCCCTGCATCGCGGGCCCGTCGGCCTGCACCTGGGCGAAGAAGTCGATGCCCACGTGCGAGAGCCGCGAATAGAAGTCGGGCCGCATGCGCAGGAAGCATTCGAGCAGGTCGCTCTCGTCACGAAACGCGTCGGCCAGCGCGTAGCGCGAACGGCCTTCGCGAGACATGCGGTGCAGGAAGCCCAGCGCATTGCCGACCTGGCGCGCCAGGGGCCCCGGGTATTCCTGCGAGCGGCGGTGGTAGTGGTGCAGGGTCTCGCCGTTGGAAATCCAATCGAGGGCCAGCAGGCCGTGCGCGGGGTCGAAGGCGTGCACGTGCGGCAATTCGAGCGGGCTCTTCGGCATCGCCGACAGGGGGCCCACGCGCTCGAGCACCGAGCCTTCGCGCAGCACGCCCACGTTCCCCGGGCCGTCGGCAATCTTCACCAGGAAGCGCTTCTTGCCGGCCTTGCAGACGACGGTGCGGTTCTTCGATGGCGGCGGCGAGCTGATGCTGGTGTCGCGCGAGAGCCCCAACGCGCCCAGGCGGGTGTCGAGCTCGTCGTCGGTCAGGGGCGCACGCATGCTGCGGGCCGCATTCGAAACCAGAAACCGCGCGCTGACAAACTCTTAGAAGCTGTAGCCGACTGCCGCCGTCAAGCGCTGCTCGCCCAGCGGCACCAGCTCGGCAGACAGGTCGAAGCCCTTCGGCAGACCCACGACCAGCCCGACGCCGAACTGGTAGTGGTACAGGTCGGTGCCGACGGTGCCGAGCGTGAAGACGGGGCCCCCGAAGGCCCGCGCCGCCACGTATGGCGTCACCCGCTCGAGAATCGTGTAGCCCGCGACCACACCCGCCCGCACGTCGAGCGCCCGGTAGTCGGTCTGCATGGCGCTGAACGAGAGCGAGCCCGACAGCTGCACGAAGGGCCACCACTTCGCCTGGTCGAGCACCAGGTACGACGCGGCCACGCCGACGGTGCCGCCGCCTCCCTGGGTCAGGTCACCCAGGTGTGCGCGGAAGAGCCCGCCCGCCGAGAACTGCAGGCTCCAGGCCCTGGTGGCGCGCCATTCGAACGAGCCGCTGACCGCCATCTGCTGAAGCCCGAGGTGCGCTTCGCCGACCACCAGCGTGGTGCGGAAGACGCCCCAGCTGGCGCCGACGTGGAACGCGGGCGCGTCACCTTCGTGGCCGGTGCAGCGTTGCGCGATGCCCGTCGGACCGATGGGCGGCGAGATGCCTCAGGCCCTCGCATCGCGCGGAAAGAAGAGCGCGAGCAGGGTTCCACAGAGCACGACGACGAAAGCGAGGGCCTTCACCTGGCAGAAGGTACTGCGTCGACCACCACTTCGCCACGCTGTGTGAGCTGGGCATGCCGTGCCACGTCGCGCGAGACGAAGGCCACCACCGCAGCGATGACGCCCAGGTCGTCGAGCCACCCCAGTACGGGAATGGCGTCGGGAATGAGGTCGAAGGGCATCAGCGCATAAGCGGCCGCCACGAAGACCAGCGAGCGACGCCAACGGGGCACGGCCGCGTCACGCAGATACCGACCCAGGTCGCGAAGGTGCATGGCTGATCGACGCTCGCGGTGGATTTCGATTTCAACGCACACACAACCTTGAGCAAACTCGCGACCATGGCCAGGAAGAAGCAGCGCTTCACCGACAAGAGCCCGACCGCCTACGAATTCGACGTCTTCAAGCCGGGCACCCTCGACCTGTCGGGGGTGCGGCTCGACCAGACCGTGGACAAGAAGGCCGCTGAAGCCGAGGTGCTCGACCTGCAGGAAAAGCTCTTCGAATTGCAGGTGCGCTACTGGCTCGAGAAGCGACGCGCGGCCTTCGTGTTCGAGGGGTGGGACGCGGCGGGCAAGGGCGGCGCCATCAAGCGCATGACCGCCTTGATGGACCCGCGCGGGTACAAGGTCTGGCCCATCGCCGCGCCCGGAGAAGAAGAGCGCGCGCACCACTACCTCTACCGCTTCCAGACCCGCATGCCGCCCCGCGGCACCATCGCCATCTTCGACCGCAGTTGGTACGGCCGGGTGCTGGTCGAACGCGTCGAGGGCTTCTGCACCGAAAAGGAATGGCAGCGCGCGTACGACGAAATCAACGCCTTCGAGCGCATGTACACCGACGACGGCGTCACGGTGCTCAAGTTCTTCCTGCACATCGACAAGGCGACGCAGTTGCAGCGCTTCAAGGACCGCGAGCGCGACCCGGTGAAGAACTTCAAGATTGGCGACGACGACTGGCGCAACCGCAAGCGCTGGAGCGAATACGAAGAGGCGTACCAGGACATGTTCGACCGCACCCACCGGCCCGACGCGCCGTGGGTCATCGTGCCCGCCAACGACAAGCGCGCCGCACGACTGACGGTGCTCAAGGCGGCCATCGCCGCGCTCGATGAGTGAGCCCCGGTCGGTCGGCCCGCGTTGGCGCATCACCCGCGACGACGGCGCGACGCTCGAGCTGACGCGGTCGACCTCGACCGAATGGCGGCGCGCGGTGGCCTCGGCGCTGGTGGGGCTGGGGTGTGAAGCGGGCGCGGCGGGGCTCTTCGTGGTCACGCCCGACACGCTCACGCTGGTCTTCTGGCCGCTGGCGGCAGGGCTGGTGCTGGTGGGCGTGCTGGCCTTCTTGGGCGCGGTGCGCTCGGTTCGACACGCCGCGTACGGGCTGACGCTGGTCTTCGAGGCCCGGGGCGTTCGCGGGGTGCCGCTGCCGCGCGGGTTGGGGCTCGAGCTGGGTTCGACGGTGACTGCCAGCACCGGCGAGGTGGCGCGGCTTCGGCTGCACCGGGCGCCGCACCCGCCGTTGACGCTCTCGTTGCTCGAGGTCGAGCTGCGTGACGGGCGGCGGCTGCAGGGGCCCGAGGTCGCGTGGCCGGCCAGCGAGGCCGACCCGCTCGAATCGGTGGCGCGCACGGCGGCGAAGGTCGCGGACCTGATCTTGATCATCGACTGAGGCCCTGGCCCGCCCAAAACTGTTCGCTCACAACAGCCACGCGCGTGGCGCTCGGTTGAGCCGCGCGCCGCATTGACTATGACGCCGCCGTGAACAAGCCGGCAGGCGCTGTCGTCTGCCCGCGTGAAAGGAACGTTCCACATGCACAAGCTGGTTCTGGTGGTTGGTCTGGTCGGCAGCGCGGCGTTCGCGGCCGAGGCGAAGTTCGAGCTCAAGGGTGACGCGGGCAAGGGCGCCACCACCTTCAAGACGCTCTGCGTGTCGTGCCACGGCGAGACCGGCAAGGGCGACGGTGCGGCGGCGGCGGCGCTGACCCCCAAGCCGTGCAACTTCACCGACCCGGTCAATGCCGAGCGGCTGACCGACGAGCACGTGTACAAGACCATCAAGGACGGCGGCGCGGCCGTCGGTCGCTCGCCGCTGATGGTGGCGTGGTCGTCGACCCTGAAGGACGACCAGATTCGTGACGTCGCGGCCTACGTGCTCAGCTTCAAGCCCGCGCCGGCACCCGCGAAGAAGGACGCGGCGAAGGCCGGCAAGCCGGCACCTGCGAAGAAGTAGCCCAAGTCGAACGCCCTCAGGGCAGGCGGCCATCGGTGGCCATCTGCTCGAGCTGCTCGGGCGTGGGGAAGCCCTTGACCCGCCAGCGTTCGGGCAGGTCACCGCTGGGCTGCATCAATTCGCCCACCACGCGTCGGGCGATCTCGAAGCTGGTGCTCCAGACCTGGCCCTGGGCCGAGCCGTCGGTGGCGACCTTCACGAAGTCGACGCGGTCGGTCTGGGGCAGCAGGGCCTCGACGTTTTCCAGCCACGCGCAGGCGGTGAAGATGGCGCCGTCGGGCGTGCGGAACGCGCGCATGGTGCCCACGGTGATGTCGTGCCCGTTGGCGTGCAGCAGGGCCTCGAGCACTTCCTTCTGGCGGGCGTAGGCCGAGGCCATGGTCTGCAGCTCGAGCAGCTTGAACTTGGCCCAGGCCGGGTGCCCCTTCTCGGGCAGCCAGTGCTTCCAGGTGGTGCCCTCGAGGCGGAAGGCGAGGGCCGCGTGCGCGCGCGGCTCGAGCAGGGCCTCTTCACCCCAGGTGGCGATCTGCAGCAGGCCTTCGGCGTCGTCGTCTCCGGTGACGAAGACGATGTCGTGCGTGGGGGCCAGCGCCACCGGCTGGCCCTTGACCTTGAGCCCCGCGAACAGCTCGGGCAGGGCCAGGCGCGAGGCGTCGAAGGTGTCGTGGTAGGGCGAGACGAACACGCCCGGCGCGGCCTCTTCGAACGGCAGGGTCGAGCGCGCCTTCAGGTTGGCGCAGGCGCGCTGGTAGAGCGGTTCGAATTCGCGCTCCCAGGCCTCGAGGCGATCGACGCCGACCTCGGTGACCGAGGTGGCCAGCTCGAAGGCCAGGTGCACGGCGAGCAGCTCGTTGAGCGGCTGGTGGGGCAGCATGGCCCCGTCGATGGCGTCCTCGTCGGCGCCCAGGTCGAGCTCGGCCTGGCGGCGCACCGCCGAGAACCACGCGGCGTCGCGCACGCGCGGCAGCACCGAGCGCTCGATGGCGGCCGAGCGGGTCTCGGGCGCACGGGTGATGGAGGACCAGAAGCGGCGGCTGAGCACCCGCTCGCGCTCGCCCACGGGAGCGGCCTCGTATTCGACGTGCGCGTGCCCGAGGAAGAGGAAGTTGACCGGCTCGGGCGGCACGCCCACCACCAGCCGGTGGCGTGACGGGTCGACGGCGATGGGGCGTCGTTCACCCTGCGCGCGCAGAAAATCGGCGGCGATGCGTGCGAATTCCTCGGAGGTCATGAAAGCCCCGTCGAGTCTGTCATGGATCAGCGGGCAACCACCCACCAAAAAGTGCATACAGTGCCGCATGAGCGCGGTGCGCGTGCTTCAGGGCGAGCTTCAGGTGAAGACGGCGGGGCGGGGCTTCGTCGACCTCACCGCCAGGGTGGCCGGCTGGCTGGCCGAGCAGCGCGCCCAGGCGGGGCTGGTGACCGCATTCGTGCTGCACACCTCGGCCAGCCTGGTGGTGCAGGAAAACGCCGACCCCGACGTGCGGGCCGACCTCGAGCGCTTCTTCGCGCGGCTCATTCCCGATTCGCTCGAGTACGCGCATCGCGACGAGGGGCCCGACGACCTGCCGGCCCACGTGCGCGCCGCGCTGACCGCGACCCAGGTCAGCATGCCCGTTCGTGATGGGCGACTTCAGCTTGGCACGTGGCAGGCGCTGTGGTTGGCCGAGCACCGCGTGGCCGGTTCGACGCGCAGGGTGTCCCTCACCTTCGTGGGGACCGGCCCATGAATCGAAGCAGATGATCCATACCCAGCGGCCGGGACACTGACTTTTCTGCAACCCTTTCACGTCGGGAACGTTAGAACCGCCGCGCCCGACGCTTCATCATTCTGGAGGTCTACAATGTCGTCTTCGTTCGTTCGTGTGCTCACCCTGAGCGTCGTCGCCGTGGCCACCGTCGCCTTCGCCGGCTGGAGCCGCAGTGGAGAGGCGCTGGCCAGCTTCAAGGCCACGGGCCCCGCGGGCTTCAAGATCGTCGGCGCCACCAAGAACCTCGACATCAAGGACGACGGCACCACCCTGACCGTCGCCATCAAGCTGACCGACATCGACACCGACAATTCGCTGCGCAACAAGCACATGCTCGAAGACCTCGAGGCCGAGAAGATGCCGGCCTGCTCGCTGACCGTGCCGCTGGCGAGCCTCAAGGAAGACGGGAAGGACGCCGAGGCCAAGGGCACCTTCGCGCTGCACGGCAAGACCCACGAGGTCACCTTCAAGTACACCTCGTCGTGCGCCGACGGCGTCTGTTCCATCGACGGCGCGACCGACATCAACTTGAAGGACTACGACGTGAAGGTGCGCAGCTACCTGGGCATCACCGTCAAGTCCGAGGTGTCGGTCACCGCCAAGTTCCAGCTCAAGAAGTGACCGTGCGCTTCGTTCGTTCGAGCCTGAAGTTCCTCGCCGTCGCCGTGCTGCTGAGCGGGTCGTCGGCCTTCGCCTACCCGTGGATGGTGAAGCACAACTACGGGGCCTGCGGCACCTGCCACGTCGACCCCTCAGGCGGCGGTCAGTTGACCTCGTACGGCCGCGCCCAGGCCGACGTGTTGGTGCAGTGGAAGCTGCACAAGCCGCCGGTCGACAAGGAACAGGAAGTGCCGCGCTCGGCGAACTTCCTCTGGTTCCTCGAGCTGCCCGACGTGGTGAACCTGTCGGGCAACTTCCGCGACGGCGTGCTGGTGCGCCCGGCGACCACCGCGATGCCGGTCATTCCGCTCATCATGGCGACCGACTTGTACGCGACCATCAACGTCGACCGCTTCGTCTTCCACGCGGCGGGCGGCTTCGGCTTCCGCAACGAGGTGGCCAAGGCCATCGTCGCGCCGGGGTGCAACCCGGTGACGACCTCGACCGGCCAGTGCGGCCCGTCGTTCGTCTCGCGCGAGTTCTGGGCTGGCGCCAAGTTCGCCGACGAGGCGGTGATGGTGCGGGCCGGCCGGCTGAACCTGCCCTTCGGCCTGCGCAACTACGAGCACACCAGTTGGGTGCGCGCACTGACGCTGACCGACATCAACGTCGACCAGCAGGTGGGCGTCGCCGTCTCGTACAACTCCGAGACCCTGCGCGGTGAGGTGATGGGCATTGCCGGCAACTTCCAGACCGGGCCCGACGCCTACCGCGAGCGCGGGTATTCGGCCTTCGCCGAGTACGCCATCAAGCCCAACGCCTACGTGGGGCTCTCGAGCCTCATCGCGGCCTCGAAGGCTGACCCCGCGACCCTGGCCGCCACCACCCGGCACGCGCACGGCCTGTTCGCCCGCGTGGCGCCCACCGAGAACTTCGCCTTGCTGGCCGAGGCCGACCTGCTGGCGTGGGTCTCACTGCCGTCGACCGACCGCCTGGGCTTCGCGGCCTGGCTGCAGGGCGACTACGAAATCATGCAGGGCCTGCACGTCATCGGCACGCTGGAAGGCAGCTCGCAGGGCAACGCGGGTGAGACCGTGCCGTCGCTCGGCGGGTGGCTGTCGGCCTCGTGGTACCTGCTGCCCCACTGCGAGCTGCGGTTGGACAACATTCTGCGCAAGTCGCCTTCGGCCTCGGCGGTCGACTACTCGCTGCTGGTGATGTTCCACTTCTTCCTGTGAGCCCACGCATGGTTCGCCTGCTGACCGCCTCGCTGGTGTTGACCGGTGCTGCGGCGTTCGCCTCGCCCGTCTACCCGGCCGACATTCAGACCCACCTCTCGCTCTCGGCCCCGCCGCCGCAGTCGTGCTCGCTGTGCCACGTCAACGGGGTGGGCGCGGTGGGCACGGCCAACACGCTCTTCGGCAAGGCCATGCGGGCGCAGGGCCTGGTGCTCGAGAACCCGACCAGCCTGAACACCGCGCTCGACGCGCTGGCCACCGCGAAGACCGACAGCGATGGTGACGGCATGAGCGACATCGACGAATTGAAGGCGGGGCGCGACCCCAACGTGGCCGACAACGCCGACGGTGGCACGGGCGGTGGCGGTGGGTCGACCAGCCCGGGCGCGTTGACCTACGGCTGCGGGTCGAACGAAGTTCCCTTCCTGGCCACGGGCCTGGGGGTGTTGGTGCTGCTGCGCCGCCGGGAGCGCTCATGAACCTCGACGACCTGAAGAGCCGGGTGAACGCGGCGTTCGCCGATCGCGAAAAGCTGAAGGAACCGTTCTACGCGATGGCGGTGAAGGAAACCGTGTCGCTGCTCGACCGCGGCGTGCTGCGGGTGGCGCAGAAGGGCGCGGGCGGCTGGGAAGTCAACGCCTGGGCCAAGGAAGCGATTCTGCTCTTCTTCGCCTTGAGCGAAATGAAGACCATGGAACTGCCGCCCTTCGAGTTCTTCGACAAGATTCCCCTGAAGAAGGGGCTGGCCGAGGCGGGCGTGCGGGTGGTGCCTCCGGGCACGGTGCGGTACGGCGCGTTCTGCGAGCGGGGCGTGGTGGTGATGCCGGGCTACGTGAACATCGGCGCGTGGGTCGGCGCAGGCACCATGGTCGACACCTGGGCCACCGTGGGCAGTTGCGCGCAGGTGGGGCGCAACGTGCACCTCTCGGGCGGCGTGGGCCTGGGCGGCGTGCTCGAGCCCGCGGGCGCGCAGCCGGTCATCATCGAAGACGGGGCCTTCATCGGCAGCCGGTGCGTGGTGGTCGAGGGCGTGGTGGTCGAGGAAGAAGCGGTGCTGGGCGCCAACGTGGTGCTGACCAGTTCGACGCAGATCATCGACGTCAGCGGGCCGACCGAAGTGGTGCACAAGGGTCGGGTGCCGGCGCGCAGCGTGGTGATTCCCGGTACGCGGGCCAAGAAGTTCCCCGCCGGCGAATACCAGGTGCCGTGCGCGCTCATCATCGGCAAGCGCAGCGCGACCACCGACCAGAAGACCTCGCTCAACCAGGCGCTGCGCGACTTCGCGGTCCCGGTCTAGAGCGCCGATCCGCGTTCCGCAACGACCGGATCGACACGGCTCGGCGCGCGCGCTCGCCAGTCCGTCAGGGCGGAAAAGAAAAGCCCCGGGGTCACCGGGGCTTTCGAGCTTCGGGAACCTCGAACGAACGCCTACTTCTTGGGGGCGTCGACGGCCTTGGGTGCGTCAGCCGCCTTGGGAGCCGCCGCGCCGCCACCAGCGGCCTTGAACTGCGCGTTGTACATGCGAATGAGCTCGTTGGTCAGGTCGAGCGCGGGAGGCGCCCAGGCCAGGCCCGACGACGACTTGTCGAACACCATGGTCAGGCCTTCACGCTGGGCAATCTGCCCGAGCAGGGTCTCGAGCTTGGGCATGATGGACCCCAGTTCCTTGCGCTCGCTGTCGGCCATCTCGGCGCGCAGCTTGTCGGTGCGCTGGGCGAAGTCGTAGGTCTTCTTCTGCAGTTCCTGCTCGCGGGCGCTGCGAACCTTGTCGTCCATCGTGGGCGCCTGCTTCTGGAAGGCCTCGACCTCGGTCTGCAGCGCGGTCTTTTCCTTCTCGACCGCCTTCTGCTTGGCGTCGACCATGGCCTGCAGGCGCGACTTGGCGGCCTTGCCCTCGTCGGTTTCCTGGAGCGCGCGCTGAATGTCGACGTAGGCCGCCTTGAACTCGGCAGCGTGAGCGGCGGCGGCGAACAGCGTGAGGGCGGCGACGAGCGACTTCTTCATGGGCACGAGGCTTTCGAAAAAAGGGGAACGAACGGGCCTCCTATACACCGCCCGCGCGCGAAGGGAACGCGCTTGTGTGACGCACCGGGCGGCGAGGTATTTCGACCCGCGTCGACGTCAGGCGGGCGGGAACAGGTTCAGCGCGACGCGTGTTCAGCGGGATCGACGTCGAGCCAGCGGACCGCGCCCGAACCTTCGTTGTAGACCAGCCGCATCACCGGCGGGGCTCCCGGCCGACGCAGCACCGCCGAGCGCTTGGTGAGCGCGGCCGAGCTGGCCGTCACCACCGCGTCGGCGAGGTCGGCGCGCGCGTGGCTTCCGCCAAGCGCCAGCACCCTGGCCACCGTGGTCGCTTCACCGGGGCCGGCCTTCGCGTGGCTGGCAGCGGTCTCGAGCGGGTGGCAGTGGCGGTGCCCCAGCACCAGCACCACCTTCGCGTGGTGGCGCCAGACCGCGTCGTCGACCGCGGCCACCACCGCGTCGTCGACCAGGGCGGCCGGAGTGCGCACCACCACCAGTGAGCCCAGGGCCTGGTCGAAGAGCAGCTCGGGCGGCACGGTGGCCTCGGAGCAGGCCACCACCACCGCCTTCACCGGCGCGGGCGTCTTGCGCAGCTGCAGCAGGTCGTGGCTCTGCGCGACGCCCTGGGCGAAGCGCTCGTTGCCGTCCATCAGCTCGCTGACCGTCTGGGCCAGCAGCTTGGCGGGGTCGGTCTCGGGGGTGGCGGGGTGCTCGTCGGTGCTGGCGGGCTCGGGCTTCGAAGGCTCGGGCGTGGCGACTTCGGCCTCTTTGACGGGCTCGGCTTCCTTTGGCGCTGCCGCAGCTTCGGGGGCCGGCGCTTCCTTCGCTTCCTCGGCGTGCTTCTCTTCGGCAGCAGGCTCGGCCTTCGTGGGCTCGCCCTTCGTCGGCTCGACTGGAACGGCGACGGCGAGGGCGACCGACGCGTCGGGTCGGTCCTTGGCTGGCTTGACCACGCGCATCGGGTCCGAGAGGAGGTCAACGAACAGGTAGATCAGCCCGCCGAACAGCACGACGGCCTGAGCGATGACCCCAATCAACATGGCGCGCTTCATGGTGCTGGTGACAGCAAGCCCCGCGCCGCGGCCAGGTGGTTGATCTCGCTGCAGGTCGCACGAGTCCAACGGCACTCGTGAAAAAAGCGTGGGTGTGCACCTTGACGAAAAAAACCTCGGGTCACATGCTTGTGAACGTCCCCACGAAAGGAGTGCTGATGTCCCCAGCTCTTCCAGTGAACTCCTCACAAGGAGCGCGACCGACGAACTGATGGTTCGGTGTCATTGGCGCGCGGGTGAACGCGCAGCCGCCCCGAACGAAGGCCACTCCAACGCACCAGACTGAGCGGTTCTGCTGCGGGCCCCCACGCTCACACATACGATGGACGTTGCGACCGCTGCACCGTCGCCGCCATCGGAATTCACGGTCAATCCGTCTGAACAGGTCCCCGGGGCACGCACCCGAGGGACAACCGTGTTCATTCGCACCCACCTCAGGCTCGTTGACCCCCGCGCTGATCAGCCGTTGCGGGTCTCTCGCGCTGGCGGAGCGCTTGCTTGGCAGAGCGGTGATGGCTGCCATGTCGCTCGCCGAGGCGCTCCGGTCATGGAGTTCGGCCCAGGAACTGGAATTCGATCTCGAGCTCGCCGCCGGGGCACTGGCGGCGTGCGGCGACGCGGGCATCACTGGCACCTTCGTCGGCGTGACCTCCTGGATGACGTGGCGGGTCTGGTTCGTCGAGGGGCGGCTGTGCCAGTGCGAATGCGGGCCGGGTGACACCACCCACCTGCGCGGGCCGATGGCGCTGTGGGCGCTGCTGGTCACCCGAGGGCTGACCGGTCGGCTCGAGGCAGGCACCGTGCCCTCTGGGGAAGGCTTCGGTGGCGCGCCCACCCCTGCGGTGCTCGCCGAACTGCACCGGCGCATCGACGAGCGGCGCAACGCGGGCCTCGACGTCGACCGCTTCGCGTTGAACCTCGACGCCCGCCCAGTGCAGGTGCGTGGGCCCGCCACGCCCACCGTCGATCCGTTGGCCGCGCCTTTGCTGCAGCGGGAGTGAGGGCTTCGAGGCACCCCATGACCACCGATGCGCAACCACAGCAGATGAGGGAGGATCGTCTGGTGGCCGCCCTGCACGAGCTGGTGTCACGCGGCAACGTGCGGGTGCCGCCGTACCCGGCCACGGCGCTCAAGCTGCAGCAGGTGCTGGGCACCGACGACTACACCGTCGCGCAGCTCGTCGACGCCATGCGCACCGACCCGGTCTTCACCGCCAACCTGTTGCGGTTGGCCAATTCGCCCTTCTACCGGCGCGGCGCCGAGGTGACCTCGTTGACCGTCGCGGTGCAGCGCATCGGCGCCAGGGAACTGGTGCGGCTGGCGATGGCCTCGAGCGTGGCGAAGCTGTCCGGCGACGACGGCGTGCTGACCGCCCTGCGGCGCCAGGTGTGGCGGCAGTCGCTCTCGTGCGCGATGGTGACCGAAGCGCTCAGTCACCTCGAGGGTGCCGACGAAGGCGAGGGCTTCGTGGCCGGGCTGCTGCACGACGCCGGCAAGTTGCTGGTGCTGGTGGCGCTCGAAGACGTGCGCCGCCACGACGCCACGGTCGGCACCCGCACTGCGCGCGAATGGTTGGCGCTGGTCGAGCGGTTTCACGTGCCCTTCGGCGAGCAGTTGGCCGAGCGGTGGCACCTGCCCGGCGTGCTCGGCGCGGTGGTCAGCACCCACCATGACGAACAGGGCGTGCTGGGCCCGTTGACCCGCCGGGTCGTCACGGCCGATTCGGTGGTGGCGCTGCTCGACCGGGAAGCGGTGGTGAGCGTGGCCGACCTGGTGGCGCTGGGCCTGCCGCGGCCCACGGGCGAGGCGTTGGCCGCGATGCTGCCGCGAATTCCCCAGGCGCTGCGCGCGTTCGAGGCCGACGGTGCACACGGCGACGAGCTGTCGCTGGTCGAGCCCGAAGCGCCCTCGGCTGGAGGCCGCCTCGTGGAAGGGTTGCACCTGGTGGTCGATGGCGCGTCGTGGCCGGTGCTGAAGGTCGGCGAGCGCGTCCTCGAGGTGCAGGCGGGCAAGGCCCTGGCGCCCAACCTGATGCTCGAGGTGCGGCTCGAGCCGACCGGGCTGTCGTTCTGGGCCATCGTGCAGCGGGTCGAAGCCGTGCACGGCGGTTGGGTGACCGAGCTGACGCCCTTCGCGCTCGCGCCAGAACATCTGGTGGCGTGGGAGTCGTTGGTCAAGGGGTCGCGCGCGGCAGCGTGAGCCGAAGGTCCGTCACCGCTTCACAGCCGCAGCGTCACGTTGCCCACCACCCGGTCGTCGGTGGGCCGCAAGTCGGGCGTGAAGGCCGCGCGCTCGGCGTCGGTCGTCGGCTGCAGGCCGTTGGGCCCGGTGATGCCGCCCTTGCCCGAGAAGTAGGGCTGGTTCGCCGCGCGGTGCGAGTACTCGAGCCGCACCAGAATCCACGGGTTGGGGCGCCAGTCCATGGTGACGGCGATGCCTCCGCCGAGCCACTCGAAGGGGTTGGTCGCGCTGCCGTTGCCGGGCAGGGTGTACGGGCTGCCCAGGGGCAGGGGCGTGATGACCGCCGCGCTGTGGTCGTAGAAGAGGTCGCCACGCAGGGTCGACATGAAGTTCCGGTTCCATTCCACCCGACCGGTGAGCGAACCGCCGGCCATGATGCCATTGGGCGGGGTGGGCTTGCCGTTCGCGTCGAGCTCGCCAGCGTGCGGCCCACGCACCTCGTACCCGACGTCGGCCACCAGCGCGAAGGCCAGCCGCTGGAACACCGGGCGCGAGAGGTCTTCGAAGGCCAGCACCTGCACGTGGTTGTCGCTGTAGACGCGCAGTGACTGGTTGTTGGGGTCGGACGCGCGGGTCTGCTCCTGGCCGACGTACAGGGTGTGGGTCAGCGCCAGGCGACCGTTCGGCCTGACGGTGTACAGGTACCCGCCGGTGAGCGCGTCGTGCCAGCGCCCGAACGACTGCCAGCCGTTGACCAGCCACAGCTCGAGCTTGCTCCTCGAGGTGGGGAAGAGCTGGGTGCGCAGGCCGGCGAAATAGTACGGGGTGAAGTCCGACACGAAGGGGTGGGTGTAGTTCCAGTTTTCCTGCGGCACGTAGCTCTCGAGCGCGATGTACGAGGGGAAGATGCCGACCTCGACGTTGAGCCCGTGCAGCACGTGGAAGTGCCAGCCCGCGCCGGCCTGCTTGACGTAGCTGAGCGTGGGGTTCGACAGGAAGAAGCCGCGGGCCAGGGTGCTGTCCTGCCCGTGAATGGTGGCGATGTAGCTGCCGAACTGCAGCTCGACCCGGCCGATGGGGCCGCCGTACCTCGTGTCGATGCCGTTGAGCTCGAAGCCGACCCAGGCCAGGTTGAGCGAGAATTCAGAATGGCGCGCCGCGGTGGTGGTGGGGAAGATGGTGTGGTCGACGGGGTTGTTGAACTGCCACGCGTAGTCCGAATCGATGGCGAAGGTGGGCGTCACCGGCCCCACGCGCAGCAGCGAGGCTGGCTGGTAATTCGACCCGTTGAGCCAGGACCAGTCGCCGGTCGAGAAGGGTGCTTCCTTCACGTCGAGCAGCTCGGCGGTCTCGCTCACCTCGGCGGCCTTAGCGCTGGGGGCGGGCGGTGCCTTCTTGAGCGCCTGCACGTCGGCCTCGAGGGCCCGCAGCCGCTCGAGCAACGCGGCGACGTCGACCCCGGCATCTTCCTGCGCGAGCGCGGGGAGCGCCGCGAGCGCGACCAACACGACCAGCGAGCGCATGCGGCTACTCCTCTTCGCCCAGCGCCTTGAGGAACTCCTCGCGCGAGACGATGTTCTTCTTCGCCAACAACTGCAGCAGCACCCAGAACTTCTGCTCGAGCTTCTCGACGCCGTCGTCGTCGGCGGGGCGGCCTCCGAAGAGGAAGTCGAGGTCGCGGGTGACGGTGCGCTTGCGGGCGCCGGGGTCGGCCGGCACGGTGGGCACCAGGTTGTCCTTCGAGATGATTTCCTCGCCGACCAGCACTTCACCCGAGGGCGCGGCCTCTTCGACGGGTTCGAGCACCACCGAGCCGCCGCCGCCGACCAGTGGGCCGGCCTGCTTCACGTGGGCCTCGGACACCTTGTGGTAGTAGCGCAGCACGGCGGCGCGAATCTGCGAGTGGGTCGAGACGTAGGGCGAGACCTCGAGCCCGGTGGTGAACTCGATTTCCTTGCGGGCCGACTCGTCGAGCGGGTCGCTCATCGCCACCATCACCCGCTTCTTCGTGGTGCCCTTGCCGTCGATGGCGAAGGGAAAGAGCTCGTGCTTTTCGCAGAAGCGCGCGCGGAGCATGTGCACCGCCGACCAGTCGACCTGCACCTGGGTGAGGTCGACGGTGGCCAGGCCCAGTGACTGGGCGAGCACCTGGGCCAACTGCACCTCGGTGATGGACCCGGCCTGAATGAGTGTGACGCCCAGGCGCTGGCGGGTGCGCTGTTGGGCCGTCAGCCCGGCGGCGAGTTGTTCGCGGGTGATCGCACCACGGTCCAGCAGCAGTTCCCCGATTCGCTTGCGGCTCATGGTCGGCTTCGGTGGCTAGCACGCTGGCAACGCCTTGAAAACGCGTGGGACACCGGGCGGTTGAAACCTGACGGTCGGTTCTGTTGTCAGCGCCTTGACACCTTTTTTTACGTCGGCCTAAGGTGCGCGCGATTTTCCGGAAAGCTGATCCCGGAAGGTTTCAAGGGGACCAGGCGAGCGAACAACTCGGTCGGCCTGGCGAAAACAACACAGACAGAACAGGGATTCACGCCCTGGAGGCACGTACACAATGATGCTTGGACAGCTCGGACTTCTGGCAGCTGAAGCGGCGGAGGCTGAATCGGGTGAGGGCGGCGGCTTGTTCTCGAACATCGCCAAGGCCTGGAACGAAGGCGGCTGGGGCATGTACCCCATCGCGTTCTTCCTCGTCATCGGCTTCGCCATCACCATCGAGCGCGCGATCGTGTTGTTCTTCGCCGCGAGCATCAACAAGGACGGCTTCCTGCGCGGGCTCAAGAAGCACATCTACGCCGGCGACCTGGACAAGGCGATCAACTACGTGGCCGGCCAGAAGCCGACCCCCCTGACCAACGTCATCAAGTCGGGCCTGATGAACGTTCCCAAGGGCGAAGAAGAAGTGCAGGCGGCGCTCGACGAGGCCTCGCTGCGCGAGAACCCGAAGCTCGAAGCGCGCACCGGCTACCTGGCCATGCTCGGCAACGCCGCGATGCTCGCCGGTCTGCTCGGCACGGTCGACGGCCTCATCGGCTCGTTCAAGGCCGTTTCGCACGCCTCGCCTGCCGACCGCGCGACGATTCTCGCCGGTTCGATCGGTGAAGCCATGAACTGCACCCGCTTCGGCCTCATCAGCGCCATTCCCCTGCTGATCATGTTCTCGGTGCTCAACGGCCGCACCCAGTCGCTGATCAACGACATCAACGAGACCTCGGTCGCGGTGCTGAACCTGATCGTGCAGAACAAGGACAAGTTCAAGAACCTGACGGTCCCGGCGCAGGCCGAGGAATAAGTCGGTTTGCGGTTGGCCTGGGAGTGAGAACTCCCGGGCCGAACTCGGTGTCTTGCAGGTGAACCTGTCGCACAGTTGAACGGAGTCAACGATGGCCGGCGGAATGGATCTTGGGACGAGTGGCAAAGGCGGCAAGAAGCCACTCGACACGACTATCAACCTGGTGCCCTTCATCGACCTGATGGCGGTCACCATCGTGTTCCTGATCATGTCGGCCGTGTGGACGCAGGTCGGCCGGCTTCAGGTCTCGCAGTCGGGGCAGAACGCGAGCGACGAGCAGCCGCCTCCGAACACGCTGCTGCCCATCACCGTGCTCATCACCGACAAGGAACTGAAGATCACCGTCGGCGGCACCGCGATGGACCCGATTCCCTTCGTCACCGGTGACAAGGCCGCCGTGCAGAAGTTCACCGACCGGCTGAAGGAACTGAAGACCCAGCAGCCCGAGCAGAACGCCATCACCCTCTCGACCGAAGACTCGGTCAAGTACGAGGACCTGGTGATGATCATCGACACGTGCATCGGCGGGCAGTTCCCGTCGGTGTCGGTCTCTCCAGCCTCGAACGGTTAAGGAAAAGCACCACCATGGCAATCGTTGCTCCTGGCAAGCGGTACGGAAAGCGGCTCCAGCACTCGAAGATCTTCGGGCACCTGGGCGGTCACAAGTCGGTCAACGCCGACCTGAACGTGACGCCGTTGGTCGACATGTTCGTGATTCTGGTGCTCTTCCTGGTCGCCAACTTCTCGGCGACTGGCGAGATTCTCTCGATGTCGAAGGACGTCGAGCTCCCCGAGGCCGCCAACACCGACGAGCTGCAGATCGCTCCGGTGGTGATGATCTCGAAGGAGCAGGTGCTCGTCTCGGGCACGGTCATCGGCCGCATCGACGACCTGACCCGCGAGGAATACCTGAACATTCCGAACCTCGAAGAGAAGCTGCGCGAAATGAAGAAGCAGTTCGAAGACCTGCACAACGCCGCGAACGACACGGGGGCCTTCAAGGGTGACGTGAACATCCAGGCCGACAAGAGCGTGAAGTTCTCGATCGTGAAGCGGGTCATGTTCAGCTGCGCGTCGGCTGGTTACGGCAACATCGCCTTCGCCACCCTGGCCAAGGGCGCCGAGAAGAAGGCCGAGACCGCCTCGCGCTGAAGCGGTACCAATCGACGTTTCAAAGGACCCCGGGACGACCTCCCGGGGTTTTTTGTTTCTGCAGCGCCGTGCTACTTGGGTTCCCCACGATGGAACTCCTGCACAAGCTCAAAGAGCTGCTCAACCCCGACACCATCATTCCCATCGCCGGCTACCCGGGCCTGACGCTCATCGTCTTCCTCGAGACGGGCGCGCTGGTGTTCTTCCTGCCGGGCGATTCGCTGCTCTTCATGGCGGGCATGTACGCCGGGCGCGGAGACCTGAACATTCTGATGCTGCAGGCGCTGCTCGTTCCCGCAGCCATCGTCGGCGACGCCATCAGCTACACCATCGGCTCGCGCATGGGCCCCGCGCTCTTCAGCAAGCCCGAGTCGCGGTTCTTCAAGCCGCAGCACATGAAGGCCGCGCACGACTTCTACGAGCGGCACGGTGGCAAGGCCATCATCCTCGCGCGGTTCATGCCGGTGGTGCGCACCTTCGTGCCGGTGGTCGCCGGCATCGGCAAGATGCCCTACAAGCGCTTCGCGTCGTTCAACGTCATCGGCGGGGCGGCGTGGGTGCTGTCGATGACCATCGGCGGCTACTTCCTGGGGCAGTTCGAGGTGGTCAAGAAGCACATCGAGCTCATCGTCATCGGCATCGTGGTGCTCTCGGTGCTGCCGGCGGTGTTCGCCTGGGCGAAGCAGAAGTTCGGCGGTCAGAAGGCCGTGGCGTGAGCGACGCGCTCGAGCGGGCGCGGGGCGCGGCGCGGCGACTGAAGGTCTTCCCCCTGCCGTCGGTGGTGCTGCTGCCGGGCACGGCGCTGCCCCTGCACATCTTCGAGCCGCGCTACCGCGAGCTGGTCAGCGACGCGCTGGCGGGCGACAAGCTCTTCGCCATGGCCCAGGTGGTGCCGGGCCAGGAGCGCACGCCGAAGCCCGACCTCGAGCCCATGCTGTGCATCGGCACCATTTCGATGCACGAGAAGCTGGAAGACGGCCGCTTCGAGCTGTTGCTCAGCGGCGTGGTGCGGGCGCGGGTGGTGAGGGAACTGCCCACCAGCAAGCTCTACCGCGAGGTCGAGGTCGAGGTGCTCGAAGACCCTGCGGTGCCCGACGGCGACGACGACGAGGAAGCCCTGCGCTTCGCCCTGCTCGAGTTGGTCGCGCGGCTGCCCACCGACGTCGGCGAGCGCGTGGCCCAGGCCACCGTGCGGGCCCGTGGCGGCGCCCTGGCCGACGTGCTGGCCAGCGCGGTGATGGAAGACGTCATTCGTCGCTACGAGGTGCTTTGCGAGCGTGACGTGCACGTGCGCATGCAGATGGTGGCCGAAGAGACCATGGTGCTGGTCGCCGGCATGCAGTCGCGCAAGCCCGAGGGGCTGCTCAACTAGCCGTTCTCGCCTTTCGCGAAAGACGAGGGCGCACGTTGGAGCGTCCACGTCCACCGTCCCGCGTGCGGGACCCGAGCGCTACCGTTCCCACCCACGCCACTGGAGCCCCGCGCTGGCACGCCGCCTGCTCATGCGCGCGCCGTCGACACTTTGGTCGGCAGGCAGTGACTGGCAGTGAAAGGAAGGTGGACGGTGATGGTGACGGGGAAGCGGTACCAGGTCTTCTCGATCAAGGAACGGCGCATCGACGAGAAGGACAAGGACAAGGGCGTGGATCGAAGCACGCAGTGGGTGAAGGCGGGCTCGGCGTGGGTGAACCGTGACGGGTCCATCAACGTGTACCTCGACGTGCTGCCGTTGGACGGCAAGCTGCACGTTCGCGAGGCGTTGGACAAGCGGGACGCGGTCGAACCGAGGAATACGTCGACGAATGGGTCGCCGACGATGGAACTGGGCGTGGCGGGAGGGAACTGAACATGAAGCTGGCAATCAAGACGGTGGCGGCAGTGGCGATGGCGATGACGGTGCTGGGCGCGAGCCCGGCCCTGGCGAAGAAGGCGGCGGTGAAGCACGAGGTGACGGGGGTGGTGAACCTGAACACCGCGAGCGCCACGCAGCTCGACCTCCTTCCCGGCGTGGGGCCCAAGGCCGTCAAGCGCATCATCGAACAGCGCAGCAAGACGCCGTTCACCAGGGTCGACGAGCTGGTCAAGGTGAAGGGGTTCGGCGCCAAGAAGCTGGCACGGCTCAAGCCGTACCTGAGCGTCAACGGGCCGACCACCATCGCGCTGAAGAAGGGTGCTGGGTCGGGCGGTGGCACCGTGCAGTTGGGCGAACCCATCATCGAAGCGCAGGGTCGCAGCGCGCCGCGACCCCGTTAGCGCGCACACCGTCGAGAACGCGGAGTCAGGCCTGGCGTCTGGCTCCGCGGTCGTGCGTCTTCGTCGGTTACTGACCGGCGTCGGCTTCGGTCGCCAGCGGCCGCGCCAGGCCGCAGTTGGCCTTGCCGGTGGCCGTGTCGACCAGACGGCAGTCGCAGGTCTTGAGCAGCGCCTGGCAGGTGGCCTCGTCGGTCGAGGTGGGCACCACGTTGTTCGCGCGGGCCGAGGCGTTCTGCAGGCAGAGGTTCTTGTCGTTGCTGTTCACCGCGCAGTCACACAGCTTTTCGGACAACTGCTGGCAGTTGCCCTTGCAGCCGGCGAAGGCGAAGACGGCGGCGAGCGAGGCGGTGATCAGCAGGGTGCGCATGGAACGCCGCGCAAACTGCCACAGTCACCCTCGCACGACCAGCGCGGCGTCGAGGGTTTCGAGCAGGTAACGCACCGCCAGCGCCGTGGTGCGCGGGGCGCTCTGGGGGGTCGGGGTGAGCGAGGGCGCCAGTTCCATCACGTCACCACCGACCAGGCCGACCTCCCGGCCCAGTCGGCGAATCAGTTCGACCACCCAGTCGGGCTCGAGCCCATCGGGTTCGGGCGTGCCGGTGGCGTCGGCGTAGCGCGCGTCGGTGCCGTCGACGTCGTTCGAGAAGAGTACGCCGGTGCGGTGGCGCGAGCGAACGTGGGCCAGCACGTCGTCGAGGGCGCGGGCGGGGTCGCGAAGAATGTCGGCAGCCCAGAACTGCCGGACCCCCAGCGTCGATTCCCAGTGCGCGCGGTCGCGGCCCGAGGCGCGAATGCCGACCTGGGTGAGGCGGCCGTCGCGGCCCAGGGCCTCGTTGGCGTGCCAGCTCCAGGTGGCGAAGCAGTACTTCACGCCCAGCCGGGTCTCGAGCAGGTCGGTGTGGGCGTCGCTCTGCACGATGCCGAAGCCGGGGCGGGCCGCATGGAGGGCGAGGACCGCGGGGAGCGCCGTGGAGTGGTCTCCGCCCAGGGTGAAGGGCTTCGCTGCCGGGTTGATCTGGAAGATGAGCTGCCAGGCGCGCTCGGCGATGGAGAGCGGCGCGACGGGCAGGGTGCGGCGCACCTCGTCGGGCACGTTCGGGTACACCGCGCGGCGCGAGGCCTGCATCTGGGCCTCTCCGAGCATGTCGTCGTGCAGCAGTTGCGGGACCACGAAGACGTCGCCCACGTCGACCGCGCCGCGGCTGGAGAGGTCGACCCCGTCCTCCACCAGCTTGCTGCGAATGGCCTGCGGGCCCAGGTTGGCGCCTCGGCGAAAGCCCGCGCCCACGTCCGACGGAATGCCCAGCAGCACGGCCTTCGCTCCCACGATGCGCGAGAGCCGCTCGACGAAGCGGGCCTGCACCTCGGCCTCGCTCGACACGCCGTACAGCGACTGCTGCAGCGCGAGTTGTTCCTTCTTGCCGGTCGAGACCAGGTACAGCCCAGCGCCGGCGGGGCGAAGAATGGTGGCGAGCTCGTCGAGGGCGTTCATGGCCTGCACTTCATGGCACCAAGTGGTCCCCGAGGGTCAAGTTGAACGGCTCTCGCCGCGAGCGCACGGGCCTCGGGTGCGCTCAGTCGGCGGGGAGCTCGAGCGAGGCCACGGCTCGTTCGAGGTCGGGCCTGGCGGCCGCGAAGGACTTCTTCGCCGCGAACCCCTGCACTTGCACCACGTTCCGCCCGCGCGCGTAGAGGCCGACGTAGAATTCGGCACGAAGACGGCGTCTGGCGGCGTCAGCGGGTCTTGCATGGGTGAGGCTCCGGAAAGGGTCGACGAGCGACCAGCGCGAGCGGGCAGGCTACCTCATCGAGTGCTTGTCAGGCAGCGGGCGCGCGGGTGATGGGGTAAGCGATGGGTCGTGACTGCCGCAGCGACCACGGTGCCATTTCCCAAGCGGGCGCGCCGGTACGTGCGCTCGCAGGTGGTGCGTGCCCTGGTGTGGCTGTTCGCCTTCGCGCCGCTGCGCCTGGCGTCAGAGGTCGGCGCTGTCCTTGGCGGCCTCGCGTACTTCCTGGTCGGCGGTGAGCGACGGAAGGCGCTCGAGTCGCTGGGCATCGCCTACCCCAAGAAGACCGCGGCCGAGCGGGTAGCGCTGGCGAAGGCCTGCTTTCGCCACCTGGGCCGCGCTGCGGGCGAGATGGTCTGCGTGCGGCAGTTGGACGCGCGCCGTGCCGAACTGGTCGAGTGGCCCGCCGAAGACCGGGCGCGCATGGACCGCGCGCTGGCGAAGGGCAAGGGCGTGGTCTTCGTCACCGGGCACTTCGGCAATTGGGAAGTGCTCGCGCGCCACGTCGCCCTCGAGGGGTACCCTGCGGCCGTCATCGGCAAGGAGACCAGCGACGCGCGCACCACGGCGCTGGTCGAACGCTTCCGCAACGACGGCAAGCTGCGCGTCATCTGGCGAGGCGCCGCCGGGGCGGCGAAGGACATGCTGCGCACCCTGCGCGGCAACGCGATTCTGGGCCTGCTCATCGACCAGGACACGAAGGTGCAGTCGGTGTGGGTGCCCTTCTTCGGGCGCCTGGCCAAGACGCCTCGGGCCGCCGCCGACCTCGCGCTGCGCACCGGCGCGGTGCCGATGCTGGGCTTCGCGACGCGCGTAGGACCCTGCCGCTACCGCATCTCGATGCACGACGTGGCGCTGCCCGAGGGCGATGGGGAAGACGCGGTCGTCGCGCTCACCGCGGCGTTGACCGCTGGCATCGAGGCGCAGATTCGCAGCGCGCCTGAGCAGTGGGTGTGGCTGCACCGGCGCTGGAGGTCGCCTCCGCCATGACGAAGCGACTGGTGCTGCTGTTGCTGGTGGCGTCATGCAAGTAGTCGTCGCCGGCGGTGACGCCGTTGCAGGTGGCCGCAGCGGCCGACTTGAAGCCAGCGTTCGAAGCGCTCGGGCGAACCTTCACCAGTCGCTCGGGCGTACCGGTGGCCTTCACCTTCGGCAGCACGGGCCTGCTGGCCACGCAGCTCAAGGAAGGGGCGCCGTTCGACCTCTTCGCCGCCGCGAGCGTCGAGGCCGCGAAGGACGCGAGCTCCACCGGTACCTGTGAGGTGACGACGTTGCACACCTACGCCCGCGGCACGCTGGTGGTGCTGGGCGTCTCGTCGATGCAGGCGCTCGCGGACCCCAAGGTGAAGGTCATCGCGCTCGCGCAGCCCGACCACGCGCCGTATGGCCGCGCGGCGAAGCAGGCGCTCGAGCGCGCGGGGCTGTGGGACGTGGTGTCGGGACGCGTGGTGTACGCGCAGAACGTCGGTCAGGCGCAGCAGTACTTCGCCACGCACAACGCGGAGGCCGCGTTCGTCTCGCGGAGCCTGGTGTCTGGTGCCGATGCCGGGGTGATGACCGAGGTGCCGGGGGCGCTGCATGACCCCATCGAGCAGGCGATGGTGGTCTGCACCCGCGGCGCGCATCGCATCGAGGCGCAGCGCTTCGCCGACCTGGTGCGCTCGAGCGAAGGCCAGGCGGTGCTCGCCGCGGCGGGGTTTCTGCCCGTCGCAACGAAGTGACCCGAGCCTTCACCGACGGTGCGGGCGGTGTGGTCTTCTGGAGCGGTCACGCACGCACGTCGGTCGTACTGCTGGTCTGTCCCTGCGGGTCCGTCAGCGCCAGAAGATGGCGCCAGGGTCTCTTCTCGCGGCCGTGGGTGTGGTCGGCGTGCACGGAGGAGTCGGTGCTGGCCACGTGCTCGTGGAGACGCTCCCGCACCGCCGGTCTGGTCCGAACGCAGGGCCTGCTGGGGTCATCTGCGCCGCCGTGGCCTGACGCGCCAGGTCCGCGTGAGCAAGACGGCGTCGGTGGGAGTCAAGGCGCGCACCGACGGTGTGGCCGCCGCCATGCGCGCTCGTCAGGACCAGGCTGCCGGGGTGGTGTGTGAGACGGGTTGCACGGTGCTCGACGCGGCCGAGCTCGCAGGCCTCGTGCTCCCGCTCGGCGTCGCATCACCTGCGTCGTCACCCACGCGTGCGTGAGGGCTCGGCGCGCGCTATCTCCCCCTGCATGCGACGACTGGTCCTGTTGGCGACGCTGGTGCAGTGTGGTTGTCGGACGCCCGGTTTGTTCACCATCGAGCGGCCTTCCAGCGACACCCTGCGCCAGACGACGCAGGGACCCGTGCTGGGCGGTGACGGTCGGTACGGCAGTCACGCGTGGCTGGGCGTGCCGTTCGCCCAACCGCCAGTGGGGCCGCTGCGTTGGCGCGCGCCGCGGGCCCCCGCCCCCTGGTCCGGCACGCGCGAGGCGACGAGCTTTGGAGCGGCCTGCCCGCAGCAGGGCTCGGCCATGTCCAATTCCGAGAGCGGCGCCATCACCGGAAGTGAAGACTGTCTGACCTTGAGTCTGTGGGCCCCGCCGCTCAAGCCCGCCGAGGTCGCCACCACGAAGCTGCCGGTGATGGTGTGGATTCACGGCGGCGGCAACAGCATTGGCACCGTGTCGTTCTACGACGGCGGCCGTCTCGCCACCGAGCAGCAGGCGCTGGTCATCGGCGTGCAGTACCGCCTGGGGCCGCTGGGCTGGTTCCGCCACGCGGCGCTGCGCGAGGGGGCCGACCAGTTCGACGCCAGCGGCAACTTCGGCACGCTCGACCTCATTCGGGCGCTGCAGTGGGTGCGCGACAACGCCCGAGCCTTCGGCGGCGACCCCGACAACGTCACCATCTTCGGCGAGTCGGCAGGCGGGCTCGACACGTACACCCTGCTGCTCAGCCCGCTGGCGAAGGGGCTCTTCCACCGGGCCATCATCGAGAGTGGCGGTTTGTGGAGTGAAGCTCCCGAGTACGCCGAGGCGCCCCAGGCCGCGGGGGGCCACAAGAACAGCTCGACCGAGGTCATCACCCGGCTGCTGGTGAGCGCCGGCAAGGCCCCCGACGAGGCGAAGGCGCGCGCGCTGCTCGCCACCATGCCCGCAACCGAGCTCGCCACCTGGCTTCGCAGCCTGCCGGCGAAGGCGCTCTTCGCCGGCTACGGCACCGGCCGTGCGCTGGGCATGCTCGACGCGCCGCTGGTGTTCGCCGAGGGCACCGTGTTGCCGAAGGGCGACTGGCTCGAGCAGTTCTCGAAGCCCGACGGGTGGAACCGCGTGCCGGTCATCGTCGGCACCAACCGCGACGAGATGCGGCTCTTCCTCTTCCTCGACCCGAAGCGCACGCACAAGGCACTGGGGCTGTTTCCCCGGCTCGACGACGAAGCGAACTTCACCGCCACCGCCGATGCGATGAGCCGCTTCTGGAAGCTGACCGGGGTCGATCGCCCGCTCTCGGCGATGGCCAGCAGCGGCGCCACCGAGCTCTACGCCTACCGCTGGGACTGGCACGACGAACCGACCACGGGCGGTTCCGACCTCTCGGTGATGCTCGGCGCAGGCCACGGGCTCGAGGTGCCATTCGTCTTCGGCCACTTCCAGATGGGCCCGCTCAACGTCATCTTCACGCCCCAGAACGAAGCGCAGCGGGAAGCCATTTCGTCGGCCATGCGCTCGGCCTGGGGGCACTTCGCGAAGACGGGCGAGCCCGGCGGGGCGTGGGCGCGGTGGACGACCCAGGCGCACCAGAACCTGGTCTTCGACGTGGCCGCCAACGGCGGCATTCGCCCGCAGACGCTCGTCGAAGACGGCGAGCGCATCATCGCCGACACGCTTGCCGATGCGCGGCTGAAGACGCCGAAGGCGCGTTGCGAGGTGCTGCACGACCTGGCGGCGTGGGGGCGGGCGGTCGGTCGGGCGACGTACGACACTCAACCGATGTGCAGTGACTTCGCGTTCGACGAGTATCCCTGGTGAGTGAGGCCCAACGAACGCGCCTTCACGGCGGCGACCCGGCTCAGTGGCCAGTTTCCTCGACGTGAGGCGTTGCTGAAGGAGCTGCGCCGACTCGGCTACCCCGACGACGAGGCCCGCATCGCAGCCAACGCGGTGAAGCCTCCGCAGGTCTTCCACGGCGACGAGCTGGCGGAGCGCGACGCGAAGCAGCGCGGGTACCTGCTGCTGCTCTCGGGAGCGCCCTGCCTGGGCGCTGGAATTCTCGGCTTTCTGATTTCCGATTCACCGCTCGCCGCGCTGCTCGCCCTGGGCCTCGGCGTGGGTCTGGTGGGCCTGGGCCTTCGCGCCACCTGGCGGGCTCGCGGCGTCTGAGGCCTTTGAGCGAATGGTCAGGCCGTAGATGCGGTCGGCGCGCGTGCCCAGCACCACGTGCTCGTTGAACACCGCCGGTGACGATTCGATGCCGCCCTCGAGCTGCACGTGCGTGACCTCGGCGCCGGTCCTCGCGTCGAGCAGCCGAACGAGGCCGTCGATGCCGCCCTGCAGCAGGTACGACTTGCCGCTGGCCGAGGTCAGCAGGGTGGGGCTGGACCACGAGAAGTGCGGCAGGTCGACCTTCCACGCCTGGTGGCCGGTTGCCTTGTCCAACGCCAGCACCATGCCATTCTCGGGGCCCGGGCAGCGCGAGAGCGTGAAGTACACCAGGTCGGCGACGTCGCCTCGGCCCACCACGTTGGTGGCGAACAGGCCAGCGTCGATTTTCTTCGGCGGGCCGGTCGCGCCCAGGCAGGGCCGCGTCACGTCCCACTGCTGGGCACCGGTCAGGGCGTCGAGCTTGCGCAGGTGGGTCTGGCCTTTGGGGCCGGTGCGGTCGACCTCGCAGCCCGTGTAGAGAAAGGGGTGTCCGCTCTCGACGTCGATGGTGATGCTGGCGTCGGTGTCGTCGCCCGCGTCGAAGGCCCACAGCGGCGTGAAGGTGCGCAGGTCGAGCGCCTGCAAGAGGCCCGAGTTGTCGCCGAAGAAGGCCAGGTTCCTGGTCACGCTCAGCGAATTCTCGACCCCGAAGGTCTCGGTGTGAGGGTGGCGGTAGCGGTAGCGCGTGACCTCGGGCGCGAGCGTGAGCGTCAGGGCGATGGGGTCGAAGCGGGTGTTCAGGTGCAGCAGGTACACGAGGCCGTTCTCGCCGCCGACCACGTAGGTGTCGGTTCGCCGGTTGAGCAGCCCCGAGCTGTCGAAGGCGCCCCACTCGTGGCGGGGCGCGTCGGGGTCGTGCCCCGGCAGGAAGAAGACCTCGCGGTGGGTGATGAGGTCGTAGACGCGCAGGCCGATGGGCGCGTGGTCGGGAATGCCCTGGCCCACGAAGAGCAACGGGTAGCCGCGCGGGTCCACCGACACCGAGCCCTTGATGGGGTTGCGGGTGTCGAGCGGCGGGCGGGTCTGTCGACCGGTGAGCAGGTCGAGGAAGTACACGTGTCCGTCGAGCGAGCCCTGCAGCACTTCGATGAAGTCGTCATCGAAGCGGCGCGACCCCAGGTTGGTCATCGAATGGCGCACCACCGCGGGCCACCGCACGATGGCGCTCTGGCCGGTCCACCCGCTGCCGCCGAACCAGGGCGCGGCGCCGTCGGTGGTGCGGGCCACCCAGGTCACGCTCAGCTTCGTCGGTGAATCGGGAATGGTACCGAACGCACCGCCGGTGCGCTGCGGGTTGCCGCGAAAGGTGAAGACGCCCTCGAGGGTGCTGTACGGCTCGGGGAAATGCTGGCGGTCGCTCTCTGGGACGCCCGCGTCGTGCAGCACCGAGCGCTCGAGCGTGGCCAGGCTGGCCGACGGTGCGACCTCGTACCAGTCATCGGGTGGTGGCGGCGGCTGTGGCAGGCCCGCGTCGACTTCGAGCGGTGCCTCGACGACGGCAGGTGGCGCGGTGACGACTGGCGGTGGCGTGGGCGTACGACACGCCGTGACGCCGAAGACCGCCAGGAAGAGCCCGCAGACCCGCACGCCCCGAGCGTAGGTCGACGTACTCAAAGCGACAGTTTTCGAGGTGACGCGTCAGGCGCGCTCGAAGCCCAGCAGTTGCTCGGCGCGCAGCCAGACCTCGGACCCTGCGTCGATGGGGCCCGGCACGAACCAGGAGCCCCACGATGGGAATGGGCGCCACCGCGCGCAGGAAGAACGCCTGGCCGTCGATGCTCACCAGGTCGTCGGACTCGCGGACCCGGCTCGCGCGCTCGTCGGGCGGCACGGCGAAGAACGCGTCAGGGCGGCGGAAGGCGGGCTCGACTTCGTCGTGGGCTTCACCGCAGGGGGCGCTGGTCACGAGCGCTCTGGCTGGCCGACGCACGCGCTTCTTCGCCTTCGCCGGTTTCGGCTTCGACGCCCGAGCCGAGCGCTTCGTGGACGTCGGCCGCTTCGCCGTCGAGCGCGCCCGTCGCTTCGGCTTCAGTCGCCTGGTGGCCATGGGCGCGATGGACGGCCTCGGGCGCTGTTCGAACCAGTCGGTGCCCGAAGTGGCTGAATCGACTCGGGTGTGGGCGAGTGCGGGAAGATCGCACCCCACGAAGTCACTGCATCGCGACGTCGAAGTCGTCACACTGTCGCAGGAGGCCGGTAAATCGGCCTCGCATGACGCTGAATGAAAGAGAACGTCACTCACGGGAGGCCACACATGCTGCAGCCTGAATCCGTCCGTTCCGTCGCCGAGCGTCTCGACAACTACTTCGAATGGTACCTGCGCACCGACCCCGATGCGTCGTCGGCGGTGGTCGCGTTGGTGGCCCGCTTCACCGCACTCGCGGGCGGTGAGGTGAACCCGGCTGAGGCGAAGCGCCTGCTCGACGACACGCGTGGCTTCTCGCTGGGCAGCCCGTGGGAAGAGATGCGCATGACCTTGATGACGTTGACCCGCGCCTGAGCGGCGAACGGGCTCCCGCGTGGAGCGGGCCAGGCGAACCTCGCTCGCGAGGCTCATGACGTGGAAGCCGACCCCGTGCTCGCGACCGACGGGGTGTGGCGGACTTCGTTCGGGTGAGGTCGTACGCCGTCGGTGCAGCGCCGTTGTCGACGCTCCCGACTCCCGACTCGCACTCGAGGGCGCGGGCACCGAGCTCCGCCAAGGCGTTTGGTCGCAACGGGCGAGGGAGGCGGGCTCATCGCGCTCGTCGCCACGCCACCCTGGTCGACGGTGTGCTGCGTACCTGCGAGCGCCGTGGTCACGATGACGCCGACCTCCCGCAGCTCCGAGGGCGAGGGCCTCGAGCCAGCTCGGTGGGCACCGTGGAGTCCAGCGCGCCGCGTGACGTCACTTCGCGACGATCCACCCTCGGCACGCCTTCGCACCGCACCGGCACTTTTCCTTGAGCTCGGGCGGAAACGCGTAGTCGTAGAACAGCTCGTCACCCGCGCGAATGGGCTTGAGCGCCTGCAGTTGCGCCCACCCGTGGCCCGCTCGGGTGACACCGGCCTCGACCACCACGTTGGGGTCGCACGAATGGTTCACCCACCGGGTCTGGTCGACCATGTCGAAGAACACGCCGTCGTCGAGCACCAGCGAGTACCGGTCGTCGCGTCGCTCCCCGCTGCGCCACAGCACGCCCTCGACGTTGGCGATGACCTGCCCGCGCCGGAAGCCCCGCGTGGCCACCACGCCGTAGCCCTCGACCTTCGAGCGAACGACCTTCAGCCCCGGAATGCGTGCCATGAATCAGGGCGCGACGCAGGTGCCGTTGGTGCAGGTCTGGTTCGACGCGCACGCTCGGCCGCAGGCGCCGCAGTTGTTCCGGTCGAACAGGGTGTTCGAGCAGGTCGCCCCGCACAGGGTCAGGCCGTTCGCGCAGGTGCACATGCCCGCGATACAGCCGACCTGCGCCGCGGTGCCCGGGCACACCACGCCGCAGCCGCCGCAGTTGGTGCGGTCGTTGCTCAGGTCGCGGCACACGCCCAGGCAGTTGGTCTGGCCGACCGCGCACGAGCAGGTGCCCGCGGTGCAGAAGAAGCCGGGGTTGCAGGCGTTGCCGCAGTTGCCGCAGTTGTTCCGGTCGCTCTGCAGGTTGCGACACACGCCCGAGCACACCGCGCTGCCGCCAGTGCAGTAGCACAGGCCGCCCACGCACTGTTCGGCCGTGCCGCACACGTTGCCGCAGCCTCCACAGTTGGCGGCGTCGGCCAGCACGTCGATGCAGGCGCCGTTGCAGGCAGCCTGGCCCGCGCTGCACATGGTCTGGCAGGTGCCCGCATTGCAGACCTGGCCCGCGCCGCAGACCACGCCGCAGCCGCCGCAGTTGGCGGGGTCGGTGTTGATCTGCACGCAGGCGTTGCCGCAGCGGGTGGCGTTCTGCGCGCAGGTGCAGACGCCGGCGTTGCACCCCACCGAGCCGGCACCGCACGCGTTGCCGCACGCGCCGCAGTTGTTGCGGTCGTTGTTGGTGTTGATGCACGAGCCGTTGCAGTCGGTCTCGAAGGGCAGGCACATGCGCCGGCACATGCCGCCGTTGCAGACCTGGTTGGCGTTGCAGGTCACGCCGCACGCGCCGCAGTTCTGGCCGTCGGTGCGGGTGTTGACGCACGCGCCGTTGCACGAGGTGAGGTTGGGGTTGGCGCAGGTGCACGCGCCGTTGACGCACGCGCCGCCGGTTCCGCACGACACGCCGCACGCGCCGCAGTCGCTGGGGCTGGTCTGGGTGTTGGCGCAGGTGCCCTTGCAGTCGGTGTAGCCCGTGGGGCACCCCGCGCGGCAGGCGCCCGAGAGGCAGTTGGTGCCCGCCGCGCAGACCGTGCCGCACGCGCCGCAGTTGTTGGGGTCGGTGACGGTGTCGGTGCAGGTGCCGTTGCAGGTGGTGAGGCCGCCGCCGCAGACGCACGCGCCGTTGGAGCACGTCTCACCCGTCTTGCAGGTCACGCCGCACGCACCGCAGTTCGCCGGGTCGTTCGACACGGTGGTGCACGCGCCGTTGCAGTCCTTCGTGCCGGCCGGGCAGGTGCAGACGCCCTGCAGGCACTGCGCGCCCTTCGAGCAGCCGTGCCCGCAGCTGCCGCAGTTGTTGACGTCGACGCCTTCGTTCACGCAGGTGCCGTTGCACGAGGTGGTGCCGGCCGCGCACTGGCAGGCACCCGCCACGCAGCTCGCTCCCGCGCCGCACACGTGGCCGCAGCTGCCGCAGTTGAGCGGGTCGGTCTGGGTGTTGCCGCAGTTGGCGACGCACTTGCCCGACGAGCAGGTCTGCCCCGCGCCGCACACGATGCCGCAACCGCCGCAGTTCACCGGGTCGGTGGTGAGCGTGGTGCACTGGTTGCCGCACAGCGTGGTTCCCGCCGCGCAGGTGCAGGTACCGTTGGTGCAGCTCTGGCCGACCGCGCAGCCGCGCCCGCAGCCACCGCAGTTGGTGGGGTCGGTGGAGGTGTCGACGCAGGCGTTGCCGCACAATTGCTGCGAACCCATGCAGGGGCTGACGCACTGGCCGGCCTGGCACGAGAAGCCCGCCGAGCAGACCTTGCCGCACGCGCCGCAGTTGAGCGGGTCGGTCTGCAACAGCACGCACGAATTGCCGCACTGGGTGGTCATGGCGCTGCAGACCTGGCCGCAGGTGGTGCCGTCGCACAGTTGGCTCGAGGTGCAGGCCACGCCGCACGCGCCGCAGTTCTTCGGGTCGGTCTTCGCCACGCAGGTACCGTTGCAGAGGTTCTGGCCCGCGGGGCAGGTGCACTGGCCGGCGACGCACGAGGTGCCCGCGCCACACGTCTTGCCGCACGCGCCGCAGTCGGTTGCGCTGTCGGACAGGTTGACGCACGCGCCATGGCACGAGACCAGCGGGGCCGCGCAGGCGATGGTGCACGCGCCGGCCACGCACGACGAGCCGGTGCCACAGACCTTGCCGCACGCGCCGCAGTTGGCCGCATCGGAGCTGACGTCGACGCAGGCGCCGTTGCAGACCTGCTGGCCGGTCGGGCATTGGGTGGTGCAGTGGCCCGACACGCAGCCCTGGCCGCTGGCGCAGGCGGTGTTGCAGGCTCCACAGTTCTTCACGTCGGTCAGCGGGTCGACGCAGGTGCCGGCGCAGTCGAGCTGGGTGGCACCGCAGGCCTGCACGCAGCGGCCATTGGTGCAGGTGGCGTTGGCGCCGCAGACGGTGCCGCAGCCGCCACAGTTGAACGGGTCGGCGTTCTGGTCGACGCAGCCGCCGTTGCAGTTGGTGAACCCCGTGCCACAGTTGGCCACGCACGCGCCCTGCTGGCAGAGCTGGCCGCCGCAGTCCTTCCCACAGGCACCGCAGTTCTTCGGGTCACTCGACGGGTTGGTGCAGCCCGTGCTGCAGGCGAGGAGCCCGCTGCCCGCGCACTGGCAGGTGCTGCCGATGCAGGTCTCGAGCGACGAGCAGGTGGTGCCGCACGCGCCGCAGTTGGCGTGGTCGGCCGTGGTGTCGACGCAGGTGCCGCTGCACGAGGTCTGGCCGGTGGCACAGGTGCCGCCGTCGGGGGTCGAGCCGGGCACGCAGCGCAGGTTCACGCAGGTGAAGCCGATGCCGCACGACGGGTCGCCCGGGCCGTTGCAGAAGTAGAGCGTGGTGCGCGAGCAGCCCGCGGCGGTCAGGGCGAGGACGGCGAGGGCGAGGGCGTGGGGGCGCATGGCGAAGGTCTCCAGAGGTTCACGGTATGCCCCAGTCGGGCAAAACGATCACTCCCGCTGTGCCGCGCCACGTCAGGAGGTAGAAAGCCCCAATGCGCGCGTGGCGATTCGACCGATTCGGGCCGTACCGGGAAGTCCTTCACCTGGTGAACGCGGTGACGGCGCCGCCCGAGGCCCAGGAATGCCGGGTGCGCATGCGGGCCATCGGCCTCAACTTTCCCGACGTGCTGCTGGTCGAAGGCAAGTACCAGCTCAAGCCCGAGCTGCCCGCCACGCCGGGCATGGAAGGCATGGGCGAGGTGGTGGAAGCGGGCCCCGGTAGCCGCTATCGCCCGGGCCAGCGGGTGCTGGTCAACCTGCTCAACGGCACCTTCGCCGAAGAGGTCACCGTCAGCGACGCGTTCCTGTTGCCGGTGCCCGACGGCATGAGCGACGGCCAGGCCGCGGCCTTCCACGTCACCTACCAGACCTCGCACCTGGCGCTGCTCCATCGCGGGCAACTGAAGGCGGGCGAGACGCTGCTGGTGCACGGCGGCGCGGGCGGGGTGGGTACGGCGGCCATTCAGTTGGGGCGGGCCTTCGGCGCGAAGGTCATCGCGACGGCGACCGGCGCGCTCAAGTGTCAGGTCGCGAAGCGCTGCGGCGCCGACGAGACCATCGACCTGTCGACCGAGGACTTCGTGGCGCGGGTGAAGACCCTGACCGGCGGGCGCGGCGTCGACGTGGTCTACGACCCGGTGGGCGGCGAGCTGTTCGACAAGTCGCTCAAGGTGCTGGCGCTCGAGAGCCGCCTGCTGGTCATCGGCTTCACCTCGGGCACCATTCCCTCGGTGCCGGTCAACCGGCTGCTGCTCAAGAACGCCTCGGTGGTGGGCGTGCAGTGGGGCACCTACAAGTTCCAGCAGCCCGCGCGCATCGTGGCCATGCACGAAGAGCTCTGTGCGCGGTTCGCCGCCGGTCGGCTCTCGCCCGTGCTGTACGAGACGACCTTCCCCTTCGAGCGGCTGCCCGACGCGCTGGGGGTGCTGATGTCGCGCCAGGCGTACGGCAAGGTCATCGTCACGGTCTGAAACGCACAAACCATGGCGAGCGGCCGGAGGTTGTACGACACTCGCCACCCTTCCTGGCTTGCCAGGCCCTTTCGACACCGTCACCCGGAGTGAGCCCATGAGCAGCTACCAGCCGCAGTTGGAAGCTTCCGTCGCGAAGTTGAAGTCGAAGCACCTGGTGCAGATGTTCCGCGATCAGGTGAAGAAGAGCGGCCCCCGTCGCGCGGCGCGCGCCAAGAAGAACGGCGCGTGGGTCTCGAAGACCTGGGCCGAGCTCGACTCGCAGGTGCGCGACCTGGCGAACGGCTTGCTCGAATTGGGCCTGGCCAGGGGAGAGCGGGTCGCCATCTTCGGCCTGACCTCGATGGAATGGGCCGTGGCCGACCTGGCCATCATCTCGGCCGGTGGCGTGACGGTGCCCATCTACGCGTCGAACACCGTCGACGAGACTGCGTACATTCTCGAGAACTCGGGCGCGGTGATGGCCTTCGCTGACAGCGACGTGGGCGAGAAGGGCGCGGCGGGCCGACTGACCCGGCTGCTGGGCGCGCAGGCCAAGGTGCCCGCGGTCAAGCACGTCATCTGCTTCGACGACGCGGCGGTGGGCAGCACCAGCGCGAAGAAGCTGAGCGAGCTCGAAAAGTCGGGCCGCGCCTGGGGCAGCGCGAACGCGGCGGTGCTCGACCAGCGCGCCGAGGCCATCACCCCCTTCGACCCGGCCTGCTTCATCTACACCTCGGGCACCACCGGCAACCCCAAGGGCGTGGTGCTGGCGCACCACTCGTTCGTGCTCGAGAACGAGGCGCTGCTCGAGATGTCGCTGATGAAGCCCAGCGACGTGATGCTCCTGTTCCTGCCGCTGGCGCACGTGTTCGGCAAGACCGCGCTCGCCTCGTGGATCGGGCAGGGCTTCGACCTGGCCTTCTGCGACAACGTCGACAAGATTCTCGAATACGCCGCCGAGACCAAACCGACGGTGCTGCCGGCGGTGCCGCGCATCTTCGAGAAGGTCTACGCGGGCGTCATTCAGAAGGCGACGGGCGCTCCGGGCATCAAGGGCAAGCTGGCCAAGTGGGCGCTGGGTGAGTTCGACCAGTACGCGCGCGCCCGCATGGACGGCAAGACGTACGACTCGCTGGGGCTGACGCTGGCCAAGAAGCTGGTGTTCACGAAGATCGCCGCCACCTTGAAGGAACGGCTGGGCGGCAACATTCAGTTGTGCGTCTCGGGCTCGGCGCCGCTGGCGCGGAAGATCGCCTACTTCTTCGAGTTCAACGGCCTGGTCATCATCGAGGCCTACGGTCTGACCGAGAACTGCGCCGGGGCGACCAGCAACCGGCTCAACAAGAACAAAATCGGCACCGTCGGCCCTGCGTTCCCCGGCACCGAGGTGAAGATCGCCGAAGACGGCGAAATCTGCCTGCGCGGCCCCCACGTGATGAAGGGCTACTGGCGCAACGACGAGGCGACGAAGGAAGTGCTCGGCGACGACGGCTGGTTCAAGACCGGCGACATCGGCGAGATGGACGGCGATGGCTACGTGAAGATCACCGACCGCAAGAAGGACCTCATCAAGACCTCGGGCGGCAAGTACATCGCCCCGCAGAACCTCGAGAACGCGCTCAAGGCCGCCACCCCGCTCATTTCGCAGGTCATGATTCACGGCGACCGCCGCAAGTACGTCAGCGCGCTGGTCACGGTGAACGAAGACGGCGCGAAGAAGCTGCTGACCGACAAGGGCCTGACGGCGCCGCCCTACGCCGAGCTGACCCAGCACGCCGAGGTCAACGCCGCGCTGCAGAAGGTGTTCGACGAACTCAACGCCACGCTGCCCAGCTACGAGACGGTCAAGAAGTTCAAGGTGCTCAAGGCCGACTTCACCGTCGAGGGCGGCGAGCTGACCCCCTCGCTCAAGGTCAAGCGCAAGGTCGTCACCACGCGCTACCTGGCCGAGCTCGACAGCATGTACGACGAGAAGCTGGCCGACAGCTGAAGGACTCCGTGACCGGGCGCCCGCTGCTGACCGGCGTGCTGTTGGCGCTCGCTTCGGCGACCGCGTTCGGGCTCACCCTGCCGGTGCTGGCCTGGGCGGGGGCGGGGGTGGGCGCGGCCACCACCGCGGCGTTGCTCTACCTGGGCGCCAGCCTCGCCTCGCTCGCCCAGAAGCCCTTCGTCGAAGACGCTGGCGCGCCGCTGACCCGCGCGGCGTGGCCGGCCCTGCTGGTGATGTCGCTGGCGGGCGCGGCGGTCGCGCCGACGCTGCTTGCCTGGGGGTTGCAGCGCACGGGTCCGGTGACAGGCGGGCTGCTGCTCAACCTCGAGGCGGTGTGGACCGCGGCGCTGGCGGCGCTGATGTTCCACGAGCAGCTGGGGCGACGCGTGCTCGCCGCGCTGGGCCTGATGACGGCGGGCGGCGTGGTGCTCTCGCTGCGGGACGACGGTGGCCTGGGGTGGAATTCGCTGGGCGCGCTGGCCGTCGTCGGTGCAACGGCGGCCTGGGCGCTCGACAACACCGCGTCGCGGCGGCTGGCCGACCTGCGGGTGCTGACCGTGGTCGCGACCAAGGGTGCGCTGGGGGCGGTGCTGACCATCGGCCTCGCGCTGGCCAGAGGTGAACGCCGGCCCGAAGCCTGGAAGGTGGCGGCGCTGCTGGCGGCGGGAGCCACGGGGTACGGCTTCAGTCTTCGGCTCTACGTGCTGGCCCAACGGCGCGTGGGCGCGGCGCGCACCGCGTCCATCTTCTCGCTGGCACCCTTCATCGGCGCGGCGTTGGGGCTGCTGGTGGTGCCCACGGCCCTGGGGTGGCCCCACCTGGTCTCGGCGGCGCTCTTCACCGCGGGGGTGGCCCTGCACGTGTTCGAGCGCCACGCGCACCCGCACCACCACCACGCGACCGAACACGAGCACCCGCATCGGCACGACGATGGGCACCACGAGCACGGGCACGAGCCGCCCTTCGTGGGCGAGCATTCACACTGGCACGCGCACCACGACCTCGAGCACTCGCACGAGCACGCCGACGACCTGCATCACGGCCACTCGCACTGACGCTTGCGCCACATCACCCCCGCGCCTTCCGGCACGGGTTCTGCTTTGACCTGCCGCATGGACCCCCTTGCGCCGTACTTCCTCGGAGCCTTCGCCGAGAACAACGACTTCTTCGAGAAGACCGTCATCGAACTCGTGCGCGACCACGTGTTCTGGCGCAGAAATTTCCACCCCGAAGACCTGCCGCCCATCGGCACCGCCGACCAGTATTCGCCCGAGTACCTCGAAGGCGTGGCCCGCACCCGCCACGAGCTGCACCAACTGACCGCCGCGCTCAAGCGCTCGGTGCCCTTCTTCCACCCGCGCTACCTGGGGCACATGGTCAGCGACCTGTTGCTGCCCGGGCTGGTCGCGCAGTTGGTCACCACGCTCTACAACCCCAACAACGTCGTCGAAGACGCGGCGCCCGTCACCGTGCAGTTGGAGCTCGAGGTCGGCCGGCAACTGGCGACCATGCTCGGCTTCGCCATCGACCCCGCGAAGGTGCCGTGCGCGCTGGGCCACCTGACCAGTGGCGGCACCATCGCCAACGACCAGGCGCTCTTCCTGGCGCGCGCGGTGCGGCTTCTGCCGCTGGCCATGCGCGACGCCCTCGACTCGCTGGGCCGCCGCCCCGAGACGATTTCGCCGAAGCTCGACGCAGACGACTGGGCGCACCTGAACCTCCCGACCCGCGACATTCTCGACCTGGCCGACACCTTCCACCGCGACCCCGAGCTGGCGAAGGCGCTGGCGCACACCCGGGTCGAGCACGTGGGCCTGGGGCACTTCTGCGCGAAGCACCCGCTGGTCGCCAACCTCGCGGTCATCGCGCCCGGCACCGCGCACTACTCGTGGAAGAAGGCGCTGCGCCTGCTGGGGCTGGGCGCCGCCAACCTGGTCGAACTGCCCACCCGTCAGGCCCGCGCCGATTCGGCCGCGCTCGACACGCTGTTGCAGACCTTCGCACGCGAGCGCCGGCCGGTGCTGATGGTGATGGGGGTGTACGGCACCACCGAGTTCGGCACGCTCGACCCGCTGCACGAACTGGCCGCGCTGCGCGGTCGGTCGGTCGACTTCTGGCTGCACGTCGACGCGGCGTGGGGCGGCTACCTGCCCTCGGTGTTCCGCGACCCGAAGGGGAACCTGCGACCGCGCGAGGACCTTCGCGCCGAGTTCGCGCACTTTCCCTCGCAGCGCGTCTACGACACCACTGCGGCGCTGCCCCTGGCTGATTCCATCACCGTCGACCCGCACAAGCAGGGCTTCGTGCCCTACGGCGCCGGCTGCTTCGTGGCGAAGGACCGCCGGGTCTTCGACCTGGTGCTGACCGACGCGGCCTACGTCTTCCATGGCGACGAGCTGGGCGAGCAGCGCTACCGCTCGCCCGGGCGCTTCAGCCTGGAAGGCTCGCGGCCCGGCGCGGCGGCGGCAGCGTGTGTGGTCAACCACCGCGTGTTGCCGCTGGACTCGGCGCACTTCGGCCGGCTCATCGCCCGCTCGGTGCACACCTGCGAGACCTTGTCCGACGCGTTGCCCGCCTTCGCGGCGCGCCTGGCCCCGGTGGCGACCCTGGCCATGCCCTTCGACCCCGACTGCAACCTGCTGGTCTTCGCGGTCAACCCGCTGGGCAACCGCTCGCTCAAGGCGGCCAACGCGTTCGGCCAGCGGGTGATGGACGCGATGAGCGTCACGCCCGCGCGGCCGGTGCAGTTGCGTGAATTCTTCGGTTCCTGCACCACCGTCTCGCTCGAGCACCTGAGCGCCGACAGCGCCGAATTGTTCCGCGCGCTGGGCCTCACCGAGGTCGACGACGACGGCGTGTTCCTGCTGCGGCACACGCTGATGAACCCGTGGTTGCTCTCTCACCCCACCGAAGGTGACGGCAGCTACCTCGACGCGTACCTGGCCTTCCTCGAGCGCACGGTGCACGAGCTGGTCACCGTGGTACGGTGACGCTCGTGCTTTCCCTGATGCTCACCTTCGCATTGGCCGGTTCGCCGACCCCGCGCGAAGTGCTGCAGGGCATCGACCAGCAGGAAACGCTGAACCTCGAGCTCGAGGCGCATTTCGACCAGGTCTGCAGCGCGCTCAAAGCGGGCCGGCACGACCTGAGCGGGCTGGTGGGCCCGGGCGTGCGCTTCCCCATCGACGAATTCGTCCAGGTCCCTTCGTGCTCGCTGCGTGCGCTGTCGGTCGGCAAGGTGGTCGACGACACCATCGCCCTGCGCGTGTTGTGGGACCTCGACGGCCGCGACGCGCGAGGGGCCCGCCGCTCGGTGCGAGCCGAGAGCGACGGCGAAGTCGTGCGCGAAGGCAAGGGCTGGAAGCTGAGCCGGCTCGACACGTCGAACGCCCATCGGGTCGAGCGCGATGCGCCGCGCTTCGTCGAGCGCGCCGCCGAGGCAGGGCTGGTGTTGCCTCAGGTGGTGACACCCATTTCGCCAGCGGCGTTCCTGTCGAGCGGGTTGGCGATTCGCGACGTCGACGGCGATGGTATCGCCGACGTCTTCGTCATCGATCGCCAGACGCTGTATCTCTACCGTGGCAAGCCGGGCCTGCACTTCGCGCCGCCGGTAGCCATCGCCAGGACCGGTGGCGACACCATCTTGAGCGGCGTCTCGCTGGGCGACCTCGACGGCGATGGCGACCCCGACCTGGTGCTCACGACCTGGCGCGACCGGCCAGTACGTCTGTTCCGCAACGAGCACGGCACCTTCGTCGAGGCGGGCAAAGTTGGGCGCGGCGGGCAGCACCAGGGCACGGTGCTCAGCGACCTCGACGGCGACGGGAAGTTGGACCTGGCGGTGGTCAGCTACCCGCTGGGCTACGCGATTCCCTCGAGCTTCCTCAACGCCGACAACGGCGACCCGCCCGAGCTGTGGCTGGGCAACGGCGACTTCACCTTTCACCAACTGCCTCTCCCCGCACGTGTCGCGAAGCACCATTGGAGCTTCGGCGGGGTGGCCGCCGACTTTCTCCATCGAGGCGGAATGCAGCTCTACGTCTTCAACGACTATGGCGTGAAGGACCTCTACGTGCTCGACCGCGACGGCGGGGTCAGTGAGGTCTCGGCGCAGTACGGGCTCAACGACCCGGGCGGCGGCATGAGCGCCGACCTGGGCGACGTCGACAACGACGATCGCGTCGACCTCTACGTCGCCAACATGTTCAGCAAGGCCGGAACCCGTATCGCCAACGGCGTCGGGGCCAGGGTGCCCGAGGCGACGCGCGACCTGGTCTCGAAGTTCGTGCGCGGCAACACGCTCTTCCTGGGTCAACCCGATGGCGGGTACGCCGACCATGCGGTCGACCTCGAGGTGCACCGCGGGCTGTGGAGCTTCGCGTCGCTGCTGGCCGACGTCGACAACGACTCGCGGCTCGAGGTGCTCATCGCCAACGGCTTCATCAGCGGGAAAAAACGAAAAGACCTTTGAAGTGTCTATTGGCGCCAGGTCCTGGCGCAATCAGTACTCTCGAGCAACCCCTCGCCGGCTGACGAGGCGCTGGCGCTGCCCCCGAGCAACATGACGGCGAGCAGCGAAGACAGCATGTCGGGCTTCGAGCCCAAGCGGCTCTTCGCGCGCGGCGCTGACGGCCGGTTCGACGACTGCGCCTTCGTCGAGGGCTTCGACTCGCGCCTCGATGGCCGCAGCCTGGTGGCCGCCGACCTCGACGGTGACGGTGACCTCGACCTGGTGATGACCACCCGCAACGGGCCGCACCTGCAGTTGTTCGAGAACGTGGGCGCGCCGGGCCAGGCCTTCGAGCTCGAATTGCACGCCGTGCACGGGCACCCCGAGGCCGACGGTACGGTGGTGCACGTGGAAGGGGTCGGCGCGTTCCCGGTGGTGCTCAACCGCGGGTACTCGAGCTCGACCGACCCTGCGGTGCACGTCGGCCTGGGCACCCGGCAGAGCGCGCGGGTGCGGGTTCAGTGGCGCAGCGGCGTCACCGAAGACGTCGGGGTCGTCGCCGCAGGAGCGCGGGTGCGCGCGACGGAGGGCGCTGGCAAGGTCGAGCCGGTACGGGCGTTCACCGAAGGCCGTCGCCTTCCCGCGCGGCCGTTCCCCGCGAAGGTGAGCGACCTGCCCCTGCCCAGGGGGGAAGGCCCGACGGTGGTGCAGTTGTTCATGCAGTCGTGCAAGCCCTGCCGTGAAGAGGTGCCCGCGCTCAACGCGCTCTCGAAGAAGGGGAAGGTGCACGTGTTCGGTCTGGGGCTGCACGACGACAACGCGCTGCCGAAGGTGCGCGCGGCGATGAAGATGACCTACGAGGTCGCGCCGTTGCCCGAGCCGGTCGCCGAGGCCTTCGAGAGTGGTGGTGGTCTCGCGCTCCCCACGCTGCTGGTCTACGGCGCCGACGGGGTGTTGATGCGCGTCATCTCGGGCGCAGGCAACCTTCCGCCGGTGCTCGACGAGCTGAAGCTCGACGCTCGCTGAAGCATGGGCCATCGCCCCCGGCCGTGATGAAGTGCGCCCATGCGTCGACTGGCCTTCGTGACCTCGTTCCTCGTGGCCTGCAGCGCCTTCGCGCAGACGAAGCCTGCGCCGGGTGGCTACACGCCGTCGGTGACGTACCAGTTGCTCGACGTGGCGCTCGACGCCACGGCGACCGAAATCGAACGGGTCGGAGCACGGCCCACCATCAACTCGCGCGAGCTCTTCCTGGCCACCGCGGCGCTCTACGACGCGTGGTCGCTCTACGACGCCGACGCGCAGCCCTCGCACCTCAGCGGCGTGGCCCGTCGCCCGGTCAACGAGCGCACCGACGAGGCGCGGGCTCGCGCGATGACTGCGGCTCTCGAGACGGTGTTGCTCGACCTCTACCCTTCGCAGAAGTCGCGGCTCGAGGCGGTCTTCGCGGCGCGCGGGCTCAAGGCCGCACCGGCGAAGGGCTCGCCCGAGGCGTGGGGCGTGGCGGTCGCGCAGGCCATCATCGGGCAGCACCAGCACGACGGCGCCAACCAACTGGGTGACGAGCGCGGCTCGAATGGCACGCCGTACGCCGACTACACGTTCTACACGCCGGTGAATGGCCCGCAGAAGGTCATCGACGAAGACCGCTGGCAGCCCATTCCCTTCACGCTCGACTCGGGCGAGGTGGTGCGGCCCAATTTCCTGACGCCGCATTGGTACCGCGTGAAGCCGTGGGCGCTCGACTCGGCCTCGCAGTTCCGCCCGCCGCCCCCGCCGAAGTACGGCAGCGAGCAGCTCAAGCAGGAGGTGGACGAGGTGATGGCGCTCAACGCGAACCTCACCGCCGAGCAGAAGGCCACGGTCGAGTTCATGCGCGACGGCCCGCGCTCGACGGGGCAGTCGGGGCACTGGCTGCGCTTCGCCCAGGCCGTGTCACGTCGTGACCAGAACGACCTGTCGCGCGACGCGAAGCTCTTCTTCGCGGTGGGAGCGGTGTGCTTCGACGCCTTCATCGCCGCGTGGGACGCCAAGCGCTACTACGACTCCTCGCGCCCGTGGACGCTGGTGCGGGTCATGTACAAGGGCCAGAAGGTGCGCGGCTGGCTGGGGCCCGGCCAGGGCGTGGGGCTCATTCCCGCCGAGCAGTGGGCGCCGTATTCGCCGGCCTCGTTCGTGACGCCGCCCTTTCCCGGGTACGTCAGCGGGCACAGCACGGTCAGCGGCGCGGCGGCGCGGGTGCTCACGTTGTTCACCGGCTCGGACCGCTTCGATGACGAAGACGCGCGGCGCGCCGGGCAACTGACCGAGAAGGGCGCCACCCACGCGGCGATGCAGTCGGTCGACGGCAAGCCTTCGACTGCCAGCGAGAAGAGCTGCGACGTGGTGTTGCCGTTGCCCACCTTCACCGCGACCGCGGCGATGGCGGGGTGGTCGCGCGTGCTGGGCGGGTACCACATTCAAGCCGACAACCTGGCCGGCCTCGAGCTGGGGCGGAAGGTGGCCGATGCGGCGTGGCCGAAGCTGGAAGCGCGCTTCGGCGTGAAGAAGAAGAAGAACTAGCCCTTGAGCGCTTCGGCGCCCGAGACGATTTCCACCAGTTCCTTGGTGATCTGCGCCTGGCGGCTGCGGTTGTAGAACAGCGTCAGCGAGCCGATCATGTCACCGGCGTTGCGGGTCGCGTTCTCCATCGCGCTCATGCGGGCGGCGTGCTCGGCGGCGAAGCTCTCGAGCAGCGCGCGGTACACCTTCACCGCCACGGCCTGGGGCACCAGCTTCTCGAGCACCGACTGCGCGTCGGGCTCGTAGGTGAACTCACTGGTGGCGCCTTCGGCCTTCTTGGCGTCGAAGGGCAGCAACTGCACCGTGGTGGGCACCTGGGCGATGGCCGAGACGAACTCGTTGTACATCACGTA
>CAIWFK010000835.1 GCA_903911905.1 uncultured Myxococcales bacterium
ACGATTCGCTTCTGCACGGGGAGGTCGATGCCTGCAATGCGAGCCATGTGAACGTTTTTCCTGGAGAGTTGGTCTGGAGCTGCCGCTTAGCCCTGGCGCTGCTTGTGACGGGGGTTCGCCGGGCAAATCACCCGAATCGTTCCCTTGCGGCGAATGACCTTGCACTTGTCACAGATCTTCTTGACTGACGGACGGACCTTCATGGGGTTTCCTGTGTTTCCTTCGAAGAGTTACTTCGCGCGATAGGTGATGCGACCGCGAGTCAGGTCGTAGGGCGAGAGCTCCACCTTGACCTTGTCGCCGGGCAGAATGCGAATGAAGTGCATGCGCATCTTCCCTGAAATGTGGGCGAGCACCTCATGCCCCGAATCGAGCATCACCCGGAACATGGCGTTGGGCAGCGGTTCCTTCACCGTGCCTTCCACCTCGATTGCGTCTTCCTTCGCCAAATCAAAACCTCTGGAAAAACTGGACGACTGAGGGCAAGCCCTCGGGAGCGTGCGGCACTACCACCTTCCACCACCACATGCAACTACCGTTGAATCGCGGACTTGATCAGTGCGGCGATTTCGTCGAGCGACCCCACCCCGTTCACCGTACGCAGCAGGCCCTTCGCGGCGTAGTAGTCCTTCAGGGGAGCGGTCAGGCGGCGGAATTCGTCGAGCCGGTGCTGCACGGTCGCGGGGCTGTCATCGGCCCTGCCACGGCCCTTCATGCGCTCGTGAATGACCTCGTCAGGCACCTCGAGCGAGACCACGTGCTGAATGGGCTTGTTGAGCTTGCCCAGCACGACCGCCAGCGCCTCGGCCTGGGGAATGGTGCGGGGAAACCCATCGAGCAGAAACCCCTTGTCGCAGTCGGGCTGGGCCACGCGCTGCTCTACGATGCCGATCACCAGGTCGTCGGGAACGAGCTTGCCCGCCGCCATCAGCGGCCCCGCCTTCTTCCCGAGCTCGGTGCCGCTCGAGACCGCCGCGCGAAGAATGTCGCCCGTCGAGATCTGCGGAATGCCGAACGCCGCGACGATCTTCTGCGCCTGGGTACCCTTCCCTGCTCCAGGCGGTCCGAAGAAAACGAGTTGCATGAGTCCCCCCGATCAAGCCGGCACTGAGCTGCCGTCGTTGCGAATGCGGCCGCGAATGCGCGGGCCGCGCGGTCCGGCGAAGCCCTCGTAGTTGCGGGTGATGAGGTGCTGCTCGATCTGCTGAACGGTGTCGAGCGCCACGCCCACCACGATCAGCAGCGCGGTGCCGCCGAAGTAGAAGGGAATGCTCAGCACCCCCGCGATGACCGAAGGCACCACGCAGATCGCCGCCAGGTACACCGCGCCGCCGAAGGTCAGGCGGTTGAGCACGCGCTCGATGAAGTCGGCCGTCTGGCGACCCGGGCGAATGCCAGGAATGTAGCCGCCCTGCTTCTTGATGTTGTCGGCCACGTCGTCGGCGCGGAAGGTGAGCGAGGTGTAGAAGTAGGCGAAGAAGATGATGAGGCCGACGAAGAGGCCGTTGTAGATCCACACGTTGGCCTGCAGCGCCCGCTGAATGCCGCTCATGCCCGGCACCCAGTTCGCCAGGGTCGAAGGAAACGAGAGCAGCGCGCCGGCGAAGATGGGCGGAATGACGCCCGACGCGTTCACCTTCAGCGGGAAGTAGGTGGCCTGGCCTGCGAACATCTGCCGACCCGAGACCCGCTTGGCGTACTGCACCGGAATACGGCGCATGCCTCGCTCGATGTAGACCACCGCGCCGATGATGAAGACCATGAAGGCCAACAGCCCGACCACCGCGCCGGCCGACAAGGTCTCGGCGCCCACGGCCTCGACCAGCGTCGCGCCAGCCGGAGGAATGCGAGCCACGATGCCGGCGAAGATGATGAGCGAAATGCCGTTGCCGATGCCGCTCTCGGTGATGCGCTCACCGAGCCACATGATGAATGCGGTGCCGGCGGTCAAGGTCACCACCGTCATCGCCGTGAACCACACCAGGTTCACCGACGCCGGCACGACCACCTGCTCAATGCCGGTCTGCTGCGAGCCACCGGTCGAACGGCCCAGCGAGTGGAGGAACCGGGCGATGCCGATGCCCTGAACGATCGACAAGCCGATCGTGCCGTAACGGGTGTACTGGTTGATCTTCTGCCGACCCGCCGCCCCTTCCTTCTGCAGCCGCTCGAGGCTGGGCACCACCACCGCCAGCAGTTGGAAGATGATGCTCGACGACACGTAGGGCATGATGCCCAGGCCGAAGATCGACATCTGATCGAGCGCGCCGCCCGAGAAGAGGTTGAAGAGGTTGAGCAGACCGCCCTGCTTGCGCTGGGTGGCCATGAAGGCATTCATCGCCACCCGGTCGACACCCGGGGTGTTGATGAAGATGCCGAGCCGGTACACCGCAAGCAGCACGAGCGTGTACACGAGCCGCGCCCGAAGCTCGGCAACGCGGAAGATGTTGGTGATGGCGTTCGCCACTGGACAGTCCTCGAAAAGGTTCGACGGGATTGAAACGACCAGCGCCCCCCGCCCCTTTACGGGACCGAGAGGCGCGGTGCACTACCCGATTTGCCTGTGCTGCCCCGTTCGAGTGTTTCGACGGGGCAACACGCTCAGGCCTTCGCCTTGACGCCCTTGCCCGCGTGGGCCTTGGCGGCCATCTCGGGCTTGTGGGCGAGCAGGGGCACTTCTTCGACCGCGCCACCAGCCGCGGTGATCGCTTCACGGGCGGTCGCCGAGAACTTGTGCGCCTTGACGGTCAGCTTGACCGTGAGCTTGCCGGTGGCCAGCACCTTGATGCCGTCCCACGCGAAGCCCTTGACCAGACCCGCGCCACGCAGGGCCTTCTCGTCGACCACCGAGCCGGCCTTGAACGCGTGCTCGAGCTCGCCCGTGTTCACCACCGCGAACTCGAGGCGGTTGGGCGAATTGAAGCCGAACTTCGGCAACCGGCGCTGAAGGG
>CAIWFK010000836.1 GCA_903911905.1 uncultured Myxococcales bacterium
ACCAGGCGGGCCGCGTCAGGGTCGATGGCCGCCGGCTTCTGGCAGGCCGTGATGAGGCCCAGGCTGGCCGCGAGCAGGGGCAGAAGCGGACGAATCGTCACCTTCGGAAGCGGTCGGTTCATGGCTGTTCCTTCTGTGACGAACGTCCAACAGAACGATTGGATCTCACGCACTCTTCCACCGTCTGCCGTGAAGATGCGTGAACTCGTGTGAACCCCGTCGAATCAACCGGTTGGCAGCGCCCGCCCCGCCCGTTCGACGAGCGCCCCCACCGCTTTTCCCACCATGGGCAGGTTTCGTTGGAAGGCCCGATTGGCCCCGGGCACGACCGTGAACTCGCCGCCCAGGTCCTGCATGGCCCCGCTCCAGGCCACCCGGTCCTGGGTGGCGTCGTGCTCGGCCACCACCACCGCCAGCTCGCAGCCCGAGGCCGGGAGCCCGAAGAGATCGCGCCCGCGCACGATGGAGGGGTTGATGAACACCAACCCCGAAATCTTCTCGAGGCCCGCCAGCTTGAGGCCCACCGCGTCCGACGCTCCGAGGGTCGCGACCACCGGTGCTGCGCCGCCGGCGTTGTCACGCGCCAATTCGAGCGCCGCGCGGGCGTCGGCCAACCAGTCCTCGACCTGCCGCGAGGGCTGCCCCTGGCTGGCGCCCACCCCGCGGTAATTGAAGCGGAGCGTGGGGTGGCCGCGATGCGAAATGGCCCACGCCAGCTCGGCACCCACCACCGTGTCCATGCCGCCGCCTTCGACCGGAGGAGGCGGCAGCACCAGCAACCCGGGCCGCTGGTCCCCCCGATGAGAAATGCCCTCGAGCACCAGCTCGCCCACCGGAATGAGGGTCGGCCGCTCGAGGAACTGCCCCTTCATCACCATGGACGAAAGCCTACCCTCAAACGCAAAACGGGAGGCCACCCCTTCGGGTGCCTCCCGTCAGCACGAGCAGGTGGTGGTGATCAGCGCGTCGAGACGCTGATGCCCGAGCCGACCGGCGTGTACGGCGCGATCTGCTGCACTTCGATCTTGCGGGCCACCCAGTTGAGGGTCGCCTTGCACGAGCGCTGGAGCGGGTCGCTCGGGCACTGCGCCTGCGCGTTCGCGCACTGGTACTCGGCGTCGAGCGCGATGGTGCCGGTGGGGGTCGCGCCCAGGTCGCTGAAGTTCACGGTGATGGTGGTGCTGCGCTGCTCGGTGATGAGGCCACGCAGCAGCTCCTGGCGGTTCGCGGTGAAGACGTTCTGGCCGCCTTCGATGCTGTCGGTCACGTTGATCGACGGGGCGTCACCGAGCACGAACTTGCTGGTGCCCATGTCGAGGTACTGCTTCTGCTCGGCCGCGTCCCAGACCACCCACTGCGTCTCGCTGCGGTAGTCGGTGTCGACGATGGTGTCGGCGTTGTTGGTCATGTTGCTGTGGAAGCACTGGGGGTCCGCCAGCGTGGTGATCGGCGAGACGTCGATCGCGACGCGGTAGATGCGGGGCTGACCCGCAGGACCACAGGCAGAGAGCACCGCGCCCACCATCGCCGCCGAGAGCACCACCGAATTCATCGAACGCATTTTGGAAATCCCCTTGGAAAGACTGGAAAAGACGTCGGGCCGCATGTGGCCGACGGGTAGTCAATGTCAACCGTTCAGCGCACAGGACCCACCACGACGGCCCGGTGTGCAAACGATTCACGACTTTTTTCGAAACGCCTTCAGCGCCCGGCGCGAAGCACGTGGAACTTCAGGTACCGGCCCTCGGGAAACTGCAGGCGCAGGGGGTGGTCGGGTGGCTGGTAGCGCTCTTCGACGAGCGTCAAATCGACCCCGGCGTTGAACGCGCCTTCACGCACCGCGCCCAGGAAGGCTTCGGGCGTCACCCGCGCCGAACAACTGGCCGTGCACAACAGGCCTCCGGGCTTGAGCACCGCCAGGGCCTGCCGGTTGAGCGACGCGTAGCCGTCGAGCGCGGCCTCGACCGCCTTCTGGCTCTTGGCGAAGGCCGGCGGGTCCAGAATCACCACGTCGAACTGGCGACGTTCCTTCTTGAACGACTCGAGCAGCTCGAACACGTCGGCCGCGAGGAAGTCGTGGCGGCTGGCGTCGAGCCCGTTGCGGGTGAAGTTCTCGCGGGCCAGCGCGATGGCGTCGGCGTCCTGGTCGACCGAAAAGACCTGGCTGGCGCCGCCCAGCGCGGCGTTCACCGAGAACCCGCCCGAGAAGCAGAAGGCGTTGAGGACCGTGCGGTCCTTCGAAATGCGCCGCAGCAGGTGCCGGTTCTCGCGCTGGTCGAGGAAGAAGCCGGTCTTCTGCCCGGCGTACACGTCGACCAGGAACGACGCGCCGCGCTCGGAAATGGTCAGCGGCCGGGGCGCCTCTTCGCCTTCCAGCATCTGCCCGTTGCCGCGCTCGTCGTCGACGTCGGCGTCGTCACGGCCCACCTCGTCGCGGCCCACCACGCCCTTCAGGTTCGGCACCACCGAGCGCAACGCTTCCACCAGCATCGCGCGGTGCGGGGTCAGTCCCGCCGAGTAGAGCTTGATGACCGCCCACCCCGCGTAGAGGTCGACGATCACGCCCGGCAGCAGATCGCCCTCGCCGTGAATCAAGCGGTAGCCGTTGGTGCCGTCGCTCAAGTCGACCAACTGCTGCCGCGATTCCCACGCGTGGCGCACCCGGCGCTCGAAGAAGGCCTGGTCGATGACCTCGCCCGGCTCGGTGGTCAGCACGCGCACGGCGATCGCCGAGAACGGGTCGTAATAGCCGCGGCCCGCGAACTTTCCCCCGTCGACCAGGTCGACCACGCTGCCCGCGGGAATGCGCGGCGTCTCTTCGAGCGCCTTGCGGAACACCCACGGGTGGCCGGCGCGAATGTGTCGACCCAGGCCGGCCTTCACCGGCACCTTCACCAGACGGCTGAACGAGTGCTGTTGTGTCATGGGAATCTACCGTCGCCCCTTCGTGGTGGACCGCAGCCCGCGGCCGATGGCGTCGGCCACCTCGCCGAACCCGCGCCCCTCGCGCGAGCGGGTGATGAAGCGGGGCCGGTGTTCCAACTGCGCCATCACCTCGGCCACGTTGGCCACGCCCACCGAGAGCGGAAAGGCTCCGAACATGGGCGCGTCGTTGAACGAATCGCCCACGTAGACCCAGCGGCGATCGCTGCGCTGCAACGTGGCCTGCCATTCGGTCTTCAGGAAGCGGCGCACCGCCGACAGCTTGTCGAACGGCCCCAGCCAGCAATTGACGTGCACCGAGCTGCGCACGGCCCGGACCTGGCGCGCGCGCAGGAACGTCTCGAGCGCGTCGGCCGCGCCAGCGCCCAACTGCACGTCTTCGGCGTAGTCGATGGCCAGGTCGACCTCGGTGGCCTGCGAGTCGAGCGAGCGACGGGTACCCGGCACCGCCGCGATGGCCTCGTCGACCAGCCGCTCGAGCGCGACCCGGTTGGCGCGGCGCACCTTCGGCGGCTCGGCGTATTCCTTGTGCAGCCGCCCGTCGCGCCAGGCGAAGTGCAGCCCGCCGTTCTCGACGATGACGCCCGCCACCGGCCATTGCCGCGCCCAGCACTCGCCCCACCCCGCCGGCCGCCCGCTCACCAGCACCACCGGGACCTCGTGCGCCGCCAACCATTCGATGGCCTTGAGCGTGCTGCTGCTCAGCTTGCCCCGGGTGGTGATGGTGCCGTCGACGTCGGTGAAGACCGCGCGCACCTTCGACAGGTCGGCGGTGTGCAGGGGCTTCGGTTCCAAAGCGGGCATGACGGAACCGGCTCTAGCGTGTTTCCGACACGAGCGCTCTGCTCAGCCGTTGGCCAGCGAGGCCATAAGCACCAGGTATTGCTCGACCTCACCCGGCAGGTTTTCGGGCGTGGTGGCGATCTTGCGCAGCTTGCGCAGGAAACCGTCGAACTCCTCGTTGCGGCCGTAGAGCGACTGGCCGAAGCCCACCGCTTCCATGAAGGCGGCATGCTGGTCGTCGTAGCTCGACGAATTCATCGCCCGCTCGAGCACCACGCCCACCGAAGCCAGAATTTCCTGGTCGTGCTGGGCCAGCAGCTCGCGCTGGTTGATCGACTTGAAGGTGTCGACGAATTCGACGAAGGGCTCGAGCTCGCGCAGCACGTCGACCTTCGACAACGCGGGGCCCCGCGCCGCCAGCGCGCGCACCTTGCTCCGGAACTCGATGATGACCCGCTTGTCCTGCGCCCGCAGCGCCCGCCACGCTGCCGTGCGACCGAAGGCGTTGAGTTCCTTGTCGATCTGCTGGGCGTTCCATTCCACGTCTTCGGCGGCCGCTTCACTGACCTTGTGAATGCGGGTGTGCATCAGCCGGCGCAGGTCGGCGGTGGTCGAGCGCACCACCAGGGTCGAGGCCAGCGCCTCGTCGTAGCCCGGCTCGACCTCGCGCCGCTTGCACTCTCCCAGGCGCGTGGCGATTTCGAAGACCATGGCGCCGATGCGGTTGCGGAAGCGGAAACGGAAGCTCTGCAGTTCGGTGATCAGCACCCAGCGATCGCCCACCACGGCCGGGTCGCGAACCCGCATGCCGAATTCCATCACCGCCTTGTGCAGGTCGGCGCGCGTGGACCGGGCGAGCGTGACGATGCCGTCCTGGCGGTCGTCGATCAGCACCTCGCCCTCGGGGAAGTGCCGTTCGATTTCGGCGGCCATGGCGTTCACGTCGGCGATGGTCGAGCCGACGATCGGCGCCATCTCTTCCCACAGCGAAAGGTCGGCCGTGCCGTCGATGGGCAGGTCTTCCTCGAACTTGATGAGGTCGATGTCGCACAGCGCGGCGATGGCGCGCGCCGCCGCTTCCAGCACACGCCGCAGCCGCTCGGCGAACGGAGCGTCGAGTTCGAGCGCGAGCAGCGCACCTAGTCGTGGGGGCAAGACGGGGACCACTGGGCGCAACATAGACCTTCAGGGCCCTTTGCTGAAAAACTTACGCGCATGGTCACGCCTTCACCTCACGAGCAGTTGTTTCATCAAGAAGCTGGCGCGGGGGTGCCGTTGGTGCTGCTCCACGGCTTTCCCGTCGACCGGCGGCTGTTCGCGCCCCAGCTCGAGGGGCCTCGGGCAGGGGTGCGTGTCATCGCTCCCGACCTGCCTGGGTTCGGGCGTTCAGCGCCCTCGTCGACCTTCACCATGGAAGCGTTCGCCGAGCGGGTGTTCGGCCTGATGGATGCGCTCGAGCTGCCTTCCGCAGTGGTGGGCGGCGTCAGCATGGGCGGGTACGTGGCCATGGCCATGACCCGGCTCGACCCGGGGCGCGTGCGGGGGTTGGTGTTGATCGACACGCAGTCGATCGCCGATGACGACGCGGGTCGGGCCCGGCGGGAAGCCACCGCGGTCGAGCTGGAGCGGGACGGCGTCGAGCCGCTGGTTCGGGCGATGGTGCCCAGACTACTCGCGCCGGGGGCTGACCCGGCCCTGCGCGGGGCGCTCGAGGTGATGATGCGGGAACAGCCGGTCGCCACGCTCGCCGCGACGTCCCGCGGCCTGGGTCAGCGCACCGACGCGAAGGACATCTTGTCGCGCTTCGCCAACCCCTGCCTGGTGATGGTGGGCGAGCATGACGTCGTGACCCCGCTGGAGCGGGCGGAGCAGCTCAGAGGGCTGGTCAGTGGGGCCCAGCTCGAGATCGTCGCGGGTGCCGGGCATCTGGCGAACTTCGAGCGCCCCGCGCAGGTGAATGCGGCGTTGGCCAGGTTCGTGGCGTCGATGAGGTGAGTTGGGTTCGGAGGAACGGCGCCCGGGGTGCAAGGGGCCGCTCAGGCTCCTCGCGCTTCGCTGGCCTCGCCGAAGCAGCCCCTCGCCACGGGAAGCGTGGTCCGTGGAAGGAATGACGTATTCCCCCGTCGAGGCCAACGACGTCAGTGCTGGCAGTCGACCACGCCGTTGACCACGCTGCAGCTGCGGCAGGTCGACGCCTTCACCAGCACGCCACCGCGGCATTCGAGCGTGCTCAGCCCGTCGGGCGCGCACAGGCCCTTGGCCTCGGCCGAGCTCGCGCAGGCATCACCTTCGAGGTTGGCGCTCATGTCGCAGGTCACGGTCTGCCCCGAGCGCGCACAGCCGTTCGGCCCACGGCACGGCAGCGACGCCCACGCGCCCGACTTGCATTCCAGCGCGGTGGTCGCATCGGCGCACAGGAAGCCCGTGGTGTCGCACTTGTCACCGGCCTTCGCCGAACCACAACCGACGAGGAGCGACGAGGCAGCGAAGACCACAGCGAAGAGGAAGGAGCGCATTGTCGTTGGTGCCGAAGGGAAAGGAGCCCCGGCCGCGACGGACTATCGACGCGCGGTTCGAGCGAGTCAACGACAGCGTGCCGTCAGCCCAGCGCTTCTCCGAAGAAGCGGCGGAAGTTGCCCCCGATCACCTTCTCGACCACCCGCACCGGAAGCCCCGCGTCGACCAGGGCCTGGGTCACCTTCGGCAGGTCGCGCACGTCGCGCAGGCCCTGCGGCAGGGGAATGAAGCCGTCGAAGTCCGACCCGAAGGCCACGCCGTCTTCGCCCATCACGTCGAGCGCGTGCCGAACGTGTCGCACCAGGTCGCCCACCTGCCGACCACCCAGGAACTGCGGAGCGAAGATCACCCCCACCACCCCGCCCCGGTTCGCCACCGCGCGCAGCGTCTCGTCGGTGAGGTTGCGCCACATGGCGTGCGCTCCCGAAATGCCCGCGTGACTGCAGAACACCCGCCCCTTGAACGAGAGCAGCCGCGGCAGCATCGCCGGTGAGGCGTGGGCCAGATCGAGCAGCATGCCCGCACCTTCCATCGCCTCGAGCACCCGCGCTCCCAGCGGGGTGAGCGGCTTGTTGCCGAACAGCGGCGTCGACGTGCCACCCAGCTCGTTGTTCGACAGGTGCGAGAGCGACATGAAGCGAACGCCCCGGGTCATCAGCTCGGCCACCCGCGACGGGTCGCCCTCGAGCGCGTGCCCGCCTTCGATGCCGATGATCGCCGACAGCCGCCCCTGCGCCAGGTTCGCGGTCAGGTGCCCGGCCGTGCCGGCGATCGACGCCAGGCCTTCGGACTGACGGCAGAAGTGCGCCAGGCGATCGACCTGCCAGGTGCAGCGCGACCATTCGCCGGCCCTCGCGCTGGCTGGCCACCCACGCAGCCGGGCGAAGGCCTGGAAACCGTCGATCACCGGCAACCCGCGCGTGACCACCGTGAAGCACTGCAGCTTCACGCCCGCTTCCTTCAACCGGGGGAAGTCGACGTGGCCCGCGTTCGAGGCGCGGTTCAGATCGCGGTTCCACAGCAACGAATCGGCGTGCCCGTCGGCCACCGGGGCCCGGCGGTGCAACTCGGCGACGTCGACGTGTTCCGCCATGGCGACCTGCGGTATAGCGCCCCTGCAGGGAAACCGGTCTCGAACATGCCCATTCGCGTCACCATCAACGCCGAGCCCCGCGAGATTCCCGAAGGGACGTCGGTCGAGGGCCTGCTGCACCTGCTCGGCGTGACGGCGCATCGGGTCGCAGTCGAAGTGAACGCCGCCGTCGTCACCCGCTCCCGACACGCCACCACGACTCTGGCGCCGGGCGATTTCATCGAGGTCGTGACCTTCGTCGGAGGCGGCTGAACATGACCATGACCACCCAGGACACCCCGTTCGTCATCGCCGGTCGCACCTTCACCTCGCGGTTGATCGTGGGCACCGGCAAGTACCCCACGCTGCCGATGATGAAGGAATGCCACGAGGTCTCGGGCGCGCAGATGGTGACGGTCGCGGTGCGGCGGCTCGACCTGAAGGCCACCGGCGCCGAGTCGATGCTCTCGTACATCGACCCCACCCGCTTCACCCTGCTGCCCAACACCGCCGGTTGCTACACCGCCGACGACGCGGTGCGCACCTGCCACCTGGCCGAGGAACTGGGGCTCTCGAAGTGGGTCAAGCTCGAGGTGCTGGGCGACGAGAAGACGCTCTACCCCGACGTCGAGGAAACCCTGAAGGCCGCCCGCATTCTGGTGAAGGAAGGCTTCACCGTGCTGCCCTACACCAGCGACGACGTCATCACCGCGCGCAAGCTGGCCGACCTCGGCTGCGCCGCCGTGATGCCGCTGGCTGCCCCCATTGGCTCGGGGCTGGGCGTGCGAAACCCCCACAACCTCCGCCTGATTCTCGACGCCGTGAAGGTGCCGGTCATCGTCGACGCCGGCGTGGGCACCGCCAGCGACGCCGCCATCGCGATGGAACTGGGGTGTCACGGCCTGCTGATGAATACCGCCATCGCCGGCGCGAAGGACCCGGTGCGCATGGCCCGCGCGATGAAGCTGGCCGTCGAGGCCGGGCGCGATGCCTGGCTGGCCGGTCGCATTCCCATGAAGGCCTGGGCGTCGGCGTCGAGCCCGATCAGCGGCCTCGTCGGGCAGTGACCGGACTCGGCTTCGACGTCGTCGTCATCACCGACTGGGCGCTGCCCGACCTGCTCTCGCGGGTCGAGGCCGTGCTCGCGAGCGACCGGCGCGTCGCGGTGCAACATCGCAACCCCGGGGTGGGCGACCGCCTCTTCACCGAGCAGGCGAAGGCCCTGGCGGCGGTCTGCGCCCGCCATCACGCGCCGCTCTTCGTCAACGGCCGGCTCGAGGTGGCGCTGCTCACCCAGGCCCACCTGCACCTGCCAGCCACCGGCCTGCGCGCCATCGACGTCCGGCCCGCGCTCCCCACCGGTCGGCTGCTGAGCGCTGCGGTGCATTCGATGACCGAGGCCCAGCCCGTCGATCTCGCGCTGGTCAGCCCCGTCTTCGCGCCCGGCAGCAAGCCATTCGACACCCGCCCGGTGCTCGGGGTGACCGGGTTCGAGACGCTCGCTGCGCAATTGCCCTGCCCCGCCTTCGCGCTCGGCGGCCTCAGCGCCGCCACCGCCGGCTCGCTGCGCCACGCCGCAGGACTCGCCGTGATTTCCGAAGTGGTGCATGCTGACTCACCGCCGGACGCGCTGGCGAAGCTGCGGGGAGCCTGGCATGCCGCATGAATTCTCGTCCGTGACGGTGGCAGGGGTGGTCAAGGCCCTGCGTGCACTCGAGTGGTACGAGCCGATCGTCGCCGCCGTGCCGCCGGCCAGCCGGGCCATCCTCGAGAACCCCCAGGCCTCGCGGTACCACCCGGGCGCCACGCTCGACGCGGTGATGGAAGCGCTCGCGCGAATCCACGGGCTCAGCGGCCCCGAGCGGGTGATGCAGAAGGTCACCGAGCAGTCGATCGAAGGCATCGTCGCGCCGCTGGCCCGGGTGTTTCTCACGCTGACCGGCAACAGCCCACGGGTGCTCTTTTCGCGCTTCGACGCCCTGCTCAGCGCCACCGCGCGCGGGCTGGGCGCCAGTTGGGTCGACGACGCCGGTGAGCAGGCCGGCACGCTGACCATCACCTACGATCTGACGCCTTCGCCGGCCATGGCGGCAGCGTGGAAGGGCGCGCTCCAGCACGTGCTGGTGTTTTGTCGCGTCACGGGCACGGTGACCGTGCGCGACTCGGCCCTGCCCAACGCCGCCGTGCTGCACGTGAGCTGGTCGTGAGCACGCTGCGCCCGCTCGACCTGGGGGAATTGATCGACCGGGCCACCCGCTTGTGGCGCGCGTCGTGGCGGCCGCTGGCGCTGCTGTTCCTGCCCTTCCAGTTGCTCGCCTTCACCCTGGTCAAGGGCGGGCTGGCGGTGATGCGGGTGGCGGCTCCGGCGATGCGCGACCCCGCGGCCATGGCCTCGCTGGCGCAGAGCCAGCCGCGACAGGCGCTCGGGCAATTCGGCGCGATGGCCCTGGTGCTGGGGCTGGCCACGCTCGGCAGCCTCTACGTCTCGCAGTTCACCAGCATCGCCGCCACGCACTTCCTGTACGGCCGGGCCCTGGGGACCGCGACGCCCACCGCGCGAGAGGGTCTTCTGCGCGCACGCCAGACGCTGGGCCCCTCGACCGGCGCCTTCCTGCTGAGCCTGGGGTGGACGGTGCTGGCCCAGGTGCTCGCGCTGCTCCCTGCGGCCGGGCTGGCCCTGGGCGCCTTCCTGCTTCGAGACAGCGCTCCCCGCACCGGCGCGGCGTTGTTGGTGTTGGGCGCGGTGGCCCTGGTGCTGGCAGAAATCGTCCTGGTCCTGTGGTTCATCATTCGCTTCGTGCTGATGCCGCAGGTCATCGCGGTCGAAAGCGCGAGTGCCTTGCAGGCCTTCCGCCGGTCCGACACGCTCTCGTCGGGGCGGGTGGCTCCCGGGCTGCTGGGGGTGGTGAAGCTGCGCCTGACGGTGCTCATTTCGGTGGTGGGCGCGATGCTGGTGCTGCTGAGCGTGGTCAACTCGGTGCCCTCGCTGGTGCTGGGCGGCATCTGGGGCGCGAGCTTCCAGCCCGGCCACACCGTCGATGACCTGGTGCCGCAGGTCATTCTGGTACCGGTCGAGGTGCTCGAAGTCGTGGTCGGTTCGCTGGTGGCCCCACTCTTCGACGCCTTCAAGGTGGCGTTCTACGTCGACATGCGCACCCGCCGTGAGGGGCTCGACCTCGAGCTCGCGCTGCGGTGAACGCACTGGTGCTCACGCTGGTGCTCGCCACGCCGTGTG
>CAIWFK010000837.1 GCA_903911905.1 uncultured Myxococcales bacterium
GGTGAGGATCGCGATGTCCTCGAGCATCGACTTGCGGCGGTCGCCGAAGCCGGGAGCCTTCACCGCTGCCACGTTGAGCACGCCGCGGATCGTGTTCACCACGAGGGTCGCGAGCGCTTCGCCTTCGACCTCTTCGGCGACGATCAGCAGGGGCTTGCCCGAGCGCGCAACCTGCTCGAGCACCGGCAGCAGGTCCTTCATCGACGAGACCTTCTTCTCGTAGATGAGGATGAAGGGGTCGGCCAGCTCGACCTCCATGCGGTCCGGGTTGGTGACGAAGTACGGCGAGAGGTAGCCGCGGTCGAACTGCATGCCTTCGACCACGTCGAGCTCGGTCTCGAGGCCCTTCGCCTCCTCGACCGTGATCACGCCTTCCTTGCCGACCTTCTCCATCGCCTCGGCGATGATGTTGCCGATGGTGGCGTCGCCGTTGGCCGAGATGGTGCCGACCTGGGCGATGTCCTTCTTGCCCTGGGTGGGCTTGCTCATCTTCTTGAGCTCGCCGGCGATCACGGTGACGGCCTTGTCGATGCCGCGCTTGATTTCCATCGGGTTGTGGCCGGCCGCGACGAGCTTGGCGCCCTCACGGAAGATGGCCTGCGCGAGCACGGTCGCGGTGGTGGTGCCGTCGCCGGCGACGTCGGAGGTCTTCGAAGCGACCTCCTTCACCATCTGCGCGCCCATGTTCTCGAACTTGTTCTCGAGCTCGATTTCCTTGGCGACGGTCACGCCGTCCTTGGTGATCGTGGGCGAGCCGAACGACTTCTCGATGACGACGTTGCGACCGCGGGGCCCAAGGGTGACCTTGACCGCGTCGGCGAGGGTGTTGACGCCGCGCAGAATCGCGTCGCGGGCCTTGGTGTCGAAGATGATGTCTTTGGCTGACATGGTGGTGTTCTCGTTGGAAAAGGGTGGGGAACTTACTTCTCGATGATGCCCAGCACGTCCTCTTCACGGAGGATCAGGTGCTCTTCACCCTCGATCTTGATCTCGGTGCCCGCGTACTTCGAGAAGAGGATGGTGTCGCCGGCCTTGATGTCCATGGCGCGCACCTTGCCGTCTTCCAGGATCTTGCCGTTGCCGACCGCCAACACCTTGCCCTCGAGCGGCTTTTCCTTGGCCGAGTCGGGAATGATGATGCCGCCCTTGGTCTTGTTCTCCTCGGTGACGCGCTTGACGATCAGGCGATCCTGCAGGGGACGAATCTTCATGGTGAGCTCCGTTGAAAGAGTGTGCGGTTGGTGCTGCGGTTCGAACCGGGAATTGGCACTCGAGTCCTTCGAGTGCCAGCCCCGATGGCGCAGTCGATATAACCACCCGTCCCCGAGCGTCAAGGCGGGTCTTGGCAGTCCCTCACCCTGAGTGCCAGCGCCGACCAGGCGGGTCGTTGGCGCTCTGGGGGTGCGAGCGCCAGATTAAAGGGCTGAAATAATTGGCCCAATTTTGCGTTTCTTCCGGTTGTGTCGATAGCATCAGGGTCAGCAACACGGAGGTAACACCCGATATGAGTCAATTGGTACTCGGGGGATCGCTCAGGGAGTTCTTCAAGTCGCTGGTGACCGAGGTGGTCAGGCGGCAGCGGGTCAGCCTGGAAGAGGTGACCGAGTTCTACGTGGTCAACCTGCTGTCCGAATACGCGGTCGCCGAGAAGCTCTTCAGCGAAGAGGTCGACGGGCGACGCGAAGCCGAACCGCTGGCCATGCTCTACCACCGGGCCCTGCAACAGGACCGCGACGAGAAGGTGCGTACCCTGCGTCGGCTGGGCGACCTGTCGCTCTACACCGCCGGCTTCTTCCACCAGTCGCTCGACGGCCGGCTGGTGGGCGCCGACTACTACGTGCAGATGGGGCGCACCGCCTACGGCGCCATCGCCGGCCTGGCCTCGGCCAGCGCGTTCTCGGCGGTGTACCTCGAGCTCAACCAGAAGTTCGACGCGCTGGTCGAGGTGCTCGAAGAGATCGCCGCGCGCGGGCTCGCCGCCTCGGGCCCCGCTGGGCAGATGAAGGTCTTCGAGAGCTGGTCGCGCAGCGGCAACGGCAACCTCCAGTCGGTGCTGGTCGACGTGGGGCTGCTGCCCGGTGGCACCAAGGGCCTGGCCAACTAGCCATGCTCGACCTCATTCAAGAGCACCTCGAGGCCATCTACGGCATTCGCTGCGAGTACCGTGCGAAGGACTTCCTGGTCGACGAGGAAATCGCCCGTGCGCTCGGAGGCACCTGCCGCGCTCGTGAAGAGGTGCTGGTCAGCCAGTCGGGCGACATGCTCGACCTGGCGATCTACATCGAGCCAGGCCTGCTGCAGCGGGTCAGCCAGTTCGACCCGGCGCGCGCGCTGGCCGAAGACCTGGGCGATTTCTGCGAGGTGGCCGAAGGGGTCTCGCACTTCGTGTACCTGGCCCAGACCGCTTCGCTCGACCGCACCGTGTCGCTGCTCGAGCTCGAGGCCCAGGCCGAGGTCGACAAGTTCGCGGTCTGCACGCTGCTGCAGTGGGGCGCGTCTCGCGCGGCGGGGCTGCTGGGGCGCCTGTTCGACCGCGTCACCCTGCGCGAAGGGCTCTCGGCCGCCGAGCGGTGGCGCTACACCGAGTCGAGCCGGCTGGCGCGGAAGTACTGCTCGCGGCTCTTGCCCCTGGTGAAGGCCCATTCGCTCGAGAGGCTGCTGGCCGAGCTTCGGCACGCCTACCGGCTGGGGGCCGAGGCCAAGCTGCAGTAC
>CAIWFK010000838.1 GCA_903911905.1 uncultured Myxococcales bacterium
CCCACTGGCGGTGGTGCTCCCACTGGCGGTGGTGCTCCCACTGGCGGTGGTGCTCCCACTGGCGGTGGCATTGCGACTGGCGGTGGCATCGCAACTGGCGGTGGCATTGCGACCGGTGGTGGGCACGCGACGGGCGGTGGAGTTGCCACTGGCGGTGGCGCTCCCACTGGCGGTGGCGCTCCCACTGGCGGTGGTGCTCCCACTGGCGGTGGCATTGCGACTGGCGGTGGCATCGCAACCGGCGGTGGCATTGCGACTGGCGGTGGCATTGCGACTGGCGGTGGCATTGCGACCGGAGGCGGCACCGCGACCGACGCCGGCTCGACCTCCGCCTTCGACGGCGGCCGCGCCTGGCAACTGATCACCACCGCCACCGTCCCCCCACCCCGCTACGGCGCGACGATGGCCTTCGACGCCTCGCGCGGAAAAATCGTCCTCTTCGGCGGCTACGGTGGCCCGCTGCTGGCCGACACCTGGGAATACGACGGCACGCAGTGGACCAAGAAGTTCCCCACGCATTCTCCGGCCGCGCGCCGCAACGCCGCGATGATCTACGACGCGCTTCACCAACGCACCGTCCTCTGTGGAGGCGAAGTGAGCACCACCGTCACCCTCTCGGACTGCTGGACCTGGGACGGCACCGCGTGGACGCAACTGCCCACCTCGGGCACCCCGCCCGCTCGCAGTTGGGCCGGCATGAGCTGGGACGACGCCCGCGGCCGCGCGGTGCTCTTCGGCGGCACCAACGGCACCACTGCGCTCGGCGACACCTGGGAATGGGACGGCACGACGTGGTCCAAGGACGACGCCGGCACGCCCAACCCGCGCCAGACCTATTCGATGGCGTGGGACCCGCTGCGCGCCCGCACCATCACCTACGGCGGCTACGTGCAGGGCACGCCCACCGACGGCACCTGGGAGTTCGTCGACGGCGTCTGGAACGAGAACCCCACCCACGCCTCGCCCGGCCAGCAGTTCGCGGGCTCGCTGGTCTACGACGGCGTCTCGCAGACGGTGTTGCTCATCGGCGGACGCGGCCAGGTCGGCACCCTCGACGGCACCTGGAGCTACGACGGCACCACGTGGATCCAGGTCGCCCGACTGCCCAGCGCGCGTGGCTGGAGCGCGGCCGCCTTCGACTCGAACCGCAACAAGGTGGTGCTCTTCGGTGGCTCGAATGGCGTCAGCAGTACCAACCTCGCCGAGACGCTCGAATTCTGACGATGCCCTTCAATTCGGTGGCGTTCCCCGTCGCGTCGGCGCACCCTTTCGCCATGCGCGTGGGCCTTCCGCTGCTGATGCTGGTGATGTCGTGCGGTTCGACCACGGCGTCCGACGCCGGCCATTCCGGTGCGGGCGACGCCGGGCATGACGGCGGTTCGGGCGGCTCAGGCGGTGGCTCCAGCGGCACCGGCGGCGGCTCGGTCTTCCCCGACGACGGCGGCCGCACCTGGACGCTCGTCGCCACCCCCACCACGCCCCCGCCCCGCTACGGCGCCACCATGGCCTTCGACGCCAACCGGGGGAAGATGGTGCTCTTCGGCGGTTATGGCGGACCCGTGCTCGCCGACACCTGGGAATATGACGGCGTCACCTGGGAACAGAAGACGCCTTCCCGTTCGCCGCCCGCACGCCGCAACGCCGCCATGACCTGGGACGCGAAGGATCAGGTCACGTTGCTCTGCGGAGGAGAAATCACCACCACCACCACGCTGTCCGATTGCTGGACGTGGGACGGCACCAACTGGGCCCAGTTCCCCAACAGCAGCAGCCCGCCTGCACGCAGTTGGGCCGGCCTCACCTGGGACGACGCTCGCGCCCGCGCGGTGCTCTTCGGCGGCACGAACGGCGCCCTCGCACTCGACGACACCTGGGAATGGGACGGCGCCTCGTGGTCGAAGGACGACGCCGGCACGCCACCACCGGCCCGACAGCCCTATTCGATCGCGTGGGACGCGCGCCGGGCCGTCACCGTGCTCTACGGCGGCTACCAGGGTGGACCGGTCGACGGCACGTGGGAATTCGCCGACGGCACCTGGTCTGCGGCCACCATCCCCAGCGCTCCGGGCCAGGTCTTCGCGGGTTCGCTCGTCTACGATGGTGTGTCGCAGGCCGTGCTGCTGGTCGGCGGTCGCGGCCCCTCGGGTGCGCTCGACGGTACCTGGAGCTACGACGGCGGTGCCTGGTCGCTCGTCGCCCGCCTGCCTTCACCGCGAGGCTGGAGCGCCGTGGCGTTCGATTCCGTACGGCAGAAGGTCGTGCTCTTCGGCGGCTCGAATGGCGTCAGCAGCACCAACCTCGCCGAGACGCTGGAATACTGACGAGGCGCGGTAAAGTCGGGTCACGCGTGAGTTCGACCAGCACCAGCACCCCACCGCGCTCGGACGAAGAGGACGTCGACGAGCAGGTGCGGGTCCTCGAAGAGCGGCTGTCCGAGCTCGAGGCGAACCGTGAGCGATCGCTCTCGACGCTCGACGAGAAGCTCGTCGCGGCGAACACGGAACTCGAGGACCTGCGCGAGAAAGCCAGGGAGCTCACCACGTCGCTGCGGGCGCTCAAGGCCGAGGAACAAGACACCATCCTCCACCCCGAAATGAGCGGGCTGAAGGGTGCACTGAAGCTGGGTGTGCACGCGGCGTTGTTGGTGGGTGGCGCGATTCCGCTGTTGAGAGCCCACCACGACCGGCTCCTGGCCTTTGCCTTCGGAGCGTGGGTGGTGTCCCTCATCGTCGCAGCCGTGAGGCGACGCTTGTGAGCTCGTCACGCGATCGCCTCGAAGCGCTCCAGGCCGAGCTGAGGAACTTCGACCAGCCCGACTCGGTCGCGCAGTTCGAGGCCCGGCGGCAAGAGGCGAAGGCGCAGCTCGCCGCCGCCAGGCGCGACGTGGACGAAGCCGAAGATCGCGTCGAGCGGCTCCGCGGCCACCGCCGAGCAGCGATGGAGCGCGTGAGCGTCGCCCAGCTGGACGTGAGTCGCCAGGGGGGCAGGCTCGGGGGCGAGACCGCGTGGTTGGGCAGTGTCGCCCTCACTGGCATCATCGTGGGCGCGTGCGCCGTGATCAGCGGCCTCGTGGGGCGCATCGCCGGTCACGAGGTGGGCGAGGCCACCGGGCGACTCATCGGCCTGGTGCCCATCGCCGTCAGCATCGGGCTCACCCTGCGCGACGCCTGGCGCCGACGCTGACCTACTTCCGCTTGAAGCGGTACACCGTCGCCGGCTTCGAGGTGGTGATGCGCTTGCCCGGCGCCTGCTCGATGAGGCCGTCTTCCAGCATGCGGTTGAACTTGCGCCGGAAGTTGCCGGGGTCCATGTCCTTGTCGAGCACGATGGCGTGCACGTTGCGCAGCTCGGGAATGGTGAAGGTCAGCGGCACCAGGTCGAAGGCCACGTCGCTGCTCTCGACCTCGGCGCGAATGCGAGTCAGCGCGGTGGTCACGATCTCACGGTGATCGAACCCGAGCTCCAGCTTCTTCAGCTCGTCCATCGACACCCACTTCACGTCGCTCACGTCGCCGCCCGCCTTGACGATGGGCGCCAGGTCGGGCCGCACCAGGGCCACGTAGCCGACCGAGATCACGCGCATGCGCGGGTCGCGCCCCGCCCGCCCGAAGGTCGCCAACTGCTCGACGTGCACGCGCTCGGGGTCCAGGCCCGTCTCTTCGGCCAGCTCGCGCTTCGCCGCCGCGTCGAGATCCTCGCCCTGCTCGTTCGCGCTCTCACCCACCCGCACGAACCCGCCGGGCACCACCCACGAGCCCTTGAAGGGGTGTTCCTTGCGCTTGACCAACAACACCACCAGGCGCGCGTCGATGATGGTGAAGATCACCAGGTCGACCGTCACCGAGGGCCGCGGGTAGTCGCCGGGCCGGTAGCTCTCGAGGAACTGCTTTTCCTCGCTGGTGACCTTGCGGCTCACGGGGCCGACCTCGGCTTCTTGTCACCCGCCTTCTTCTTGGGCGCGGGCTTCTTCTTCGCGGCCGGCGCGGCCTTGCCCTTCGGCGCGGGCTTTTCCGTTTCGGGCTCGGCCTTCTTGTCCTTCTTCGCGGCCGGCGCCTTCTTCGCCTTCTTCTCGCCTGCCTCGGGAACCGCCGCGGCCTTCGCCGCCTTCGGCGCCTTCGCCTTCTTCGCCTTCTTCTGCCCACGCCGCGCTGCCCGCTCCTGCCCTTCGGGAGAAGCGAGGTACTCGCGACGCTGCACCAGCAACTCGACCACGCGCTCGGCGTTCAGCTCGCCCGGCTCGTCGCCCTTGCGCAGCGAGGCGTTGGTCTCGCCGTCGGTCACGTACAGGCCGAACCGACCTTCCTTGAGCACGATGTCCGGGCCGCCCGCGGGGTTGGGCCACGAGGCCAGCGGCGGCTTCGGCGCGCCACGCCCGCGGAACTGCTTGGGCTGCTTGAAGATCTCGAGCGCTTCTTCCATCGTCATCGTCAGCAGCTTCGGCTCGGCCTCGACGCCCAGGTGGCGGCTGTCGCGCTCGGCGTTGGTCGCGTTCGGCTTGGCCTTGGTGACGTACGGGCCGTAGCGGCCGTTCGAGGCGGTGATCTCTTCGCCTTCGGGCGTCACGCCGATCAACCTCGGCAGCGTCAGCAACTGCAGCGCGAGGTCGAGCGTCACTTCCTCGGGCTTCATCGACTTGAACAGCGAAGCCGTCTTGGGCTTCGAGTCGTCGGTCACCTCGCCCAACTGCACGTACGGGCCGAACCGCCCCTGCTTCACGTACACGTTGAGCTTCGTCGCCGGGTCCACGCCGATGGGCACGTCGCCCTTGGGCGCCGCGAACAGGGCCATGGCCTTCTCGACCGTCACCTCGTCCGGGGGCAGCGTCTCGGGCAGGCCGACCGTGTCTTCGCCGCGCTTGATGTACGGACCATAGCGCCCCGGCTTGACCACGATCTCCACGCCGTTCGGGTCTTCGCCGATGTGAATGGAGTTGATGGCCGCCGCATCGATGTCTTCGATGTTCTGCGTGACCTGCTTCTTGAGGCCGCGGTGCTTCTTGTCGCCGAAGTAGAACTCCTTCAGGAAGTTCACCTTCTCGCGCTCGCCGCTGGCGATGGTGTCGAGGTCCTTCTCGAGCTCGGCGGTGAACTCCAGGTCGACCAGGTCGACGAAGTGCTTTTCCATCAGCGCGACCACGGCGAACGCTTCCCAGTTGGGAATGAGCGCCTGGCCCTTCTTCCAGACGTACTTCGCCTGCAAGGTGCCCATGATCGACGCGTAGGTCGACGGGCGGCCGATGCCGAGCTCTTCCAACTTCTTGACCAGCGACGCTTCGGTGTAGCGCGCAGGCGGCGAGGTCACGTGCCCCTTGGCCTCGAGCGCACCGACCGGCAGCACCTGGCCTTCGGTCAGCGGAGGCAGCGCCGTTTCCTGATCGTCGCTGGCCGCCTCGTCGGTGCTCTCGACGTACGCCTTCAGGAAGCCGTGGAAGCTGATGGTGCGGCCCGACGACGAGAACTCGACCGCTTCGCCAGACCTGGTGGTCGCGGCGATCTTCACCGAGAGCGATTCGCCTTCCGAGTCCGCCATCTGGCAGGCCAGGGTGCGCTTCCAGATCAGATCGTAGAGCTTGAGCTGGCTCGCGTTGAGCTCGGTCGCCAATTCGTCGGGCGTGCGGAACGCCTCGCCCGCGGGGCGAATGGCTTCGTGCGCTTCCTGCGCGTTCTTGACCTTGCGGTTGTACTGACGCGGCTCGGGCGAGAGGTACCGCTCGCCGAACAACTGGGTGATCTGCGCGCGCGCCGCGGTGATCGCCGTCTCGCTCAGGTTCGTCGAGTCGGTGCGCATGTAGGTGATGTAGCCGCCTTCATACAGCCCCTGCGCCAGCCGCATGACCTGCTGCGCGCTCATGTTCAGCTTGCGCCCACCCTCCTGCTGCAGGGTCGAGGTCATGAACGGCGCCTTGGGCGTGCTGCGGTACGGCCGCGTCTCGAGCGACTTGACGGTGAAGGTCTGCCCTTCCAGCCCCGCCTGCAACGCCTTGGCGCGCGCCTCGTCGACCCACACCGCGTTGGCGTTGGCGAGCTTGCCGTTCTCGTCGAAGTCCTTGCCGCTGGCCACTCGCTGGCCGGCCACCGTGAACAGCCCCGACTCGAACCCGGGAGTGGTGGTGTGCTTGGCCGACAGGTCCCAGTACGTGACCGTGTGGAAGCGCATGCGCTCGCGCTCGCGCTCGACGATCAACCGAATGGTCGGGCTCTGCACGCGACCAGCCGACAGGCCCGTCTTCACCTTGCGCCAGAGCACCGGCGAGACCTCGTAGCCGTACAACCGGTCGAGCGTGCGCCGCGTTTCCTGCGCGTCGACCAGGCCCATGTTGATCTCTCGCGAGTTCGACACGGCCGCCTGAATCGCCTTCTTGGTGATTTCGTGGAACACCATGCGCCGCGTCGGCACCTTGGGCTTCAACTGCTCCTGGAGGTGCCAGGCGATCGCCTCTCCTTCGCGGTCTTCGTCGGTGGCCAGGTAGAGCTCGCTGGCGCCCTTCAACGCGTCCTTCAGGTCGCGAACCACGTCCTTCTTGGTCACCTCGTAGGTGAGCTTGAAGTCGTTCTCGACGTCGACGCACAGGCCGCTCGACGGCAGGTCGACGACGTGGCCCACCGAGGCCATCACCTTGAAGTCGGACCCGAGGAACTGGCCGATGGTCTTCGCCTTTGCGGGCGACTCAACGATCACGAGTGGCTTGGCCATGGAGCAGGCGTCGCTAATGCGTGAAGGCGTGACCAGTCAAGATGGAGTTTTCGTGACTCCTTTCGAAGTCACGTCGATTGCACGTGCGTTTCACCCGAAAACGCGCGGTGGGTTCGTCACCGGCCGCGGAAGCGATCGGTCGCGCAGATCAGCTCGTGCAGAATGCCCGGCTCGTGCGCAGCGTGCCCGGCGTCCTCCACCACGTGCAGCTCGGCCTCGGGCCACGCGCGGTGCAGCGCCCAGGCCGATTCCATCGGGCAGACCACGTCGTAGCGACCCTGCACGATCGCGCAGGGCAGGTGCCGAATCGCGCCCACGTTGGCCAGCAGCGCCTTCGGGCCTTCGAGCCAGCCGTGGTTGACGAAGTAGTGGCACTCGATGCGCGCGAACGCGTCGGCGAAGTCGTCTTCACCCGTCTTCGACAGGTAGCCCTCGTTGGGTAGCAGGTAGCTGGTGCGCCCTTCCCACGTGCTCCACGCGCGCGCCGCGTCCTTGCGCACGGCCTCGTCGGTGCTGGTCAGCCGGCGGTAGTACGCCTGCACCAGGTCACCGCGCTCGGCCGGAGGAATCGGGGCCAGGTACTTTTCCCACGCGTCAGGGAAGAGGTGGCTGGTGCCGTCCTGGTAGAACCAGTCGATTTCCCACTGCCGCAACAGGAAGATGCCGCGCAGCACCAGCTCGGTCACGCGGGCCGGGTGCTTCTGCGCGTACGCCAGCGCCAGCGTGCTGCCCCACGAGCCGCCGAAGACCTGCCAACGGTCGATCTTCAGGTGCGCGCGCAAGGCCTCGATGTCGTCGACCAGGTCCCAGGTGGTGTTGTGCTCGAGCGAAGCGAACGGCGTCGACTTGCCGCAGCCGCGCTGATCGAACAGCACGATGCGGTACGCGGCGGGGTCGAAGAACCGGCGCTGCTTGGCCTCGGTGCCGCCACCCGGGCCGCCGTGCAGGAACACCACCGGCTTGCCGCGCGGGTTGCCGCTCTCCTCGAAGTACAGCTCGTGGCCGTGGCCGACCTTCAGACGACCGACGTGGAACGGTTCGATCGGCGGGTAGTACGTGCGTCGGGTCATGGCGGACTCCTTCACTTCACGTCGCTGCCCGGCGCGACGTCACCGGGGTTGATGAGGCTGAGCGTCTTGCCGCTGCCCGCCGCGAGAATCATGCCCTTCGACTCGATGCCCTTGAGCGCGCGCGGCTTCAGGTTCACCACCACCACCACCATGCGGCCGATGAGCTGCTCGGGCAGGAACGCCTCGGCGATGCCCGAGACGATGGTGCGTGGCGCCGCTTCGCCGAGATCGACCGACAACTCGAGCAGCTTGTCGGCCTTCTCGACCTTCTTCGCCGCCAGCACCTTGCCGGCCTTGAGCTGAACGCGAGCGAAGTCGCCGAACTCGATCTCCGAGGGCGGCGCAGCAGGCGCGGGAGGCGCCTTCTTCTCGACCGCCGGCCTCGGTACCGCGGGAACTGGAGCCTTCGGCGCGTCGTCGGCCGCCTGCTCCTTCGCCCACGCGTCCTTGAGCGCCACGGTGCGGTTGAACACCAACGCGCCCGGCTTCGTGTCGCGATCGAGCGTGAAGTACCCCAGCCGCTCGAACTGGAAGCGCTCGCCCAGCTTCGCGTTGGCCAGCATCGGCTCGAGCTTGGCGTTCGAGACCACCGTCAGCGAGTTGGGGTTGAGGTCCTTCAAGAAGCCGAACTCGACCCCCTCGTGCGCCTTGCCCGGGAACTCGGTCGAGAACAGCCGGTCGTACACTCTGACCTCGGCAGTGACGGCGTGCGCCGCGCTCACCCAGTGAATGGTCGCCTTCACCTTGCGGCCATCGGGCGAGTTGCCACCCTTCGACGCCGGGTCGTAAGTGCAGTGCAGCTCGGTGAGGTGCCCCTTCGCGTCCTTCACCACGTTGGTGCAGGTGATGAAGTACGCGCCACGCAGCCGCACCTCGCGACCGGGCGAGAGCCGGAAGAACTTCTTCGGCGGGTCTTCCATGAAGTCTTCGCGCTCGATGTACAGCTCACGCGAGAACGGCACCTGCCGCACGCCCGCCGCCGGGTCTTCGGGGTGGTTCTGCACTTCCAACTGCTCGACCTGCCCCTGGGGGTAATTGGTGATCACCACCTTCACCGGGTCCAGCACGCCCAGCGCGCGCTTCGCCGTGCGGTTGAGGTGATCGCGCACCGCGTTCTCGAGCCGGCCCACGTCGATCACGCTCTCGTTCTTGGTGACGCCGATCTCTTCGCAGAACGCGCGCAGGCCTTCGGTGGTGAAGCCGCGGCGGCGCATGCCCGCGATGGTCGGCATGCGCGGGTCGTCCCACCCCGAGACGACCCGGTCGTTCACCATCTTGAGCAGGTTGCGCTTGCTGAGCACCACGGAGGTGACCTGCAGCTTGGCGAACTCGATCTGCTGCGGGTGGTGCACGCCCAGCTGATCGAGGAACCAGTCGTACAGCGGCCGGTGGTTCTCGAACTCCAGCGTGCAGATGGAGTGCGTGATGCCTTCCAGGCTGTCTTCGTTGCCGTGCGCCCAGTCGTACGACGGGTAGATGCACCATTTGTCGCCCTGGCGGTGATGGTGCGCCTTGACGATGCGGTACATCACCGGGTCGCGCAGGTTGATGTTGCCCGACGCCATGTCGATCTTCGCGCGCAGCGTCTTCGCGCCAGCGTCGAACTCGCCCTTCCGCATACGGCGGAAGAGGTCGAGGTTCTCGGCCACGGTGCGATCGCGGAACGGGCTGTTGCGCCCCGGCTCGGACAGCGTGCCGCGGTAGTCCTTCAGCTGCTCGCCGTTCAGGTCGCAGACGTACGCCTTGCCGGCCTCGATCAGCTTCTCGGCCCACACGTACATCTGGTCGAAGTAGTCCGACGCGTAGAAGAGCCGGTCGCCGAACTCGCCCCCCAGCCACTTCACGTCGTCGATGATCGAATCGACGTATTCCTGCTCTTCCTTCGCCGGGTTGGTGTCGTCGAAGCGCAGGTTGAAGGTGCCGCCGTACTTCTTCGCCAGGCCGCTGTTGAGCACGATGCTCTTGGCGTGCCCCAGGTGCAGGTAGCCGTTGGGCTCGGGCGGGAAGCGGGTCGCGACCTTCCCCTTCCACTTCCCGCTGGCGTTGTCG
>CAIWFK010000839.1 GCA_903911905.1 uncultured Myxococcales bacterium
GACAGCCGCCCTGACGCTCGATTGCGCCCGGTCGCTCACCTCGATCGCACCGTCTGCCGACCTGACGAAACGACCCGCGACGGTCCACGAGACATTTCACTTCATTTGACGTTTGCTCCGTCATGCGAAATATACGATGGCGTGACGTCGCCGCGCCCCACCTCTGCCGGCCGAATCGCGCTCGCCCTGCTCGGCGCGGCCCCGAAGGGCTCGCTGACCGCCCCGGCGCTGGTGTCGGCGGGTGAACTGCTTGGCCAGTCGGCCAACGCCATGCGGGTCGGGCTCTCGCGCCTGGTCTCGTCGGGCGCGCTGCGGCTCGAGCGTCGCGGCCACTACTCGCTGGCTGACGACCGGCGCGCCCGCGCCGCCCACGTTCGCACCTGGCGCACCGGCTTCGCCCGGCGGGTGCGGTGGCAGGGAAGCTTCGTGGGCGTGCTCACCGCCGACCTGCCCCGGCGCAACGCCGCGCTCGTCGCCCGACGGGAGCGCGCCCTCGAGCTCGCCGGTCTGAGGGTGTTGGGCCACGGCCTCTTCGTGCGGCCCGACAACCTCGAGGGCGGCGCGACGGCGCTCGGCACCCACCTCGCCCGCCTGGGTCTCGACGCCGAGGCCGAGGTCCTCGAAGTGCAGCTCGACTCGGCGCAGCTCGCCCGCGTGCTGCCCCGCTGGGCCGTCGCCGCCGACGCCCGCCGAGCCGACCAACTCACGGCCCGGGTGAAGACCCTGGTGCGCGCCCTGCCACGCCGCGGGTGGAAGAAGGCCTCGGCCGACAGCTTCTGGCTGGGCGACGAGGTGCTGCGCTTCCTCTCGCGCGACCCCTTGCTGCCCGAGCAATTGGCCGACCTCGCGCCCCGCCGCCGCCTGGCCGACGCCATGAGCGTGCTCGACGAGCGGGGCCATGCCCTGTGGCAATCGATTCTCGAACCCCTGGAGCGCCCGTGACCACGCAGCGACGAGACGCCACCACCTGGCTGACCCGCGACGAAATTCGAACCCTCGCCCGCCCCTCCACCTTCGCCGGCGCACGCTCGGTGCTCGTCACCTGGGCGCTCATCGCCGGGGCCTTCGCGCTGCTCGCCCGGTTTCCCCACAGCGTCGTGGCGTGGCTCGTCGCGCTGGTCGTCCTCGGCGGTCGCCAGCTCGCGCTCGCCATCTTGATGCACGAATGCTCGCACCACTCGCTCTTCGCCAGCCCCCGCCTCAACGAGCAGCTCGGCACCTGGCTGTGCGCCGCGCCGGTCTGGCAGCGGCTGGTCGACTACCGCGCGCACCACGCCCGCCACCACGCCTTCACCTCACTCGAGAACGACCCCGACCTGGGGCTCACCGCGCCCTTCCCCACCACCCGACGCGCGCTGGCACGGAAGTTCGCGCGCGACCTCTCGGGAGTGGCCTTCGCGCGGCGCGTGCTGGCCCTGCTGGCGATGGACGCGGGGTGGCTCAGCTACACCGCGTCGACCGGCGCACGGTGGCTGCCGCGGCCCTCGGCTCGCCAGACGTTGGCGAACCTCGCTCGCAACACCGGCCCCGTGCTGGTCACGCAGGCCGTGCTGCTGCTGGTGCTGGCGGCCACCGGGCACGCCTGGCTCTACGCCGTCTGGGTGCTGGCCTGGGCGACCACCTTCAGCCTGTTCGTGCGGGTGCGCTCCATCGCCGAGCACGCGGTGACCACGCCCGGTCTCGACCCGTTGGGGCACACCCGCACCACCCGCGCCAACGTGCTGGCGCGCCTGACGGTGGCTCCGCACGACGTGAACCTGCACCTCGAGCACCATCTGCTCCCGTCGGTGCCGCACTACCGCCTGGCCCAGCTGCAGCGGCTGCTGCGCGAGCGCGGCGCCTATGGCGAGGCCACCGTCGCCAATGGCTACCTCGACGTACTGCGCCTGGCCGCACCCGCCGCCCACCTGAGTCGCGCGGGCGTCGAAGGCTGATCGCGACCTGACTTCGGCCGGCAGGTTGCCTAGGCTGTCCGGCCATGGTCTTCCCGAACCGCTTCGTGCCCGCTCCCACTGCAGCCGTGGCGCTGGCCGCCGTACTCGCCGCGCTCTCGTCGTGTACCTGCGGCACCTCGACCACGCCGACCTGCACGGCCGACACCGACTGCACGGGCGCCCAGGTCTGCAACCCCACCACGAAGACCTGCGCAGCGC
>CAIWFK010000840.1 GCA_903911905.1 uncultured Myxococcales bacterium
CGCCCGTCGATCGACACCGGCGCCGGCCTCGAGCGCGTCACCAGCGTGGTGCAGGGCAAGCGCTCGAACTACGACACCGACCTCTTCGCGCCCATTCTGGCGAGCGTCGAGAAGCTGTCGGGCAAGAAGTACGGCGGCCGGTGGGACTCCATCGACGACGCAGCGATGCGCGTCGTCGCCGACCACGCGCGTGCGACCGCCTTCCTGGTGGCCGACGGCGTGATGCCGTCGAACGAAGGCCGCGGCTCGGTACTGCGTCGGATCATGCGCCGAGCCATTCGTCACGGCGAGCAGCACCTGAACCTGGACACGGTCTTCTTCGGCACCTGCGTCGAGGCCGTCATCGAGGCCATGAAGGGCTCGTTCGCCGAGCTGCACGAGAAGCGCGCCTTCATTCTCGAGGTGGCCAAGCACGAGGAAGAATCGTTCCGCCGCACGCTGGTGAAGGGCCGCAAGCGCTTCGGCGAAGAGATCGCACGCCTCGAGAAGGAAGGCTCGAAAGCAATCTCGGGCGAGGCCGCGTGGGACCTGCACCAGACCTACGGCTTCCCCGTCGATCTCACGCAGATCATGGGCAAAGAGCTCGGCTATTCGGTCGACATCGAGAGCTTCGATGCCATCAAGAAGGCCGCAGCCGATGGCCCGGCACAGCTGACCGCCGAGAAGGGCATCGCCGACATCTACATGAAGCTGGTGGGCGAGCTGGGCGACACGAAGTTCCTCGGCTACGAGGGCGACGGGCTGACCGGCACCGCGAAGGTGCTCGCCATCGTCGGCAAGGCGGGCCAGGTGACGAGCGCGAACGCGGGCGACCAGGTCGAGCTCGTCTTCGACGCCACCCCGTTCTACGGCGAGTCGGGCGGCCAGGTCGGCGACACCGGCACTGCCATCTCGAAGGGCGCGCAGCTCACCATCACCGACACCCAGAAGCCGACCGGCGCGCTGTTCGTGCACCACGCGAAGGTCACCAGCGGCACGGTGTCGGTCGGGGACCAGGTCGAGCTGAAGGTCGACGGCGCGCGCCGCAACATGATTCGCGCGAACCACTCGGCGACGCACCTGCTCCACAAGGCGCTCAAGGTGGTGCTGGGTGAAGCGGTGAACCAGAAGGGGTCGATCGTCGGCCCCGATTCGCTGCGCTTCGATTTCTCGCACTTCAGCCAGGTGACGGCCGACGAGCTCGACCGGGTGGAAGACCTGGTCAACGGCTGGGTGCGCGACAACGACGCGGCGCAGACCCGGGTGATGAACCTGGCCGAGGCCAAGGCCGCGGGTGCGGTGGCGCTCTTCGGTGAGAAGTACGGCGAGAAGGTGCGGGTGGTCACCGTGCACCACGAGTCGACCGAGCTCTGCGGCGGTACCCACGTCAGCCGCTCGGGCGACATCGGCCTGTTCAAGGTCACCCAGGAATCGTCGGTGGCGGCGGGCGTGCGCCGCATCGTCGCGCTCACCGGCGCGGCGGCCTTCACCCACCTGCGCGAGCAGGAAAAGCAGCTCAAGCGCGCGGCCGACCTCTTCAAGGCCCCGACCGCCGAGCTCACCAAGCGCATCGAAGCGGTGCAGAAGCGGGCCAAGGACCTCGAGCGAAAGGTCGAGGAAGTCACGCTCAACGCCTCGTCGGGCGGCGGCAAGGCCGAGACCGTCACCGAGGTGAACGGGGTGAAGGTGCTGACCCAGCGGGTCGACCCCGCCGACGCCAACGTGCTGCGTCAACTGGCCGACCGCCACCGCGATCACCTCAAGAGCGGTATCATCGCGCTGGGCGGGCAGACGGCCGACGGCAAGGCGCTGATCCTCGTCGCGGCCACCAGGGACGTGGTCGAGAAGGGCTTCAAGGCCGGCGCGGCGATCGGCGTGATGGCTCCGGAAATCGGCGGCAAGGGCGGCGGCAAGCCCGACATGGCCCAGGCCGGCGGCAGCGACGCGTCGAAGATTCCGCAGGCCTTCGAGAAGCTGCTGGCGATGGTGAAGGGCTCGTGAAGCGCCTGCTGGTGGTGGCGCTGCTCTGCTCGGCCTGCCCGAAGGACGAACCGACGTACGACCCCAACGATCGCACCATCGCCAAGCTCAAGGCCGAGCAGGAGCGCCTCGCCAGGGGCGGCACCCCCTCGGGCCCGCCCGCGCCCGTCGCGAAAGACGAGCCCAACCCGCTGGCCGAGGTCGCCGCGGCCCAGCGCCCTCCAGTGCCGCTCAAGGTGCTCGAGTCGACCGGCACCCTGCAGGACGTGACCATCACCGTCACCTCGGCCGAGATGTCGCAGACCGTGGCGGGCCCGAAGACCTCGCTGTCCACCGCCGACCGGTTTCTGCGTGTGGCCTTCAGCGCCACCGCGAAGAAGGACAGCACGCTCGAGTTGTCGACCGTCACCCTGGTCAACGGCGCGCAGTCGGCCGGCGTCGCGCGCGACGTGCAGCGGGTCGGTCAGGGCTCGTCGCTGTCCACCACCGCGCTCAAGGCGGGAGAACCGGTGAACCTGGTGCTCTACTTCGAGGCGCCGGCCCCCCTGCTCAACCCGGGCCTGGCGATGGTGGTGACCCAGGGCGAAGCGAAGCTGTCCCTGCAGTTGCAGTAATCCCCTTGGGAATCGGCCCGCACAGCAGGGTAGAACACCTCTTCAGATGAGCTCCGCGCCCCCGAACGAGCCGAAGCGGGTCCCGCTGCGGGTGCGGCTGCCCTTCGCGACCGAGGCCGAGTTCATCGAACGCTACGGCGTGCACGTGGCCGCCGGCGGGCTCTTCATCGCCACCCGTTCGCCCAAGCCGGTCGCCACCCTGCTCTCGTTCGAGCTGGTGCTGGCCGACGGCACCCGCCTGATGCGCGGCGAGGGCGTGGTGCACTCGGTGTCCGAAGACCCCACGCCGGGGCGCGCCGGCATGTTGGTGCGGCTGACCCGGGTCGACGCGAAGACCAAGGCGCTCATCGATCAGATCACCGCGTTGCGCGAGGGCGTGAAGGAAGCGCAGCCGCCTCCGACGGTGACCGAGCAGGCGGCGCCGGTGGCTGCCCCGCAACCCGAGCGCGCGCCGGTGCTGACCCCGCCGGTGCCCAGGGCCGCCGCGCCGAAGGGCCCGGTGGCGCTGGCCGACGACCTGGTGCTGGGCATCGACCTGGGCACCACCACCTGCCGCGCGGCCGTGTTCGCCGACGGCGAGGCCCGCATGATCCCCATTCCGTCGGAACATGGCGCCAGCGCCCTGCCCTCGGTCGTCGCCTGGGACAGCGTGAAGGAACGGCTGCTGGTCGGCTCGAGCGCGAAACGGCACCGCGTCGATCGCCCCCAGGAGACGGTCGTCGGCTTCAAGCGACTGCTCGGTCGCCGGGCCCGCTCGCGGCGGGTGAGGGAAATGGCGCCGCGCTTTTCCTTCACCATCGCCAGCGATCCCGAAGGTGACGTGGGCATCGAGTTCAGTGGGCGGGTCTTCACGCTCAACGAGTTCGCCACGGCGCTGCTGGCCGAGCTGAAGGAAGCGGCGCAGAACCACCTGGGGCGGCCGCTGACCCGCGCGGTGCTCTGCGTGCCGGCCTGGTACACCGACCACCAACGCACGGCGGTACTCGATTCGGCGAAGGCCGCGGGCTTCGAGGTGCTCTCGATTCTCAACGAGCCCTCGGCGGTGGCGCTGGCCTTCGGTTACGGCAAGGGCCTCGCGCGCAAGCGCGTGCTCGTCTACGACCTGGGCGGCGGCACCTTCGATGCCTCGGTGGTGGAAATCACCGGCGATGATCTCGAGGTGGTCAGCACCGGCGGCGACGACTTCTTGGGCGGGCTCGATTTCGACGCGCGCCTGGGAGATGCGCTCATCTCGACCATGCCCGAGGCGGCCCAACAGCGCCTGACGCCCATGGCGCTCGAGCGGGTGCGCGACGCGTCGGAGGTGGCGAAGATTTCCCTGAGCGACCACCAGGTGGCCGAGGTGCGGGTGCCCTTCGTCTCGAGCAGCGCCGACGCTTCGCCCATCGATCTGAAGGCCGACGTCGAGCGGGCCTTCCTCGAGTCCATCACCGGCGACCTCATCGAGCGCACCGTGCAGGTGACGCAGGTGGTGCTCGCCGCCGCTCGCTTGCAGCCGCAGAGCCTCGACGAATTCCTGCTGGTCGGTGGCCAGAGCCGTTCGCCCGCGGTGCGCACGAAGCTGGAAGCGGTGCTCGGTCGCAGCCCGCGCAGCGACGTCGACCCGCAGGGCGCGGTGGCGCTGGGCGCGGCGCTGTTCGGCCATTCGCTGGTGCAACGCGAGCGTGGCAAGCGGGGGCCGTCGTTGTCCGAAGTGCTGTCGGCGCCGATCGGCGTAGCGGTGCGCGGGGGGGCCTTTCGCCGGGTGCTCGAGCGCAATACCCGGTTGCCAGCCGAAAAGACCCTGGCGGTGCCCGTCAGCGCCGGGGTGCCGGTGTCGATCGCGGTCTTCCAGGGCGTCAGCGCCCGGGCCGACGAGAACGAGTACCTGGGCGTGCTCAACGCCACCGCTGATCGCGACGGCGAGTTGCAGGTGCGCTTCGCGGTCGCGACCGATGGTCGGCTGACGCTGTCGGCCGTCGGCCCCTCTGGTCGCCAGGAAGTCGTCGTTTTCTCGACGGTTCAGGCCTCGGACGAGGTTCAGGCCGCCCTGCTCGCCAACGCGCCGCTGCCCGGGGACGAGGAAAAATCCACCCCTGGTAAAGGTCTGTTCGGGGGCCTCAAGAAGCTCTTTGGTCGGTCCTAGCGGGGAAAATCGCCACACCTCCCCTTCTCACGGGGTGGGTCATTGCCCTACTCTGCAACCCTTCGAAGTCGATTTCGCCTTCTGGAAGGGGACCACATGACGTTGAGCATCAACGACCGCCGTCTGGCCACGCTCTATTCCACGTTCGAGCAGCAGAAGCAGGGCAACGCCAGCTTCAAGCTCGGGCAGGACCAGGTGCTGCAGATTCTGTCGGAGGTCGGCGATCGCAGTGGGTGGTCCCCTGCCAAGGTGCTCGCCGAACTGAAGAAGCCGGGCGCCACGCGCGATCAGCAGTTGGTGCTGGCCACCAAGGGCATGTCGGCCGCCGAAAAGAAGGACATCGAGGCCATTCTCGACGCCGGCGACGTGCCGCTCGAGCCCAACGCCAGGGCCTTTCTCGAAGCGGTGGTCGGTCGCACCGGGCCCACCCCGCCGACGCCGCCTCCCTCGGGCAACGGGCTGCAGCTGACGGGCGATCAGAAGAACGGGCTGTCGGGCACCACCCGCGCGGGCGCCACCATCGAGGCCATCAACCTGTCGGCGGCTCCGGCTGGCCGCTTGCACCTCGACGACACCATGGTGGTCGGCAAGGCCGACGGCCAGGGCGCCTTCACCGCAGCGCAGCTGACAGGCGATCAGGCCATTCGCGAAGGCGACCTGATTCGAATGCGCGCGCGTTACGCCGACGGCACCACCAGCGACTGGCTGACCGTCACCGCGCACGGCGTCGCGGCGACCGACACCCGCAACGCGGTGGTCGCCATCTTCCGCGTGGGCCTGACCGACGCCGGCAACGGCAAGATCTCGGTCGCCAACATCAACGAAGGCCGTCAGGTCTCGGAGCCCGGCGCCACGTTGCAGTTCACCAACCTGCGCACGCAGGAAAAGACGAAGGTCGTGATCAACGACCAGGGCAGCTTCCCCGCGGGCTTCACGCTCAACGGCAAGGCCGGCGACTCGTTCTCGGTCGCGGCCAGCGACGGCAAGAACAACACCTCGTTCGCCACGGCGGTCGGCAACGTCACGGTGCCGGGCGGTACGCCGGGCTCGGGCGACCTCATTCCCGACCCCGCCCTGCACAAGGACGAGCTCAACGCCGACGGCACGCCCAAGTTCGGCAAGGCCCGCTTCACCGGCCCGCTCTTCGTCGACGGCGTGAAGGCCGAAGACGTGCAGCAGGGGCAACTGGGTGACTGCTACTTCCCCTCGTCGCTGGCGGCCATCGCCAAGGCGAACCCCGACGCCATCACCAACCTCATCAAGGACAACGGCGACGGCACCTACACCGTGACCTTCAAGCAGAAGGACTGGGCGACCGGAAAGTTCAAGGACGTGCCGGTGAAGGTCGACGGCGATCTCTACGTGCGCCCGTACGGCGGCGCGCTGTACGGCCATTCGGCCAACAGCAGCGACCCCAAGAAGATGGAACTGTGGTTCCCCCTGGTCGAGAAGGCGTTACGCGACCTGGAAGGGCAGCTACAACACCATCGGGAACGGCGGCGCGATGGGTGACGTGTTCGAAGACTGCATGGGCATCGACTCGGGGCAGACCAACCTGGCCTCGGCGAGCGCCGACTCGGTGTGGAACAACATCACCAGGGCCGTCGACGGCCACAAGCCGATTGGCGCGGGGACCTTCGGCGACGATCAGGAAGCGAAGTACACCAACACCGGCATCTACGCCGACCACGCGTACTCGATTCTCGGCTACGAGAAGAGCGGCGCCGATCGGCTGGTCATCTTGCGCAACCCCTGGGGCGAGTCGGAGCCCGCGGGCAACGGCCCCAACGACGGCATCTTCAAGTTGAAGCTGGCCGACTTCCAGAAGCTCTACCAGACGATGTACTTCGGGCAGTGAGAGGACCGTTCCATGGCAAAGCCTCCTGAACCAATCGAAGACGTGCTCCCTGGCGCGACGTGGGTGGTCGACGCGGAAGTGACCGAAGTCGTCAGCACGGGCCCGGCCCCCGCGAAGGTGCAGGCGGCGCCGGGGGCCACCAGCACCGGCCAGAAGTCGGCGTCCCAGACCGTGAAGCTGAAGATCAAGCGCGTGCTGCGCGGCACCGACGTGAAGGAACTGACCGTCGAGAAGCCCGAGGCCGGTTACTCGCTGCGCGCGGGCAACCACGGTCCGTTCCTCATCGACTCCGCGAAGATGATTCTGGGTCGCTACGGCCCTGACAGCTACAGCTTCGAGCGGCTCGAGAAGGCGCTGACCGCCAAGTAGTTCTCGACCAGCGTCTTTCTCAGAGTGCGAAGCGGCCCAGGAACACCTCGGGCCGCTTTTCTTCTTCCCAGTGCGCGATGACGCGGGCTGCGGGCGAGCGCCCCGAGGCGGCCACCTCGGCCAGGGGGTCGAGCAACGAGGCGTCAGCGGGATCGAGGCGCAAGAGCCCACGCCGGGCGATGGCGACCAGCTCGACCGCGAGGTCGGCGAGCGTGCCGGCGCCGGCCTTCGCCTCGAGCCCCGAGCGCTGCGCCGCAGCGTGCCGCTCGAGATGCTGCGCCACCGACGTCGCCGGCAGCAGTTGGCCGACCTCGTCGAGCGCGGCCTCGTCGTAGAGCAGCCCGCGCATCAAGGCGCCCAGGGCGTTGGTCAGGGGGCCGTTCACGCAATCGGCCGAGCGAATTTCGATGACCTTCTTCAGCCGAACCTCGGGGAAGAGGGTCGAGAGGTGGTCGGTCCAGTCGTTGAGCGTGAGCGGCTTGCCGCCCCACCCGGTCTTCATCAGCTCGGCGAAGGTCGTCTTCGGCTGCAGGTATTGCCCGTCACGCCGCAGGAAGAGCACGGGCGCCGCGATGGCCCAATCGACGTAGGTGGCGTACGAGAACGAGCCGTCGAGCATGCAGGTCGGGTAGCCGCAGCGCGCGGGGTCGACCTCGTTCCACACCCGACTGCGGTACGACTGGTAGCCGGTCAGCTCGCCGTTCTTCAGCGGGCTGTTGGCGTAGAGCGCGACCAGCAGGGGCGAGACGCGCGCGGCCGCGACCGTCTTGCGCACCGCATCGGCCTCGTTGCGCCAGTCGTAGCTGGCCTGACCGGTGGCCGTCATGAGCATCATGTCGTGAGCGAGCACGCCCCGCGCACCCAGCGATTCGCGCATGGTGCGGTAGCGGGTCTTGGGCATCCACGGCATCGAGGCCAGCGTTCCGAAGGGCCGGTAGCCCAGCGCCACCACCCGCAGCCCCAGCCCGGCGGTCACCTGCCGCAGCTCGGTCAGGTGGTGGTCGTTCTCGGCGGCGGCTTCCCGCGCGGTGGTGAAGGGTCGACCCGAGAGCTCGAACTGGCCACCCGGTTCGAGCGAGAGCGTCTCGCCCGCGCGGTTCATGGCGATGATGGGCAGGTTGGGCGCCTCGCGAATGTCCGAGAAGCCGAAGCGGCGAAAGCCTTCGAGCACCGCCCCGATGCCCGAGGGGCCGTCGTAGGGAATGGCGGTCGAGCCCCCGACGGGCATGAGCAGCTTCTCGTGCTCGAGCCCCAGCAACAGGGGGCCCTGGCCGCGTTCGGCCGCGCGGAAGGTCTCGACCAGCTGGGACACGGTCGTCAGGGGCTCGGCCTGCGTCTGCTGGGTATCGAGGGACATGGCGGCTGGTCGGCCTTATAACGACTCGCCCGGCGGCGTCTCACCACAATGAGCCCTGATTTCATCCCCCAACTCCACCCCGCTGGGCCGCTCCTCGACCTCTGGCGGGGGCTGACCCTGCCCGTGCGGGCGATGCGGGTCATCGCGAGCTCGCCGTCGCTGCTGGGGTGGTCGGCGCTGTGCGCGCTCATCACCGCCGGGGCGCTGGTGGGCGTGGGCCTGGGCAGTTGGTCGCTCGCCTCGTCGCTGGCGCACGACGCGGTCTCGTCGGGCTCGTGGTGGAAGACGGCGGCCGGCGTGACGCTCGAGGTGAGCGCTTTCGTGGTGCTCTTCACCCTGGGGGCGCTGACCGTGCCCAACCTCGCCCTGGCGCCCACGGTCGACTTCATTTCCGAAGCGACCGAGGCGCGCTGTGGCGACTTCACGCCGCCGCCCTTTTCGGTGCCGCGCTTCTTCGCCGGCATCGCCGCCTCGCTGACCCACACCCTGGTGCGGCTGGTCATGATGGGGCTGGGCTACCTGGTGCTGCTGCCGCTCAACCTGATTCCGGGGGCGGGCAACGCCGCGTGGCTCTTTGCCTCGACGGGGTGGGCAGCCTTCTGGCTGACCGTGGAGCACCTGAGCAACCCCATGGCCCGTCACCTCACCCCGTTCAGGCAGGTGCTGCGGCTGGCCACCGGGCGGCTGGCCCTGAGCCTGGGCCTGGGTTTCAGCCTGTGGTTGCTGCTCTGGGTCCCCGTGCTCAACTGCCTGGTGATGCCGGTGGCGGTGGTGGCGGGCACCCTGCTCTACCGGGGCCTGGGGAACGCGGCGGCCGGGCCACGTGTTGGGCTTCCTTGAAGGGCCTGACCCCGGTGATTAGGCTCGGTTGGTTCGTTGGCCGGTCTTCGCCTGAAGGTCGGGGCTTTCGCCTTGAAAGAAGGACACATGCATATCGTTCGACGGGTTGTCGTCATCGGCGCGCTGCTCGCAGGGTGGGCGCTGATCGGCAGCGACCGCACGCCCCTCACGCTCTCGATGGCTTCCGACGCCCTCGCGGCTCCGAGCAACGGGCCTGATGCGAAGACGCCTCACGACCTGAGCGCGCTGCGAATCATGACCAAGGTCGTGCACTACGTGAAGGAGAACTACGTCGACCCGAAACGGGTGCACCCGAAGGACATGATGATCGCCTCGCTCGAGGCGGTCGAGAAGTCGGTGCCCGACGTGATGGTCGACGGCTCGGCCGACACCGGCAAGGTGCGGGTCAACGTCAACGGCAAGGTGAAGGAGTTCGACATCTCGCACGTCGACTCGCTGTGGAAGATGTCGTTCACCATGAAGGACGTGTTCGACTTCATCGCGCGCAACATGCGCCCGGTCGAAGACACGCGTGACATCGAATACGCGGCGGTCAACGGCATGCTGCAGACCCTCGACCCGCACTCGGTGCTGATGCGCCCCGAGCAGTACGGCGAGATGAAGCTGACCACCAAGGGTGAGTTCGGCGGCCTGGGCTTCGTCATTCAGGTGCGCGAGGGCGTGCTCACCGTCATCAAGGTGCTGCCCAAGACCCCTGCCTTCCGCGCGGGCATCAAGAAGGACGACCAGATTCTGCGCATCGGCGAGGAGTCGACGGTCAACCTCGACGTGAACGAGGCCGTGGGCAAGCTGCGAGGCGCGGTCGACTCGAAGGTGACCATCACCACCAACCGCAAGGGGTGGGACAAGCCGGCTCAATTGACGCTGACCCGCGCGCTCATCACCATCGAATCGGTGCAGTCGAAGCTGCTGGCCTCGGGCGTGGGCTACGTGCGGCTCAAGAACTTCCAGGGCAACACCACCCGCGACCTGCAGGTGGCGCTCGGCGACCTGGCCGAAGGCGCGAAGAAGCAGGGCATCGCCACGGGCCTCAAGGGGCTGGTGCTCGACCTGCGCGGCAACCCGGGCGGTCTGCTGGACCAGGCCATTCAGGTCTCGGACCTCTTCATCTCGTCGGGCACCATCGTGGCCACCGTCGGCCTGTCGGACAAGCTGCGCGAAGAAAAGCGCGCGCACGCCGACGACGACGACGACGCCTTCCCCATCGCCGTGCTGGTCAACGCGGGCAGCGCTTCGGCCTCGGAAATCGTGGCGGGCGCGCTCAAGAACCAGAACCGCGCGGTGATCATCGGCCGCCAGTCGTTCGGCAAGGGCTCGGTGCAGGTGCTCTACGACTTCCCCGACGACAGCGCGCTCAAGCTGACCATCGCCAAGTACCTGACCCCCGGCGACATCAGCATTCAGGAAGTCGGCATCACGCCCGACATTCAGCTCATTCCCACCCGCGTGACCAAGGACCGCGTCGACGTGTTCGCGCCCCGGCGGTCGATGGGTGAGGCCGACCTCGAGCACCACTTCAGCAACCCGGCCAACGCCCAGGCGGCCAAGAAGCGCGACGACGTGGTGGTGCGCGAGAAGCCGTCGGACACCGTGAAGTACCTGAAGGAGGAAAAGGAAAAGGTCGCCAAGCTCGACAAGGACGGCAAGCCGGCGCCGGCCAAGGGCAACGCGAAGAGCGTGCTCACCGACACCGAGAACGGCCCGCCGCCCGACGAAGAGCTCGACGATCAGCTCGATGCCGAGGCGCAGGACGAGGTGCGGGAAGACTTCGAGGTCAGCTTCGCGCGCGACTTCCTGCTGGCGGCTCCGGCGGTGCGCCGCGACGAGATGCTGACGCGCGGCAACCAGTTCGTGGCCGACAAGCGCCAGGCGGAAGACCGCCGCATCGCCGACGCCATCGGCGCGCTGGGAGTCGACTGGGCGCAAGGCGCCACCCCCAAGAACGTGCAGTTGGTCAGCGTGCTCAAGCCGTCGACCGACAAGAAGATCGTGGCCGGTGAGACCACCAACCTCGAGCTCACGGTCGAGAACAAGGGTACCGAGACCGCCTCGCGCCTGCGCGGGTGGATCGAGAGCGACAACGGCTTCCTCGATCGCCGCGAGTTCCTCTTCGGGCAGCTCAAGCCGGGCGAGAAGCGCTCGTGGTCGGTGCGGGTCAAGACCCCGAAGGACCTCGCCAGCCGCCGCGACGGCGTGGTGGTCAAGCTGCAGGACGACAGTGGCGTGCTGCAGGAAACGACGGTGGGCGAGCTCAACTTCGTCGAGCTGCCCCGCCCGGCCTTCGCCTATACGTGGTCGCTGAACGACTCGTGCGAGGCCTGCAACGGCGACGGCCTGGCGAACCGGGGCGAAGACCTGACCCTGGTGGTCGACGTGACCAACGTGGGCGCCGGCAAGGCGCTCGACACCTTCACCAGCATTCGCAATGCGTCCGACGCCAACATCTTCATCTCGAAGGGCCGCTTCAAGCTGGGCGAGCTCGAGCCGGGTGAGACCAAGACGGCCCGCTTCCAGCTCGAGGTGAAGAAGGGCTTCACCCCGAAGGAATTCGGCCTGCGCCTGGCAGTCATCGACGAGCCGCTCGAGGAGTTCACCGCCGACAAGTTGATGGTGCCGGTGGTGGCCGAGGGCGCGGCGGGTCCGGCGCTCGAGAAGCGCACGGCGGTGGTTCGCCTGGCCGACAAGGCCGAGGTGTTCGCCTCGGCCGACGCTTCGCGCAAGCTGGCGCGGCTGCCGCACGGCGCGGTGGTGACCGAAGTCGCCCACGGCGCCACGGTCTCGCGCATCGAGTTCGGTGAGAACCGCACCGCGTTCGTGCGCACCAGCGACCTGAAGGACGCCAAGGGCCAGAAGCCCGCCCTGCCCAAGGACGCCGAGTGGGTGCCCTTCCACTCGCCGGCGCAGATTGCGCTCAACGTCGACCCCTCGCAGGGTGGCGCGGTGGCCGACGGAGAACGCTTCACGCTCTCGGCGACCATCACCGACCCCAGCCTGCTCGACACCTTCGTGATGGTGAATGACCAGAAGGTGTTCTTCCGGGTGCGCGAGGCCGACGACGGCGAGAAGGTGAAGTTCTCGACCGACTTCGCCCTGAAGGAAGGCAACAACCTGGTCACCGTCATCGCCCGCGACTCGCAGGACTTCGCGACCCGCAAGACGGTGGTGGTGCGGCGCCGCCCGCCCGCCGTAGCCCAGAAGGCCGGCTCGACCGAGCCCAAGCAGTAGTTTGCTGCAGGCCTGACGCGGGGCTAGGGTCAACCCCATGCTCCGCGCCGTCGTCGTTCTCTGCGCACTCGCGGCCTCGGCCGCCCTCGCTGACGTCAACGACTTCCGCATCTTCCAGCTGGGCAACCCGCAGCAGGGCGGCACCAACTTCAATGCGTCGGCCGACGCCAACTTCCGCTCGTTCGTGCGGCAGTTCGGCGCGGCGATGACCTCGGTGAACCTGGCGCCTCCCGAGACGCTGGGGCACTCCGGTTTCTCGGTGAACGGCGAATTGGCGGTGGTCAGCTTTCAGGGCGGCTCGCTGCCCACCACCGGCACCTACCAGGGGCCGCTGTTGATGCCGTCGGTGCACTTCCGCAAAGGTCTGCCGGCGTCGATCGAGTTCGGCGCCCGCGCCGCGTGGATCAACCAGAGCCGCATGGGCGTCGGCACGCTCGAGCTGAAGTGGGCGCTCAACGAGGGCTTCACCTACCTGCCCGACATCGGCGTGCGCGGGAACATTTCGAAGCTGCTCAACGGGCGTGACTTCGACCTGACCACCGGCGGCTTCGACCTGGGCATCGGCAAGCAGATCGCCATCGGCGGCATGGTCACCCTGACGCCGTATGTCGGCTGGAACCTGCTCTTCGTCGGCGCCTCGAGCGGCAACGTCGACTTCAACCCCAACCGCTCGCTGACCGACGCCGATTCACCCGGCGGCCAGTTCAAGGACATCTTCGTCTTCAACGGGGTGCAGGCCTTCGCCAACAGCCACAACCGGTTCTACGGTGGGTTCCGCTTCATCGCGGGCATCTTCCAGTTGGGCGCCGAGGTCTCGTACTCACTCATCGGCAGCTTCAAGGACGACAAGACCGGGAAGACCGTCGATGTACGCGCGGTGCTGGTCGGCAGCGGCACCATCGGGCTCGACTTCTGATCAGCCGGTCAGCCCCGCTCGCACCACGCCTGGCCGGTTGGTGATGAGCCAGTCGACTCCCATCGCCTGCAGCGTTCGGGCCTCGGCGGGTTCGTCGACCGTCCACGTCGCGACCTCGAGCCCCAGCGCCTTCCACCGCGCCACGCGCTTGGGCGTGCACTGGCGCCAGTATGGGTGCACCGAGGTCTTCGCCGTCACCGGCAGCCACCCCCAGGCCTGAGGCGCCCAGGCCTTGTCGGGGTCGATGAGCAGGCCGCGACGCAGCGACGGGAAGGCCCGCGCCAGCCGCACCAGACACAGCGGGTTGAAGCTCGAGACGAACACCCGCGCATTCAAGCCGCGGTCGACCAGCCGTTCGCCCACCGCCATGCTCAGGCCGCGGTCGTCGACGGTGATGCACTTGAGTTCGACGTTGACCACCATCGACGACGGCAGCGCGTCGAAGACCTCGTCGAGCAGCGGCAGTCGTGCGGGCGCGAAACCCAGCGGCGAGCCCACGTCGACCCGCCTGAGCCGAGACCACCTGGTGGCGGCGACCTCGAGGTGCTCGGCGGCCAGGCGATCGAGCCACTCGTCGTGGCAGACCACCAGCTCACCGGTGCGGCAGCGCATGACGTCGAGTTCGACGCCATCGGCGCCCTGGCGAGACGCTTCCAGGAAGGCCTCGATGGTGTTCTCGGGGAAGTCCCGGCTCGCCCCGCGGTGACCCAGCACTCTCATCGCCCGGGTACGTCTCGCGCCGCGACCCGAAGGTCAAGTTGCGTTCGACCCGGCCGTCGCGCTAACCCATCGGCATGCACTTCGGCGTCGGCGAAATCACCATGATCGTGATCATCGTCATGATCGTCTTCAGCGCCTCGCGCATGAGCGCCCTGGGCAACGCGGTCGGCCGGTTCGTCTATTCGTTCCGCAAGGCCTCGCAGGGCGAGCCGTTCGTCGACGGCACCGCGAAGCCCCGACTCGAGCGGGCCACCGAAGACGCGATCGTCGAAGAGCCGAAGAAGCGCTGACGTTCAGGGCGGCGCTGGCGACAGCAAGCGCGAGGCCTGTTCCCTCAACACCGGGTGCACGCTGGCGTCAGACTTGAGTTCGCCCAGGTCGGCGCGCGCCAACAGCGGCAGAATCTTCGCGCCCACGTCGGGCGGCAGGTACGGGTTGAAGGCCAGGGCGCGCCGAATGGCCGGCCGGGTCGACCACCGCGAGCGCCAGATCTCGACCAGCGGCTCGGGCCGCGCGGGCCGCCGGGAAGCGATGCGCACCACCAGGGGCTCGGTCAACCGCGGGTTCTTGAGCACCTCGCGAATGACCAGCGCGTTCGACACGATGGCCAGGCGCTCGAGCTCGTCGGGGTTGGTGGTCAACCGCGCGCGGGTCTTGAGCGTGCCCAGGGGCAACGAGGTCAACCGGGCGTCGGCGCGGGCCGCCGCGTCGAAGTCGTACTCGCGCGTCGCCTGACCGACCGCGAACAGGTGCTCGACCTCGGGCTGCTGATGCAACGCCGCCACGCGCTGCAGCGTCTCGAGGTGGGGAATGGCGTCGTGGTCTTCTTCGAGCGCGCGCAGCACCGCAGGCAGCACCACCAGGGCCGGTTCCCACCGGCTCTGCGCCAGGCGCAACAGGTTCGAGAGCAGGTCGGTCGCCACCGCCTCCGGCAGCGAGCCCAACGCGCGGGCTGCCGCGCGGCGCAACACCAGCGGGCCGCCTCCCAGCACGCTGAGCCGGCGAATGTGCTCCCTGGCTTCGTGCTCGGTCACGGTCGCTGCGCGGTCGCGGCGGCGTCGCGGTTCGCCAGCACGCGCACCCGGAAGTCCTTCAGGTCGGGCGGGTATTCGTAGAAGACCACCAGGAACGGCGCGCTGGCCCCCGGCTCGACCACCGTGGCCCGCCCGGTCACCCGGGTGGCCAGCGTCTCGAGGTCGTCACCCGACCCCAGCGCGAACAATTCTTCGGGCGTCGGCACCGCTCCCGCCAGCCCACGCGAGCTACGCACCACCACGTCACCTTCGACGATGTCGGCCTGCAGCGTCACCCGCGTCGCGCTCGAGGTGCGGTTGGTGACCTCGCCGCGCACGAAGAAGACCGAGCGGCCCGACCGCGTCTCGTACAGGCCATTCGAGATGTCGGCGGCCACGAACTCGGCGCTGGGAGCGAAGGTGTTCTTCAGGCTCTCGAACGAGAGCGCTTCGCGGGTCAGCTTGCCTTCGTTCAAGAAGGCCGAACCGACCACCACCAACGCCACCACCAGCACGGCGGCGATGACCACGTTGACCACCACCCCCAGCGCGGTGCGCTTGCGGCGCGGGGCTTCGTCGCCCGTCGGCGGCCTGGCCACGATGGGCGCGGGCCCCAGGCTCGAAGGGCTCGAGACTGGCGGCGCGAAGGCCGGCACCTGCTCGGTCGCTGGCATGGGCGCAGGAGGCGCAGCCGGCATGTCGAACAGCGCGTTGCTGGCCGCGCCAGCCGACACCTCGTCGGGCAGGTCGAGCAGCGCCTTGTGGGGCGCGGTCTCGGAAGGCGGCAAGGCGGCGAAGAAGTCGTCGGGCGGGGCCGCAGTTGGTGCGGGCGCGGCGGCAGGCAGCGCACCCGTCCGCTTCGAGGGCGAGGTGGGAGGCCACGGCGCAGACGAGGTCGCCGTGGGGCCCGAGGGAGGCGGCGGCGCCGGTGGCGCGCCGAAGGCCGAGAAATCGAACGCCGGCGTGGAGGGCAACGTGGTGGCCTGCGAACTCGCCGGCGCGGCGGGGGGCGACGGAGCCGGAGGCGGCGCTCCGAGCGCCGAGAAGTCGAAGGCCGGCGTCGTGCTCGCCGGGGCCGGTGCGGCGCGAGGTGCGGGCGGCGCCGGCGGCGGCGCGAAGTCGGGCGGCGGTGGGAGCGCCGAGAAGTCGAAGGCCGCAGCGCTGGCAGCCGGAGCAGGGGCAGCGAGCGCCGCAAAGTCGAACGCGGCTGGAGAGGCGGCAGGCGCCGGTGCAGGCCCGGTCGAGCCGATGGCCGAGAAATCGAAGGGCGCTGGCGCGGGGCCAGCCGGCGCGGCGGGCGGCACCAGCGACGAGAAGTCGAAGGCGTTGGCTGGCGGCCGAGCCGGCGCGGCCGGAGCCGCAGGTCGCATGTCGGGCACCCGGGTGGCCTCGACGCCGAGCGCGAAGACGCCGGGGCGGGTCAGTTCGAGGTTGGGCGGCGGCTCGCCGGGCGCGCCGAACTTCGCGAACGGGTCAGCGCGGGGAGCAGGCCCCGGCGCAGGAGCCGCCGCTGCGGCAGGAAAAGCCCCGGTGGGCTGGCCCGCTTCCCTCGTCACCCGAAAGGTGTTGCCGCACTTGGTGCAGCGAACCTTCACGCCCTTGTCGGTGACCTTGTCGTCCGGAATCTTGAACCGGGTCTGGCACTGCCCACAGGTGACGATCATCGGCCTTGCGACAAGTATAGCCGTGCCCGGCGTGGCCGACGCTGAAACGCGCGCGTCCCTCCTTTCGAACACCCAGCGCTTGCCGACTGTTGCAAACGGCGCTAATCGCCACGTCGCACCGCGTCAATGGGTGCACACCCCGGGGCCGTCCGTCATGAGCGAAGCCGAAGCCACGAATCGCGAGCCGAAGGTCATCAAGCGGTACACCAACCGCAAGCTCTACGACACGGTCGAAAGCCGCTACGTCACGCTCGACGAGATCGCCGACATGGTGAAGGAAGGCGTCGAGGTCCAGATCATCGACAACCGCACCAAGGAAGACCTCACCTCGGTCACCCTGGCGCAGATCGTCTTCGAAGAAGAGAAGAAGAAGAACCAGATGCCGCTCTCGGTGCTGCGCGAGATCATTCGCCGCCCACAGGACAGCATCAACGAATTCATCAGCACCCAGGTCAACCCGCGCATCGACACGCTAAAGCACGACGCGGCGACCCGCATCGGCACGCTGTTGGGCCGCGAAGGTGAGGCCGAGCTGACGCCCGCCGCGCTGTTGCAGCAGTCGCAGAAGGCGGTCGAGGCCTGGCAGACCCGCGTCGACGAGCGGGTCAAGGCGGCCATCGAGAGCGTGGTCGGCAACCTGCCCGCGGTCGGGCGCGACCTGAACACCCTGGTTCAACGGCTGGAACAGCTCGAGCACAAGATCGCCGAGCTCGAGAGTGCGAAGAAGAAGCACAAGGGCTGAAGCAGCAGCCCCTGGCGTTCGGCTTCAGCGGGCGCGGTCGATCGACTCGGCCACGCTCTGCAGAATGGTCGCCCCTCGGCTCCAGGGCGCGTATTCCCAGATGGTCTGGCCGTGCCCCTGCGCTTCGTCGATGGCGACGTTGAAGTGCATGGGCTCGCTGACCCGGCGATCGAAGTGCTCCTTGAGCGTGGCGATCACCTCGTCCGAGAGCGCGGTCTTCCGGTACAGCGTCGGCACCACCCGGGTCACCTTGAGCTCGGGGTGATTGAACTGGGTGGACACCCGCTCGACCGTGGCGGCCATCTCGGCGCACCCGTCGAGCCCCAGGTAGGTGGTGCCCACGGGAATGACCACCTCGTTGGCGGCCAGCAGCACGTTGGTGGTCACCAGGCCCATCGACGGCGGCGCGTCGAAGACCAACACGTCGTAGCGCCCGTCCTGGTCGGCCAGCCGGCGAGCCAGGCGATGCTCGCGCTCGGGCAGGTTGGCGGCGCTCACCGGAAAGTCGGCCATGTCCTTTCGGGCCGGCACCACCCACAGGTTCTTCACCGCCGTGGCGCGGGTCACCGCGTCGAGCGACACGTCGTCGCGGGTCAGCAGGTGGAACATGGTGGGCGAGAGCGAGCGCACGTCGAGCCCCAGCGACTTGCCGGCATGCCCCTGGGTGTCGAGGTCGAGCAGCAACACCCGCTTGTTGCGCTTGAGCGCGAAGAAGGCGGCCACGTTCACCGCGAGCGTGGTCTTGCCCACCCCACCCGTCTCGTTGATGAAGGCGATGCGGCGCGTGCCCACGTTCACTTCTTCTCGACGAGCTGATCGACCTTGCCTTCGAGCGCACCGAGCAGCTTCTCGAGGTCGTCGATCTTGTCGTGCAGGGCCTCGAGGTCGGCGGTCGACGGCAGGTTCATGGCCGAGAGCGCCGAGCGCAGGCTCTTGTCGAGCGTGCCCTTGGCCGACAGGCCGCGCGAGAGAATCGACTGCACCCCGAGCACGAAGGTCTCGTTGGCCATCAACTGCTGCACCAGCTTGCCGATGCGCTCTTCGCCAGTCGCCACCAGCCGCTTCATCACAGGGTTGTCCTTGAGCATGGCGGCGGATGCTGCGTTTCAGTTCGGGCCATGTCAATGTGCCGCTGCTCGTGGTCGAAGACTTGTCCCAGAAACGCCTCATCATCGTGACCGGCAAGGGAGGCGTCGGCAAGACGACCGTCGCCGCCGCGCTCGCGCTGCAGAGCGCGCGTGAAGGCCGGCGCACGCTGGTCTGCGAGGTCAACACCCAGGAGCGCATCGCCACCCTGCTCGGCCGGCCCCCCGCGGGCCCCGACATCGCCTCGCTGGAAGAGAACCTCTGGGCGGTCGACGTGCGCCCGCAGGAAGCGATGCACGAATACGCGCTGATGATTCTGAAGTTCGAGCGCATCTACAACGCGGTCTTCCAGAACAAGGTGATGCAGTACTTCCTGCGCTTCATTCCGTCGCTGCAGGAACTGGTGATGCTGGGGAAGATTCTGTTCCACCTGCGGGAAAAGCGGCCCGACGGCAGCCCGCGCTTCGAGCGCATCATCATCGACGCGCCGGCCACCGGCCACGCCATCACCTTCTTCTCGGTGCCCCAGGTGATTCTCGACACGGTGCCTCCGGGCGCGATGGCCGACGAAGCGCTGTGGATGCGTGATTTGCTCGTCGACCCGAAGACCACCGGGGTGGTGCTGGTGTCGCTGCCCGAAGAGCTGCCGGTCAACGAGACGCTCGAGCTGGCGGCCACGCTCGGCTCGAAGGTTCACCTGACCTGTTCGCTGGTGGTGCTCAACGGCGCCATCGCCTCGCGCTTCACCCCGGCCGAGGTCGAGGCCACCGCCGCCACGGCGCTGGGCCCCACCACCCACACCCACGAGTTCCGCGCGGCGGCGAGCACCACCAGCCGCGAGCGCCTGGCGACGCTGGGCGTGCCGGTGGTGACCGTGCCGCGGCTCTTCGCCGACCCCTTCGGCCGAAAGGCCATCGAACAGATCGCCGCCACCCTGGGGGCCGCGTGAGCGTGTTCTCGGACGCGGTGCGCGGGCACTCGGTGTTGGTCACCGTCGGCAGCGGCGGCGTGGGCAAGACC
>CAIWFK010000841.1 GCA_903911905.1 uncultured Myxococcales bacterium
ATGATCTCGGCGCAGGGGACGGTCTCGACCTCGTCGGTGGCCCAGACCACGGTGAACAACGCCGAGCTCGAGGCCTGCGTGGCCGGCCGCGTGCGCACCTGGATCTTCCCCAAGCCCAAGGGCGGCGGCATGGTGCTCGTGACCTATCCGTTCATCTTCAAGCAGTCGGGGTCGTGACCCCCATGCGCTGCTGACGTTCTTCGGCCTCTTCGGGGAAACCTGGAGAGGCCGAGTTGTTTCCCGTGGCCTTCGGGCCCGCGTTTCTTGCTAGGGTGCCCGCCCCATGACCCGCTTCTCTGCTCTCGTGTTGGCGCTGACCGCGACGGCTTGCTTCGCCCAGGAAAAGGTCGAGGACAAGAAGGCGCCGACCATTCAGGAAATCGAGCGCGGCTTCTACTTCGAGGCCCGCGGCGGCTTCTTCGGCGTGGTCAACCCTCCGGCCAGCGGCAACTCGAGGTCGTACTTCGCCAGCGGGCAGGCCGTCGAGCTCGACATGGGCTTCGACATCGGCGACCGCGTCTCGCCGTCGATCTTCCTGCTCGCCACCGCGAACAAGATGGGCAGCGACTACACGGGCTACTCGGGCGGCACGGCGTCGGGCGACTTCGGCTCGATGATCCCCGGGGTGGGCGTGAAGGTTCGCCTGATCGGCCTCGACGACTCCCAGAACGTCAAGCGAACGTGGATCTACGTGCACGCGGCCGGCGGCGTGGTCTTCTACAGCCCCGCGGCGCTGCTCAACCGGCTCGACGTGCTGCTCTCGGCGGGCCCTGGCGTCGAATATTTCACCAAGCTGCGCCACTTCAGCATCGGCGTCGAAGCCAAGTTCAACTTCATGGTGCTCACCCAGACCATTGGCTTCTCGATTCTGCCGACCGTGAAGTATTCGTTCTAAGTCGGCTGCGACCCTGCGGCGCTGAGCCCGGGTTCGGCCTGAATCGGCAGAGGGGCCTTGACGGAATGCCTCGTTGCAGGCGAAGGCACCCTCGTGCCCGGGCTTTTCCGGGTTTGCAGTGCCAAGAGCAACGACCATGACCACTCAGGACACGAAGGCGAAGGGCCCCGGGCAGCGCGGCCAGGGAAATCGTCCAGAAGGCTTCAGCTTTGGAGACAAGGGCGGCGGCGGCGGTGATCGCCGTGGCGGCCGCGACGGAGATCGCGGTGGCCGAGGCGGCCGGGACCGCAAGGACGGAGCTGGCGGAGGCGCGGGCTACCGCGTCGTCAACGAGCTGAGCGCGGTCGAGAAGGCCATCACCAAGGCCGACTTCGTGTCGATGAAGGCGCCGCTGAACGAGGTGCTCAAGTCGCTCAAGCCCATGCGCACCACGATCGACAAGCTCGATCTGAACACCCGCGGCAAGCTGATCACCTCGCTGATGCGCGTGACCCGTCTGCCCAAGCCGAAGGCCGAAGCGGCCGCCGAGGCGCCTGCCGCCGAAGCGCCGGTCGCCGAGGCCCCCGCGGCCGACGCGCCTGCGGCCGACGCGGCCCCTGCCACCGAAGCGGCTCCCGTCGCGGCGGCTCCTGCGGCTCCGGCGGCGCCTGCCGTCGACCCCCGGGTGGCGGCGTGGCACGACGTGCAGTTCTCGATCGGCCTCATCTGGTCGTCGGTCGCCGATCGCGATCGCGCGGCGGTGGCCTTCGAGAACGCCGGCCGTCAGCCCACCGAGGCCGACCTGGCCATTCCCGCGGCGGCGCCTCGCGCCGAGCGCACCGAGCGCGGCAACGACAAGCACGCCGGTGGCCGTGGCCCCCGCGGTGAGCGCGGCGATCGTGGCGGCCCCCGTGGCGAGCGGTCGGACCGCGCCGAGCGCGGCCCCCGCCGGGAGCGCCCCGAGCCCTTCGTGACGACCGGCGACTGGAAGGCCGACGCCACCAAGCTCGAGCAGTTGGGTCGCACCCGCGACGCTGGCCGCATCTTCGAGAAGAACGCGGCGCATGCCGACGCGGCCCGCGTGTACGAGGCCGGCGGCGATCTCAAGTCGGCGCTGCGCAACGCGGCGCTCGGCAAGCTCGACGCGCAGGTCACCGCGCTGTCGGCCAAGCTCAAGCCCGAAGAGGTGATCGAGGCGCTCGAGCGCGCGCAGTCGTGGGAAAAGCTGATGGAATTGCACGTCGCCCGCGGCGACTTCGATTCGATCGCCAAGCTCTACGAGCGCGCGGCGCAGTTCGATCAGGCCGCCCTGGCGTGGGAGCGCGCGCAGAAGTACTCGCTGGCCCGCAAGGCCTACGAGCGCGCGAAGGACTACGCGGGTGCCAACCGCGTGCGCGATCTCGAGGTGACCAAGCTCATCGAGCGCGGCGACCGCCTGGGCGCGGCCACCGTGCTGATGACCGTGGGCAAGAAGGCCGAGGCCATCGAGGCGCTCAAGGCGCTGCCCGGCCCCAAGGCGTTCCACTTCATGCAGAAGCTGAAGCTGGGTGAGGACGCGACCGCGTTCGCCAAGGCCGAGCTGGCCCGCGCCGAGGCCGAGAACAACCAACTGCAGAAGGCGCGTTGGCTCGAGCTGCTGGGCGACCAGAAGACCGCCGCGCAGGTGTACCTGGCGGCCAACCGCAAGGACAAGGCGGCGCTGGTGTTCGCCGACCTCGGCGACTTCAAGCAGGCCGCCGAGCTGATGGAAGCGGCCGGCCAGCTCGACAAGGCGACCGAGTTCTACGGGAAGGCCGGCGACGCGGCCAACGCCGAGCGCGTGAAGGCGCTGCCCCGCCCCGAGCCGAAGGCCAGGCCGGCCGCCGAGACGGCTCCGGCTGCTGGTGCCGAGGCCGAGCTGGTCGCGGTGCCGGCGCCTGCGGTCGACGCGCCGCCGACCGCGCAGGCGTGAGCTGAGCGTGTCATTGGTGCGGCGGGTGACGAGCCCGCCGCACCTGGTACCCCGGGCGACCAGATTTTCGCCAGGGTGGAGCAATTCGCTTCGAGGTCGACGGGCTGCCAAACGGGACAGGTTCGATCGCCGTGCTGGGCAAGGCAGGCAGGACCTCCAAACGGCCTCGAGGCAGGTGGGCGACGGCGTGGCGTTGCTCGCCCTGCTGGCTCCGCCCGTCAGCCCCTCGCAACGAGGGCCGTCGAGGAGCAAGCCCACCCCGGCCGGCTGCCTGGTTTGCGCTCGCAGCCGAGGGAATGCCCAAACCGGCCGCGTGAACGAAAAGCCTCGTATTTCCTCGTTTTGTCTCGCAGGCGGGCGCTAGACTGCGCCCGCCTTCATGACGACTGCTTCAGAGAAGCCTTTTGGCGAAGTCGAGGCGACCCTCGAGCGGTCGGGTCGTGTCGAAGAGCTGATCAAGCTCTACGAGTCGCGCTCGCGCGAGGTTCCGGGCTCTGACGAAGCGGCGCACCTGTTGTGCCGCGCGGCCGAGCTGTCACGCGACCGTCTGCGCAACCCGGTGCGCGCCGAAGAGCTGCTGCGTCGCGCCCTGGTGTACGCGCCGGGCTCGCGCGAATCGCTCGAGGCGCTGCGGTCGATCTACGAGCAGCGCAACGACTTCGCCCAGTTGGCCGATACCCTCGAGAAGCTGGCGCTGGTCACGCCCGGCCCCGATGCCGCCGCGCTGCACCTGAAGGCGGGCGAGCTGCTCGAGACGAAGCTGCAGCGCCGCGATCGTGCCGTGCTCTGCTACCAACTGGCCTCGCGCGCCGCGCCCCAGGACCGCTCGAGCTACCAGCGCGCCCGCACGATCCTGCTGGGCGAGGCACGCTACACCTCGGCCTTCGAATCGCTCGAGCGTGAGCGCGCCGCCCTGGGCGATCGCGAGCTGGCCGACGAATACGCCGACTTCGCCGAGCGGCTGTTGCTGCACCCGCAGGAACACGCGCTGGCCACCCGCGCGCTGGTTCGGGCCCTGAGCATCGACGGCAAGCACGCCCGGGCCCAGGCCGTGCAGAAGGACCTCTCGAAGCTCGAGTACGTCTGGCGCGAGAAGGTGAAGGGGCTCAAGGCCGCCTCGCTCGAAGAACGCGATCGCCGTCAGGCTGCGCGGCAGTCGCTGCAGATCGCCCGGCTCTACGCCTTCTACGAGCCGACCGCGGTCGACAAGGTGAAGGAAGCGATCGACCGCTGCTTCGCGCTCTGGCCGGCCATGCCCGACGCGCTCGATCTGCTCGAGCAGGTCGCCGAGAAGATGGGCGACATTCGTGCCGCGCTCACCATCTTCTCGAAGCTGAGCAACGATTCACGCGACAAGCAGGCCCGGGTCGACCTGCAGTTGCGCATCGGCCAGGTGCTGCTCTCGAAGGTCAACGACAAGGCCGAGGCCGCTGCCGCGTTCGAGGCGGCCAGCAAGCTCGACCCCACGCGCCCCGACGCCGCCGAGCTGGCCAGCGAGCTGCTCATCGAGACCGGGCGGGTGCCCGAGGGCATCGCGGTGCTCGAGAAGCACCTCGCCACGCTCAAGGACAGGCAGGTGCAGGTCGCGCTGCGGCTCAACCTGGCCGAGCTGACGCTCAAGGCGCTCAACGACCCCACGGGCGCGCGCGCCCACATCGAAGCGGCGATCGCGCTCGATCCCCACAACGCGCAGGTGGCCTGGCGGCTGGTATCGATGCTGGTCGACGAGGGCAACCTCGAGGGGCTCTGGCCCTGGCTCGAGCTGGCGGTCTCGGCGCCGCGGTCGATCGACGACCGGGTGACGATGTGCGAGCTGGTCAGCCTGCTGTGCGAAGACTCGAAGGACCCGGTGCGCGCGTTCGCCGCGCTCACCCTGGCCCTGCCGCTGAACCCGGCGAAGTCGGGGCTGTTGCCCTCGCTGGTCGAGGTCGCCGGGCGTGCCGGGAAGGAAGCCGAGCTGGCGGTCGCGCTGCGCCGCGCGACCCAGGTGGCGCCGGTCGACGCACAGCCGCTGATCTGGCGCGCCCTGGGTGAACTGTTGCAGAAGCTGGCCCGCCCGTCGGAAGCGCAGGAAGCGTGGCTCGAAGTGCAGAAGCGGCTGCCCGACGACCCGACCGCCGCCGCCGCCCTGGTGGTGGTGCGCAAGGCGTTGGCGGACGAGCCGAAGGACCCGCGCAGCAAGCTCGAGGCCGAGGCCAGGCGGCTCGAGGCGTCGGCGGCCGACCCCAGCGCGGCGGCCATGGTGTACCGGCAGATTCTCGAGCTCGACCCAGACAGCGTGCCGACGCTCAAGAAGCTGGGCGCGGCTGCGGCCAACCTGGGCCGGTGGGAAGAGGTGGCGACCGTCGCCGAGCGGCTGATGGCGGTGGCCGATTCGGCCACCGAGCGGCAGGAATGGCGGGCGCGCCTGGCCCAGTTGTGCGCCGAGCGGCTCAACCGGAAGGACGAGGCCGCGCGCCTGTACCTGAACCTGCTGGGTGAGGGCGTCGAGGCGGCGGGTGTGGTGGGCGGGCTCGAGCGGCTGGCCGCGCAGGGCATTCGCCAGGCCGACGTCAGCCGCGCGCTGGCCCCCATCTACGCGCGCAATGGCGACTACCAGCGCCAGGTCGCCTCGCTGCTGGTGCAGCTCAATTCCGTGCAGGACCGCGACGAGCAGAAGAGCCTGCTCTCGCTGCTGGCCCAGACCACCGAGAAGCGGCTGCTCGACGAGCGGGCCGCCTTCGACCTGCGGCTGCGTGGCGTGGCGCTCGACCCGGCCGACACCACCTTCCGCGCCGAGGCCGTGCGGCTGTCGCGGCAGGTCAAGGCCCAGCCCGAACTGGCGCGGTTCTTCACCGAGCGCGCGAGCCACGTCGAAGACCCGGCCCTGTCGGTCTCGCTGCTCTCGCAGGCCGCGGTGCTGGCCGAAGAGGCGGGCGCGGTCGACGACGCGGTGCAGGCGCTGCGTGCGGCGCTGGCCAAGAGCCCCACCGACGCCTCGTTGCTCACCCAGTTGTCCGACGTGTTCACCCGCGCGCGGCGCTTCGGCGAGCTCGAGCCGGTGCTGCGGGCGCGGGTCGGCCTGGCCGAGGGCGACGATCGGCAGACCCTGCTGTTCCAGTTGGAAGAGACGAACCTCGAACTCGGTCGGCCGCGCGAGGCCGCGGCGGCGATCGTCGAGGCCATTCGCAGCGGCGCCCCCGAGCTCGAGCACCTGCCCAGGCTGGCGACGCGGCTCGAGGCGGGCGGTCAGGTGCGCGAGCTGGTCGACGTGCAGGCCCGGCTGATCGAACTCTACGAAGCGGCGGGCGACCGCGAGAAGGCGGGCGCGCTGGGCGTGGCCCGGGCCCGGCTGCTCGAGACCGCGCTGGGCGACAAGGCCGAGGCCATTCGCAAGTACGGCGAAGTGCTGGCCCGCAAGCCGTCGGACCCCGACGCCCTGGCCGCCCTCGAGAACCTGCTCAACGACCCCGATCACCGCGAAGCGGCCGCCCGCACCCTGTTGCCCGCGTGGGAAGTGGCCAACGATCACCGCAAGCAGGTGGCGGTGCTGCAGGTGATCGCCGAGAGCGCGAAGGACAACCTCGAGCGCATCACCGCCCTGCGGCGCGCGGCTGCGGTGCACTCGGTGAGCCTGCGGCAGCCCGAGCAGGCCTTCGCGGCGCTGGCCTCGGCCCTGCGCCTGGCGCCCGACGACGTCGAGATTCGCTCGGCGACCCGCTCGGCTGCCGAAGACGCCGACGCCCTCGACAGCTACGCCGAGGTGCTCGAAGAGCTGGTCGAGCCGGGCGGGCCGGCGGCGCTGGCCCTGCACCGCGAGCTGGCCGACGTCTACGAGAAGAAGCTCAACCAGCAGCCCCGGGCGGTCGACCACCTGCACCAGGTGCTGGCGATCGACGGCAAGAACGTCGAGACCCTGCGCTCGCTGCTGCGCCTGCACCGCGCGCGCGAGGAGTTCAGCGAGCTGGTGCCGGTGATCGAACGGCTGGCGATGCTCGAGACCGACCCCGCGGCGCGCAGCGCGCTCGATCGCGAAGCGGCCTCGTTGTGCGAGCAGAAGCTGGGCGATCTCGAGCGCGCGGCCGCGAACTGGCGGCAGATCGCCGCGCGCGACGTGCTGGCCCGCGACGCCGCGGCCGCGCTCGATCGGCTGTACACCGAACTGGCGCGCCCGCAGGAGCTCGCCTTCGCACTCGAGCTGCGCCGCAACCAGGAAGGGCAATCGCCCCAGGGGCGCGAGCTGGCCTTCCGCCTGGCGACGCTGCGGCAGACGAAGCTGGGCGATCGCCGCGGCGCGCTCGAGGTGTACCGGCAGATTCTGACCGAAGACTCGTCGCACGAGGGGAGCCGCGAAGCGCTCGAGGCCTGGGCCCGCAGCGCGCAGCCCGAGAACGCGGCGGCCGCCGAGCTGCTCGACCCCGTGCTGGCTTCGACGGGCGATCACCAGCGGCGCATCGCCATTCGCGAGGCGCGCCTGGCCACCGCGGCCAGCACCGCCGAGCGGGTGCAGTTGACCCACGAGATTCGCGGCATTCTCGAGCGTGACCTGAACCAGCCCGAGAGCGCCTTCATGAACGCGCTCAAGGCCTTCACCGACGGGCTCGATCGCGAGGCGGTGCAGCCCGAGCTCGAGCGGCTGGCCCGGGCCACCGGGTCGTTCGGCGAGCTGGCCGAGATCTACGAGTCGACCGCCGAGGAATTGGCGGCGACCGACGCGGGGCGACCGGCGCTGCTGCGGCGCGCCGCCGAGCTGCGTGAGCAGTTGGGTGAGACCGACGACGCCACCCGCGACTGGCAGGCCCTGCTCGCGGTGCTGCCGCAGGACCGGCAGGCGCTCGACGCGCTGGGCCGGCTGTACGAGAAGTCGCAGAACGCCCGCAGCCTGTCCGAGGTGTACGAAAAACAGGCGGCGCTGGCAGCCACCCCGGCCGACCGGTTCGCCTTGTTGGTCAAGGCCAGCGAGGCCTTCGAGACCGCGGGCGACGACGGGCGGGCCATCGACCTGTTGCGCGACGCACTGACCATTTCGCACACCACCGAGGTGCTGCTGGGGCTCGACCGTCTCTACGCGCGCACCCGCCGCTTCGCCGAGCAGGCCGACGTGCTCGACCAGTTGGCGATGGGCGCGACCGACGACGCGACCCGGCTGGGCTTCGTCGAACAGCGCGCGGCCTTGCTCGAGCGCGAAGAGCAGTTCGTCGAAGCGGTGCGGGCCTGGGCCAGCGCGTTGTCGCTGGCGCCCACCGACGGCAAGGCGGTGGCGGGGCTCGAGCGCCTGCTGGGCCACGAGGCGGTGCGCCTGGTGGCGGCGCAGTTGCTCGAACCGGTGTACCGCAGCGCGAACGACCTGAAGAAGCTGGTCGAGGTGCTCGAGCTGCGGCTGCCCTCGGTCGACGTCAGCCGGCGGGTGCCCCTGCTGCTCGAGATCGCCGAGCTGCGCGAGGCGGTGGGGCAGAAGAGCCTGGCGTTGACGGCCCGGCTGCGCGCCTTCGCCGAAGACCCGCGCAGCGACGAGGTGCGCGAGGGGCTCGAGCGCCTGGCGGCCGACCTGGGCGCGTTCGAGGAACTGACCAGCGCCTACGAAGACGCCATCGACCGCAAGCTGGGTGAGCCGTTGACCGGCGAGCTGTGGCGGCGGCTGGCGGTCATTCAGGGCGACCGGCTGCAGCGCTACGACCTGGCCAGCCGCTCGTGGAACGAGGTGCTGGCGCGCAACCCGAAGGACCTCTTCGTGCTCGAGACGCTCGGGCGCATCTTCCGCCGCACCAGCCAGTTCCGCGAGCTGGCGATCGTGATGCGGCGGCAGTTGGCGCTCGAGACCAACCCGACGATGCAGTTGAACCTGCTCTTCGAGCTGGCGACGCTGGCCGAAGACACGCTCAGCGACAAGGCGATGGCCGCCCAGTGCTACCAGGCCATTCTCGAGCGCAAGCCCGACGACGCCAACGCGATCAAGCTGTTGGCCCGCATCTTGAGCGAAATGGAGCGCTGGCCCGAGCTGGCCGCGCTGTTGGGCCGTGAAATTGCGCTGGCCGAGACGAATCAGCAGGAAGAAGAGGCGCTGGAGTTGATGGTGCGCCTGTCCCGGTTGAAGCTAGCGAGGCTCTCCGACCCGCGGGGAGCCCTCACCACGTTGCAGGAGGTGTTGCGTCGAAAGCCCGCTCACGCAGGGGCGGTCGGCGCACTCGAAGAGATGGCGCGTTCCGACAATCAACTCAAGGGCGAAGCCGCGAGCACGCTGGAACCGGTGTTTGCGAAGGAAGGCGATCACCTCAAGCAGGTGCAGATGCTCGAGGCGCGGGTCACGGCAGAACCGCAGGCCCCCGAGCGGGCCGAGCTGTTGCGGAAGATGGCCGAGATCTATTCGCAGAACATGGACAACCCCGAGATGGCCTTCGTGGCCTCGGCGCGGGCCCTGCGTGAACTGCCCGACGACGGCCGCAGCCTCGAGTTGACGCTGCAGCTCTACAAGAGCGCCGACGCCGAAGACGAGATGGTCTCGTTGCTGGCCGAGGTGGCGCCCCGCGCGTCGACCGACGCCGCCCGGGCCAACCTCTACCGGGCGTTGGGTCGGCTTCAGGCCCAGAACGACGAAGAACAGGAAGCGGTCGAATCGTGGAAGCGGGTGCTCGAATTGGCGCCCACCGACCCCGAGGCGATGGACCAGGTGGGCCAGTTGCTGGGCCGGCAGGGTCGGGTCAACGAGCTGCTCGAGGTGCTCAAGCGGCAGTTGACCATCGAAGAAGACACCGCGCGGCGGGTGGCGCTGCTCTTCCAGGTCGGCTCGCTGCAGGACGAGCAGCTCAAGGACCCGGCGGCGGCGATCACCTCGTTCCGCCGGCTGCTCGAGCTCAAGCCCGACGACGTGGCGACGCTGGCCCGCATGGAAAAGCTGTGTGAAGCGCAGCAGCGCTGGCCCGAATTGGCCGACGCGCTGGGCCGCCGGCTCAAGCTGGTGGGCGACGACGAAGCGCCCGAGCTGACCCTGCGCCTGGCGCTGGTGCGCGAGACGCGGTTGCTCGACAAGTCGGGCGCGCTCGAGCTGTACGGCGAGCTGCTGGCGAAGAACCCGGCCAACGCCGGCGCCCTGGCGCGGGTCGAGGCCCTGGTGCAGCGAGAACCGCAGAACCAGGTGGCGGTCGAGCTGTTGCTGACGGCCTACCGGCGCAACGCCGAGCCGCTCAAGCTGGCGGCGCTGCTCGAGGCGCGGGTGCAGGTCAGCCCCGATGCGGTCGAGCGTAAGACGCTGTTGACCGAGCTGGCGACGGTGCGCGAAGGGCAGGGTGAGCCCGAGCTCGCCTTCCTCGCGCTGTACCGCGCGTACAAGGAAGACCCCAACGATCGCTCGGTGCGAACCCGACTGGTGGCCGACGGTACCGCCGCCGGCTCGTGGGACGAGCTGGCTCACGCGCTCGAAGAAGAGCTGCCGCGGGTGGGGGAACCTTCCGACGCGGCCGAGGTGTGCCTGATTCTGGGGCAGCTCTTCGAGCAGCGCCTGGGCGAGAAGGACCGGGCGGTCGAGTTCTACGAACGCGCGAGGTCGACCGAGCCCGAGCTGTCGCCGCGGGTGCTGCCCGCGCTCGATCGCCTGTACGGCGAACTGGGCCAGCCGGCGAAGCAGGCCGAGGTGCTCGACGCGCTCTTGAGTCTGGTGACCGAGAACGCCGACCGGGTGGCGGTGGCCTTCCGCCTGGGGCAGTTGGCGATGGAAAAGCTCGACAACCCCGACCGCGCGGCCGGGGCCTTCGAGCAGGTACTCACGAGCGACGGCCGTCACCTGCCGTCGATTCGCTCGCTCGAGGTGCTCTACGAGCAGGCGGGCATGAACGACAAGCTGTACCGGGTGCTCGAGCTGCAGCGCGACCTGGTCTCGGGCCCCGAGCGCGAGCGGGTGCTGACCCGCATGGCGCTGGTCAGCTCGGAGAACCCTGACAACCTCGACCATTCGATCGCGCTCTACCGCGAGCTGCTCGAGAAGAATTCCCGCAACGAGCAGGCCTTCGACGCGCTGACCCGGCTGTACGAGCGCTCGAAGCGGTCCGAAGCGCTGCAGCAGTTGCTGACCTGGAAGCTGCAGTTCACCGTCGACCCGCGCGAGCTCATTCGGCTCAACGATCGCCTGGGCCGGGTGTTGCTGACGCTCGACAAGCCCGACGAGGCCATCGCCAGCTTCAAGGCGGTGCTCGAGCGCGACCAGCGGCACAAGGGCGCGCTCGAGGCGCTGCGCGACCTGTTCGACGCGCAGGGCAAGCGCGAAGACCTGATTCTGGTGCTGCGCCGCCTGATTCCCATTCAGGAAACGGCCGCGGGCGGAAAGCAGATTCGCATTCGCCTGGCCG
>CAIWFK010000842.1 GCA_903911905.1 uncultured Myxococcales bacterium
CGGGCGAGCTCGAGTACGGCAGCTTTGGCCAGGTCGAACAGGCCTGGCTGTTGGGGTTGATCGAACCCGACGACGAGCTGCTCGAAGAAGGCAAGACGATGTGGCGCAAGGCCAACACCTTCCCGCTGCTGATGCGCGCGCGCCGCTCGGGAGATCAGGTGTGGCTGGGCACGTGGTTCGCGTGGGTGGTGCTGGGCGTGACCTTCGGCACCATCTCGCTCATTCTGTTGACCGCCAAGCCGTTCCACCTGGACCTGGGTGGCGGCACCACCATCGACCTGAGCCCGCCCCAGATGAAGGCCGCGGGCCTGGTGCTGGCCTTCGTGGTGGTGGGGGTGATGATCAAGGTCACCACCAACGCCCACCAGCGCAGCAAGCCGCACCGCTGATGGGCGGTGCTACTTCTTGAGCACCGACTTGCGAATCGAGTCGAACACCTTGGGCACGGCGATGCCGTTGGCGCTGTTGGCGATGAAGGTGGGAATCGAGCCGCCCGGCGCGGTGTAGACGTAATAGGTGGCGAAGGTCTTCTTGCCGTCTTCCTTCGGCTCGAGCAGCCAGTAGCCGTCGTTGACCCGCACGCGCACCACGTCCTTCTTCTCGGGCAGCTGGGCGTCGACTTCCTTCGGCGCCGCCTTCCAGGTGACCTTCAGGAAGCCCTTGCCGTCCTGCCAGTCGCTCTCGTCCTTGAGCGCGATGATGTAGTCGCGCGAACTGACCAGGGGGGTCTCGAGCCGGCTGTAGAACAGAATGTCCTTGTCGCCTTCCGAGCGGCTGAGGACCTTCGCTTCCACCGTGTACGGCATGTTCTTGGGGTACCCCTCGTAGTCGCGAATGTTCTTCCACACCGCGGGGGGCGGCGCGTCGATGAGCCCGGTGGCCTTCATTTCGCGCACTTCGCTGCCGGCGTGGGCCCGGGCGTAGACCTTCACCCCGTCGTTGTCGGCGTCGAGCTTCCAGGGCGCGTCGTCGGCCGAAAGCAACATCAGGAGCGTGAGGGAGATCATAGTGGTTCTTTCGAAAAAACGCGGCTCGCCTGTCCGTGGCGGTGCGCTAGTGTGCCACGCCTGTGAACCAGACTGAAAATACGAACGTTGATTCATCGGGCGGCGGCGGCGAGGAACAGATTCGCAAGGTCTATGCGAAGGACCTGAAGGCCGGCGAGGCGGTGCACACCGTCTTCCGCGCGACCCGGAAGGAGCGCCACACCAGCCGCGTGGGCAAGCCGTACATGACCATGACGCTGACCGATCGCACCGGCGAGGTGGACGCGCGCATCTTCGACAACGTCGAGGCCGCCGACACCGCCTTCACCGACGGCGACTTCCTGCTGGTGGCTGGCAAGGTGGGCAGCTTCCACGGCAAGTCGCAGATCGTGATCGACCGCCTCGAGCGGCTCGACCCCGGCCCCATCGACCCGAAGGAGTTCGCCTGGACCGCGCCGGTCGCGCCTGCCCCGGCCCACGCCGACGAGCGCCCCGCGAAGAAGGCCGCCCACGACGACAGCGCGCCGGCCCGCGAGCTGAAGCTGCCGCGCCGGGTGCAGAAGCTGTTCGAGAACCCGCAGCTGGCGCAGGCGCTGGACGCGCTGCTCGGGTACGTCGAGCGGCTGGTCGACGAGAAGGTGGCGGCGAAGCTGGGCGGCGCGGTGGCCGAGAAGACCGACGCGGCCCCCCGCGCCGAGCGCCCCGAGCGCAAGCACCGTGACCGTGACCGCGGCCCCAAGGTCGAGCACCGCGGCGGCAAGCCTGAAGAGGTCAAGCGCGACCCGTCGCTGCCCGAAGGGCTGGCGTTCAAGCCCTTCACGCAGCTGGTGGGTGAGCCGCCCAAGGCGGCAGACGCGGGCGCGCCGGCCAGCAATTCCACTTCGGGTCAGACCGAGGGGTAAGCTGACCGCATGGCGAAGCGGCTGGGCGAGAAGCTGATCGAGGCAGGGCTCGCTTCGGGCGAGCAGATCGAATCGGCACTGAGCCACCAGAAGATCACCAACCACCGACTGGGCGACTGCCTGGTCGAGTTGGGGCTCGTGCAGGAAGCCGCGATGCTGCGGTTCCTGGCGACCGAATTCAAGACGCGGTTCGTGTCGGCCGACAAGCTGGCCAAGGCCAGAATCGCGCCCGACGTGCTCGACAAGGTGCCGGTGCGCATGGCCGAGGCGCAGGACTTCCTGCCCATCGCCTACGACGCCGAGCGCAAGATCCTCTCGATCGTGATGGCCGAGCCGCAGAACCAGGCCCTGGTCACCGAGATCACCCTCGTCTGCGAAATGGCCGAGGTGATCCCCTTCGTCGGCATGCGGGGAGCGGTGCAGGCCGGCATCAAGAAGCACTACTACGGTGACCCGACTGCGTTCTCGTCGCTCGAAGCGGGGCCGCCGGTCTCGCACCGCACCACCTCGACCGAGTCGCAGATCAGCCGCGGCTACGAGAGCAGTGAATCGCGCATCGCCGAGGTCTCGGGCCGCACCGGCATCAGCGGGTCGGGGCGTTCGTCGAGCCGCATCAACCCGACGCAGTTGCGCGAAGCGCTGGGGGCGGTGCGCGGCACGGTTGGCGAGAACGACTTCGTCGAGACCCTGAACATTCTGGTGGGCCTGCTCGAGCTGCCGCGCAAGGAGTTCCGTGGGCACTCGGGCCTGGTGGCTCGGCAGTCCTCGCTCATCGCCCGGCGCCTGGGCCTGCAGCCGCGCGAGGTCTCGCACACCTCGGTGGCGGCCTACCTGCACGACCTGGGCAAGCGGGCCGACCGGCACTACACGCTGGTCTCGCTGGCCGAGCAGCCCGACAGCAAGGGTGACGCGAAGCGCTTCCTGCGGGCCCCCATCAAGCTGTTCGAGACCGTGCACCTGCCGGGTGGGGTCAACGGCATTCTGGCGCAGCTCTACGAGGCCTTCGACGGCTCGGGCATTCCCCAGGGCGTGAAGGGCGAAGACATCACCTCGGGCGCGCGCATCATCGCCGCGGTCGACGCCTTCTTCGACCTGACCCGCAACCCCTTCAACCCCTTCGGCCGGGTGATGACCAAGCAGGAAGCGCTCGACTACCTGCACCAGAAGTCGGGCACCCTGTTCGACCCGGTGGTGGTCGACACCCTGA
>CAIWFK010000843.1 GCA_903911905.1 uncultured Myxococcales bacterium
AACGCTCAGGTGGTCGACTCGACCTGACAGCTCGTCCAGCCGAACGCTCAGGTGGTCGACTCGACCTGACAGCTCGTCCGTCCGAACGCTCAGGTGGTCGACTCGACCTGACAGCTCGTCCGTCCGAACGCTCAGGCGCTCGACTCGACCTGACAGCTCGTCCGTCCGAACGCTCAGGCGCTCGACGCTCCCCGACAGCCTGTCGACCGCCTGTTCCATGGCCTCGAACTCCTCTCGCGCACATACTGCTTCACGAAACCCACCATCGTCGCCGCCCTCCAACCCTATCGAACCGCCCCGACCAAACGCGAGGCCCCATGCCCCACCATTCTTCTACCACCTCGATCTGACACTGCAGGCGACCACCCGTCCGTGTTAGCCGACGGGCCATGTCGTCGGACGCCTACCTCACGCTGCGCCAGTCCCTCGTTCCAGGCCAGCGGGCCCGCACCACGGGTCTGACCGGAGCTGCGCGCGCCTGGGTGCTCTCGCGCCTGCACCGTGACCTCGACGCCCCGCTGGTGTGCGTGACCGTCGACGAAGACGCGGCCGACGCCCTGGCCGGCGACCTCGCGTTCTTCCTCGGTGGTCTGGGGCCGCGCCTGGCGCCGCGCGTGGTGCGGCTGCCCGCCGACGAAGTGCTGCCGTGGGACGAATTGGTGCCCGACCAGAACGTGGTGGGCGAGCGGTTGGGCGCGCTCTTCCACCTGGTGCAGGGCTCGCACTTTCCCGCGCTGGTGCTCTCGGTGCGTGCGCTGGCCCGCAAGGTCATTCCCCCCACCGTGATGAACGGCCTGAGCGAGCTGGTCGGCCTCGAGCAGGACCACGGCCGCGACGCGCTGGCGCTCAAGCTGGCCAACATCGGCTACCGCAATTCTCCCCTGGTCGAAGACCCCGGCACCTTCAGCCTGCGCGGCGACATTCTCGACGTCTTCCCGCCGCTGCACGATCACCCCGTGCGGCTCGAGTTCTTCGGCGACACCGTCGAAGCGATGCGCAGCTTCGACCCCGACACCCAGCGCACCATCGAGAACATCAAGGAACTGACGCTGCTGCCTGCCCGCGAGCTGTTCCTCTCGGACACCACCAAGAAGCAGGCCGAGCTGGCGGTGCGCGAGGCCGGCGACGCGCAGCACGTGCCGACCTCGAAGGTGCGCGAGCGGCTCGAGCAGATTCGCGAGGGCATCGTCGGCTCGGGCATGGAAGGGTTGCTTCCCGGCTTCTTCGCCGGCGGCCTGTCGACGGTCTTCGACTACCTCGCCAAATGGCACCCCAACCCGGTGGTCTGGGTCGACGAGCCCGCGGGGCAGGACCGCACGCTCGACGAGCTGTTCACCGACGTCGAGCGCAGCCACGCCGACGCCGTGCGCCGCATGGAATTGACCCTGCCGCCCGCGGCGCACTTCCTGTCGCGCGACGAGGTGCGGGCAGGCCTCGCGAAGTTCCGGGTGGCCGAGGGCGGAGGCCTGTCGCTGACCGTGAGTGACGCCGCGCCGGCCTCGTTCACCCTGGGCAGCACCCGCGAGCTGCGGGAGGACATTCGCAACCACCACGGCGAAGAGAGCGCGCTCACCCCGCTCATCGACAAGCTGCGCGGGTGGCGCGACGAGGGCTACGGCACGGTGGTGGCGTGCGGCACCGCGGGTCAGGCCGACCGGCTGCGCCGGCTGCTCGGCGATCGCAACGTGCGCACCACCACGCACCCCGAGCCCTTCGACGGGAAGCCTCCGGCGCACGAGCCGAACCTGATGGCCCACCTCTTCGTCGGAGAGGTCAGCCAGGGCTTCGTCGACCCGCGCGGCCACCTGGCGGTCTTGAGCGACGAAGACATCTTCGGCGCGCGCGCCCGTCGCAAGACCCGCCGCCGTCGCTCGGCCGCCGAAGGCTTCGCCGCCTCGTTCAAGGACCTGAAGGAAGGCGACCTCTGTGTGCACGCCGACTTCGGCGTCTGCCGCTACGCGGGCCTGCTGGCCATGCAGGTCAACCAGGTCAGCGCCGACTTCCTGGTGCTCGAGTTCGCCGGTCGCGACAAGGTGTACCTGCCCGTCAGCCGCATGCGGCTCATCAGCAAGTTCACCGGCGGCGACCCCGAGAAGATCGCGCTCGACAAGCTGGGCACGAATTCGTTCGAGAAGCGCAAGGCGGCGGTCAAGGAACAACTGCTGAAGATGGCGGCTGACCTGCTGCAACTCTACGCCGAGCGTCGCGCCCACCCCGGCCACGCGTTCAGCGCGCCCGACCGCTACTTCCGCCAGTTCGAGGCCGACTTCGAATTCGAAGAGACGCCCGACCAGCTCAAGGCCATCGAAGACGTCATCGCCGACATGCAGAAGACCGAGCCGATGGACCGGCTGGTCTGCGGCGACGTGGGCTACGGCAAGACCGAGGTCGCGATGCGCGCGGCCTTCAAGTCGGTGCTCGACCGCAAGCAGGTGGCGATTCTGGTGCCCACCACCCTGCTCGCCCACCAGCACTACGAGAGCTTCAAGCGCCGCTTCGACGGCTACCCGGTCACGATGGACGTGATCAGCTCGCTCAAGAAGACCAGCGAGGTGCGCGAGGTGCTGCAGAAGGCGCGCGAGGGCCGCGTCGACATTCTCATCGGCACCCACAAGCTGCTCAACAGCGAGGTCGGCTTCAAGGACCTGGGCCTGATGATCATCGACGAAGAGCAGAAGTTCGGGGTCAAGCAGAAGGAGGCCTTGAAGAAGCTGAAGACCAACGTCGACTCGCTGACGCTGACGGCCACGCCCATTCCGCGCACGCTCAACATGTCGATGAGCGGCATTCGCGATCTCTCGCTCATCACCACGCCGCCAGCCGACCGGAAGGCGATTCGAACCTTCGTCAACAAGTTCGACGAGGTGCAGATCAAGGAAGCCATCACCCGCGAAATTCAGCGCGGCGGGCAGGTGTACTTCGTGCACAACCGCGTGCAGTCCATCGCCTCGATGGAGAAGTTCTTGAAGGCGCTGGTGCCGGGCGTGACCATCGCGGTGGGCCACGGGCAGATGGGCGAAGGCCAGCTCGAGAAGGTGATGCTCGAGTTCATCGAGAAGCGCGCGCAGGTGCTGCTGTCGACCAGCATCATCGAGAGCGGCATCGACATCAGCACCGCCAACACGATGATCGTCAACCGCGCCGATCAGTTCGGGCTCTCGCAGCTCTACCAACTGCGCGGGCGCGTCGGCCGCAGCAAGGAACGCGCGTACGCCTACCTGCTGGTGCCGCACGGCCGCGCCATCACCAAGGACGCCGAGCGGCGGTTGGAGGTGCTGCAGGCCTTCACCGAGCTGGGCGCGGGCTTCAACATCGCCTCGCACGACCTCGAGATTCGCGGCGCCGGCAACCTGCTGGGCAAGGAGCAGTCGGGCAGCATCGAGGCGGTCGGCTTCGATCTCTACGCGCAGATGCTGGAAGACGCGATCGCCGAGGTGCGCGGTGAAGCGCCGAAGGACTCGGTCGAGCCCGACGTGAACCTGCCGCTGCCGGCCTTCCTGCCCGAAAGCTACGTGCCCGACGTGCACCAGCGCCTGGTGCTCTACAAGCGCTACAGCCAGGCCATGAGCAGCGAAGAGCTGGTCGACCTGCGCAGCGAGCTCATCGATCGCTTCGGTGATGCGCCCAGCGAGGTCGACGCGTTGCAGGAAGTGATGCTGCTGAAGATCGACCTGCGCCGCCTGGCCCTGCGGCAGATGGACGGCGGGCCGGGCCGGCTGGTCATCACCCTGGGCACCGACGCGCGGCTGGACCCCACGAAGATCGCCGCCCTGGTGCAGAAGTCGAAGGGGCTCTACCGCCTGACGCCCGACATGAAGCTGGTGGCCAAGCTCGACCCGTCGGTCAAGGGCGGCGAGTTCATTCCCGCGGCGCGCAAGGTGGTGCGCGACCTGCTCGCCTGTGCTTCGTCGTTGCTGGAGTGAGCGATGAACAAGGTCCTCACCAAAACCGAGCAGAAGCTGCAGGACCGCGTGCGCCGCAGCTGCACCTCCATCGACGGGGTGTTCGAGAAGGTCTCGCACGGCGAGCCGACCTGGTTCACGCAGGCGCCTCCGAAGGGAAAGACCTTCGCGATGTTCGACTCGCATCACCATGGGGCCGAGCACGTGTCGGTGGTGGTGGCGGCGACCCTCGAGGTGCAGCGCGGGCTGGTGGCCAGCGAGCCCAAGCGCTTCTTCGTGCCGCCCTACGTCGGGTCGAAGGGCTGGGTGTCCATCATTCTCGACACCAGGCCCGACTGGACCATGGTCGAGCAGTTGCTGAAGCAGGCCCACGTGCACGTCAGCACCCCGAAAGCGCGAAAATGACCGTCGACGTTCGTGAGGCACGCTTCCCCGAAGACCGCGACGCGGTGCGCTCGCTCTGGTTCGACTACCTGACCTGGGGCAATGACGAGATGCAGGCGCGCTACGGCGTGCACCCCCATGACCCGAAAGAGGCCGTCGAGCAGGACCTGGCCACCGTCGACAAGTTCCTGCCGCCGAAGGGCCGATTGATGCTGGCCTTCGTGGACGGGAAGCCGTGCGGCCTGGGCAGCCTGAAGACGCTCGACCGGGACACGGCCGAGATCAAACGCATGTACGTCGACCCCACGTTCCGGAAGAACGGTGCTGGCCGCGCCGTGCTTCAGGCGCTCCTGTCGGCCGCGCGCGAGGGTGGCTACCGGCGCGTGCGGCTCGACAGCCCGAAGTTCATGACCGCCGCGCACGCGCTGTACCGGAGCGTCGGCTTCACGGACATTCCGGCGTACCCCGAAGTCGAGATTCCGGCGGAGTTCCGGCAGTACCTGGTGTTCATGCAGCTCGACCTCTCCTGAGCCGCTGCACCGAGCGGGCTTTCACCGTAGAGTGACCCCATGGCGCAGCCCGCGCGACAGCACATCTCGTTCGACGACTACGTTCGCCTCGAGGCGATGAGCCCGATTCGTCACGAGTGGCTCGATGGCACCGTATGGGCCATGGCCGGAGGAACCGCCGACCACGCCGCGGTGACCGTCAACGTCAGCACCCAGCTCGCGACCCAGTTGAAGGGCAAGCCGTGCCGGGTGTTCTCGTCGGACTTCCGCATTCGCTGCAAGGCCACCGGGCTCGGCACGTATCCCGATCTCTCGGTCATCTGCGGCAAGCTCCAGTTCGACAGCGCCGACCCGGGTCGGACCACCTCGACGAACCCGAAGGTGCTCGTCGAGGTGCTCGGCCCGTCGACCGAGGCCTACGACCGCGGCGAGAAGCTCGATCACTACAAGAAGATCCCCTCGCTCGAGGAAGTCGTGCTCGTGGCGCCGTCGACGAAGACCATCGAGATCTGGCGGCGAGGCCGAGCCGGTTGGCGGGTGACGAAGGTCGACTCGGGCATCGCCACGTTGACCTCGCTCGACGTCACGCTGTCGATCGCCGAGACCTTCCGCGATCCTCTCGCCTGACGACGACCGCGCGAACGGTCACGCTCGCGTCGTCGAGCCGCCCTTCCAGCCCGTCACCTCGCCGTCGAGCGTCACCACGGCCCGTTGCTGCTCGAGCCAGTGCTGCAGCGCGGCCAGGGCGGCGTCCGACCCCACGCCCGCGACGGGGAACAACGCACGCTGAGCGCCCGACCGCAGCACCAGGAAGTCGCCCGTGCCGCGCTGCTGCAAGGGGAACGTCAGGGTCAGGAACGTGCGCAGGCCCGCACCGACCGCCTTCCGGGCCCCCGTGTTCTCGGCGATGACCGGCCCATCGATCGCTGCGCCGGTCTTCTGCGTCACCGTCAGCTGCGGCGCGGGCCCCGAGCACTGCAGCCGAACGCGCCCGAGCCCATCACGGACCCGCAGGGTCGGACCGTCGAACTCCACGACCGCGCTGGCGCGCGCGGTCGCGAAGGCCACCCCCAGCAGCACCAGGAGCGCGAAGCCGAAGAACCCCGCCGTCGCCGGCCCTGCGACACCACCCAACGTCGCCACGAAGGCCAACGCCACGACGAGCCCTGCGCCCAGCACCGCGCCCAGCATGTAGGTGAAGGACCACACTCGATGACTGGTCATGTCAGGGCACCTTCGCCGCGTTGAAGTCGAACCAGAACCGACACGTGCAGGCCTGCGGGTTGACCTTCGCGTCGAGGTTGACCGACATGGTCCCCGTGAACTGCGTCGCGCCCACGGTGACCCCGGTCAGGTGCACGGTCTCGACGTCGACCAGGCAGGTCTGCGTGCCCACCGCGAGCTGCTGGTTGGCGAAGGTGCCGTCGAGCTCGAGCTGCTCCTCGAGCGACAGGTAGTTCCCCGACAGGCGCCCCGCCGGCCGGCTCAGCTCCATCGACACCAGGTCGCCGGTCGTCCGCAGGGTCCCCGTGCCGACCAGGGCCGACGGCATCTGGAACCCGCAGTCGTCGCGCAGCAGGGTGGTCATGGTGAACGCGTAGGCCACGTCTTCGAGCACGTGCTGGCGACAGCCAGAGACCAGCCCCAGGAGCAGAACCATCGGCAGCGCGCGCATCGGGGCCCGACTCTCTCTCAATGCAGGTTGAATTGCGACCAGTTGACGCGCAGCGTAAGACCCTCGTCATGGGCGCCTGGAAGAACCCGACTCCGACCGTCGACTGCATCGTGGAGCTGCAGGGCGACCGCATCGTGCTGGTGCGCCGCAAGAACGAGCCCATCGGCTGGGCGTTGCCCGGCGGCTTCGTCGACGAAGGCGAGCCCCTGCACGCGGCGGCGATCCGCGAGGTGCGCGAAGAGACCGGCCTCGAGGTCGACCTGAGCGAGCAGTTCTTCACCTACTCCGACCCCGCGCGCGACCCGCGCAAGCACACCATCTCGACCGTCTACATCGGCTGGGCCGAGGGCACGCCGCGCGGCAGTGACGACGCCGCCGAGGCGAAGGCCTTTCACCTCGACGCGGTGCCCGCCGACCTGGTCTTCGACCACGGCACCATCGTGGCTGACTACCTCGCGTACAAGCGCACCGGGAAAAGGCGGAAGATCTAAGTCATGCAGCGTTCGCAGGACCTCAAGCGGTTGGCCGACGAGCAGTTCGACGTGGTGGTGGTGGGAGGCGGCATCACCGGCTGCGGCATCGCCCGCGACGCGGCGCTGCGGGGCCTGAAGGTCGCGCTGGTCGAGAAGCTCGACTTCGGTGCCGGCACCAGCAGCAAGAGCAGCAAGCTCATTCACGGCGGGCTGCGCTACCTCGAGCAGGCTGAGTTCGCCCTGGTCTTCGAATCGGTCAACGAGCGCAAGCTGCTGATGAAGGTGGCGCGTCACCTGGTGCGGCCCCTTCCCTTCCTGGTCACGCGGTACGCCGGTGACCGCCGCTGGCTGGTGACGCTCGACCTGGGCTTGTGGATCTACGACGCCCTCTGCCTCTTCGGCAGCTACCGCAATCACCGCACCTACCGCGCGCAGAAGACGCTCGAGCTCGAGCCCGGCCTGCGCCCCGAAGGCCTCGATGGCGGCATTCTCTATTACGACTGCTTGACCGACGACGCGCGCCTGACGCTCGAGAACGCCATCGACGCCAGGGCCCTGGGCGCGGTGGTGCTCAACCACGCCCGCGCGGGCGCCCTGCTGCGTGACGCGAACGGCGGCATCTGCGGCGTCGAGGTGCACGACGCCGAGACCGGCGCCACCGTCGCGGCGAAGGCCAGGGTGGTCATCAACGCCACCGGCCCCTGGAGCGACGAGGTGCGCGCGCTCGCCGGAGAAGCCGCCATTCTCAAGCCCACCAAGGGCGTACACTTGGTGGTCGATGCCGCGCGGCTTCCCGTGACCCACGCCCTGATGATGGCCAGCCCGCGCGACCGGCGGGTGGTCTTCTGCATTCCCTGGGGTCTGGGCCGCACCGTGGTCGGCACCACCGACACCTTCTTCGACGGCTCACCCGACCAGGTGAACCCCACCACCGACGACGTCACCTACCTGCTCGAGACCGCCAACGCGTACTGGCCGAAGGCGAAGCTGACGCCCGACGACGTCATCTCGACCTGGTCGGGGCTGCGACCGCTGCTCAAGCCCGCAGACTCGAGCGCCGGCGCCAGCCAGGTCTCGCGCGAACACATGCTCTATGAGGCGAAGGGCTTCCTCACCATCGCCGGAGGCAAGCTCACCACCTACCGCCGCATGGCGATGGAAGTGGTCGATCGCGCCGTCGCGCAGTTGGGGCTGTCCGTGAAATCGACCACCAAAGACCGCCCGCTGCCCGGCGCGGTGGGCCTCGAAGAAAGCGACGAGGTGCTCGAGAGCCGGGCGAAGTCCCTCGAGTCGAAGGGCGTGAAGGACCTCGCGGCCCAGTACTTCGTCGAGACCTACGGCGCGCGCGTCGAAGGCGTGCTCGACCGCCGCACCAGCGACCCCTCGGCCGCCGAGCGACTCGACGACGAACTGCCGTACCTGATGGCGCAGGTCGACGAGGCGGTCGACGTGGAGTTCGCGCGCACCGTCGACGACGTGCTCTCGCGCCGCGTGCAGTTGGTGCTGCGTGGCCGCGACCAGGGGCTCGCGATTGCGCCGAAGGTCGCTGCGCGCATGGGGCAGAAGCTGGGGTGGTCGGCCGAGCGGGTGGCGCAGGAAGTCAGCGCCTACCAGCAGGTGGTCGCCGCCAGTCGCGCGTTCCGCCGCTGAGCGCGCGCGCGCGACGATTCCGTTCGAGGCCACTTCCGCTTCAGCCGAAGCTGACGAAGCAGTCGAGCGCATGCTGCAGGTGCTGCTGCAGGCTCACGTTCTGGTGATTCTCGGCGGCCGCGATGGCGGCGTCGTAGGCGGCGCGCACGTCGGCGGCGATCTGCTTCACGGTTCGCCCCGCCAGCGCCGAGCCGTCGGCCACCGTCGCGCAGCGCACGATCTCGGGCAGGCTGACCTCGTCGAAGATCAGCGACTCGTCGTACGCGAACACCGCCGCCGCCCCCGCCGCCATCAACGCGGGCGCCAGCTTCTGCCCGGCGAAACACGCGGTCAGACAGAACACCCGGTTCGCCACCCGGGGCGCCGAGGCGAAGGTGTCGAGCATCGGCTGCAGGCCTGCACCGAGCACCGCCGACGGCGTGCCGTGGCACAGAAACCCGACCACGTCGGGAGCGCCCGCGTCGATGGCCGCCTCGTACCCGGACTTCGTCAAGTCATCGCTCGCCAGCCGGGTCAGCCCAGCGCCCGTCGCAGTGACCGCCGCCTCGATGCGCCCGGCACGAACGGCGAGGCTGGCCCCGAGCACCTTCGAGGTCCAGGCATCGGGAGAGAACGCGCTCGACACGTCAAGCAGCAGCACGGTCCACCCGGCGCAGCAGCGCGTCGATGCAGCCGCGCTCGATCTTGAGCAGCAGCTTCGCTTCGCGCGCCCCCTCGAGCAGCGCGCGAATGGCCAGCCCGCGATCGAGCACGCCCGTGCCCGTGCTCACCTTGAAGCGCGGCACCGCGGCGATTCGGGCGATGACCAGGTCGCGGCGCTGCAACGCGCTGAGCCGGCGAAACGACACCAGCGCTTCGCCCGCCACGTACTGTCCCAGGGTCACGAACTTTCCGTGCCGGCCGTAGCCGACGGGCAGCTTCAACTGCCACCGCGAGACGTTCACCACGGCCACACCGGTCGTGCCCCCGCCAGCGGCGCCGGCAACAGGTCGGCGCTGCACGACGGCGCTGGCACGGCCTTCGGCTTCTCACCGTTGCGCTGACACGTGGTCATGCAGTTCGACGCGCCGTCTTCCCGCTTCTGCGCGTACGCGTCGGCATCGAACGCGGCCTGCGACAGGGTGACCCGATGCGCCAGCTCGGCCTTCGCCATCTCGAGGTTGGTGTGGCCGCCCGACGTCTCGCTCAGCCAATCGGCGACCCGGTCCCACCCCAGACGCTCCAGCCGGAACGCCGGGTCGACCTCGAGCAGACTGCGCTCGCCCAGCAGAAAGAGCCTGGTCATGGTGACCGGGTCGAAGGTGTACTCGCTGGCCGTGGCCTGCTCGACCGGCTTGCCCCACTCGATGTTCTCGGGAACCACGATGCTGTCGACCAGCCCGCCCGAGGCCGCGGCTGCGGGCACCGACAGCGTTCCGGGGTTGCGCACGACCTTCGTGGACACCGGTGCCGCGCGCCAGGCCTCCATTTCCTGCCACTGCACCTGCGCGAAGGCGCCCACCGAGCCCAGCTCCCACAGCCGAATCTGGTCGGCGAAGTTGCCCACGGTGTCGAACGCCAGCGCCGGCAGGGTCGAGCGACGGGTGGTCGGCGTCTCTTCCGAGCGATGAGTGCTCACCGCGAGCACCATGGTCCCCATCAGCGACGAGGACCGCGGGGTCACCAGCGGCCAGCGGGTCAACTGCAGCGCGCGCAGCACGGGTGAGCCCGACCTCAAGCCACCGTCCAGCCACTGCCCCCGCTCACCGGGCCCCTGGTACGAGCTCAAGCCGGTGAAGACCTGGGTCACGTCGCGCGCCAGCACCGGCTCGACCAGCGAGGCGGTGGTGTTGCTGACCAGGCATTCGACCGACGAGGCGTCGCGGAAAAGCGGAGCGGTGCCGGTGCAGGCCCGCTCGTCCAGCGCCATGGTCACCCGCTGCTTGACGTCGACGCTCATCACCTCGACCTGCACGTCGTTGGTCAGCATGCGCCGCGAGAAGGTGTCGTAGAGCGCGCGAATGACCCGGTCGCGCATCGGGTCGAAGGCCGCGAAGTTCGCGCGTTGCTCGTCGAGGTACGTGCCGTCGGTGCCCAGCAGGCCCGCCAGGCTGCCCGACTCGGTGCACAGCAGGTCCCACTCGTTCGAGTTGGTGAAGTAGTGGCGCAGCAACCGCAGCGCACAGGCCTGGGGCAATCGGTCGACGGGCGGCGTCCCCGAAGGCCGGCTGGTGCCCAGACAGGTGGTCAGCGCCTGACGGTCTTCGGCCGAGAGCGCGCCCGAGGGCCCCGGGGCGCGCGCGTCGTCGAAGTAGAGATCGGTCGCGGGTGCCAACAACGAGCCGACCGAGGTGCTGACCACCGCGTCGAAGCGCTCGCGCTCGTCGAGGTCCTTCACCGCAGCGAGGTCTCCCCGGGCCAGGTAGGCGGCGCGCGCCTGTTCCCGAAGACTGAACAACCGGTAGAGGAACCCCGCGGTGAACGCGCCGTTCGCCGCGCCGCCGCTGAGCGCCAGCACCGGGCGTTGCTGCTGGGGGTCGCGCGCCACCGACGGCGGCGTGCGCTCGAGCAACCGCGCCGTCGCGAGCAGCGCCGTCTGGAAGCCCGCTTCGTAGTCGGGCGGCGCACCGGTGCTGGTCGGCCACATCGAGCTGAACTGGCCGTGCAGGGCGTCGCCCAACTGAAGCAAGGCCAACGAGAGCAGCCGCCGATCGATCTCGGTCAGGTGCTTGCACTGCAACCGCTGCGAGAAGTCGACCTGCGGCGCCTGCTGGCAGTCGAAGAGCGGCATCAGGGGTGACCCCTGGGTCTGATTGCACAAGGTCTCGTCGCGCATTCGCGTGGCCGGAGAGAAGATCAGCTCACGCGTGGTGCCCAGCACCAGCAACGCGCGGAGCGTCTCGGGGTTCGACCAGCGGGTCAGACACGCCGCGACCTTCGACGGGTCGTCGTAGTTGCGCACCATCATCGGCAGCACGGTGGCGTACAGGTTCAGCGCCGGGTCGCGGAACGGCTTCTCGGGGTCGACCGACGTGCCTTGCCCGGCCAGACCGCTGACCGTCGAAATGGGCAACAGCCGCAGCAGCGGCGTGCACGACCCCAACACCACCACCGCGCTCGCCCACACCAGCGACTGCGCGACCTTCGAGATTCGCTGCACCATGCGCTTGCTCCCCCGCCGTGACCGACGCGGGAGGACTGTGAACGGCGCGGGCCCCTTCAGGCAAGCACCGAGTGTGCGTCAGTGCGGCGCCTGGTGCGGGTTGGCGGAGTCGACCGTCTCCCCGGTTCGAGCGGCGTCCTCCAGCGCCTCGACGGGGCTGGCGTCGGGAACGAGGGTGCCGCAAGGTACTCACATGTCTCGCGCGAAGCTCAAGCTGGTGCAGTTGCCGGTACCTCCTCCGGCCGCGCTCGCCGCCACCGGAAACGTTCCCCTCGCCGCGGGCTGCCTGGCCGTGGCCGCCAAGGTGCATGGGCTGACCTGCCGCCTGGCCATCGACGTGGTGCCACCGTCCACCACCGACCGCTTCGGCGACACGGCGCTGGCCGAACACCTCGCCGCCGACGAGCCCGATTACCTGGGCCTCTCGCTCTACCTGTGGAACCTGGATCGCAGCCTGCATCTGGCGAGGGAAGTGAAGCGTCGATCTCCCCACACCCGCGTGGTGGTCGGCGGCCCCGAGGTCAGCCCCGACAACCGCTTCCTGCTCGCCCAGCCGGGCTTCGACCTGGCGGTCTCGGGCGAAGGCGAAGAGACGCTGGTCGAACTGATGGGTCACCTGCTCGATGGGCGCGACCCCACGGGGCTGGAAGGGGTCTCGGTGCGCAAGCTGGGGGCGCTCACGCCCTTCGGCCCGCCACGCGCAGCGAAGTTCCCGCTGTCCGACTACGGCTCGCCGTACCTTCAGGACTTCGTGCCGGTCGAGCCCGAACGCAGCGCCTACGTCGAGGGCGCGCGAGGCTGCCGCTCGAAGTGCACGTTCTGTTTCTACCCCAAGGCCGCCAGCGGGCTGCGGGTGCTCGATCCGTCACAGGTCGAGGCGGTGGTCTCTGGCCTGCGAGCGCGGGGAGCGCGGGAAATCTCGTTCCTCGACCCGACCTTCAATCACCGCCCCGACTTCGAAGCGGTGCTCGAGGCCCTGGGCCGGGCCAACGTCGGGCGCACCATGTCGTTCTTCGCCGAGGTTCGGCCCGAAGGGCTGAGCGCGGCGCACGCGAAGACGCTCAAGCGGGTGGGCTTCGACAAGCTGGAAATCGGCCTGCAGTCGGTCAGCCCCCAGACGCTCAAGCGCGTGCAGCGCGGAGGCAACGCCGCCAAGGTCGCCGCCGCCACGAAGTTGCTGCGCGCCGAGGGCATCGACCTGCTCATCGACCTGATGGTGGGCCTGCCGGGCGACGTGCCCGACGACATCGCGCGGGGCGTCGACTTCCTCGAAGAGCACGACCTGGGTCACTTCGCGCAGGTCTTCGCGCTCTACGTGCTGCCCGGCACCGCGATGCGCGAGAGCGCCGAGCGCGACGGGCTGGTCTTCGAGCCCGAACCGCCGTACCGAATCATCCGCACCGCGACCATGAGCGAGGACGACATCGCCACCGCGCTCGCGTCGGCCGAAGAGCGGCTGGGGCGGCGCATCGACGAGCGGCCGCGGCCGCACCTGGTCGCGGCGAGCCCGCCCGTGGAGCCGCCTGACGTGTTCGAGCACGTCGCCGGCCGGGTCGCCGCCGCGAAGCCGGGTGCGCAGCACTGCGCCATCTGGTTCCGTGGGCCCGACCTGTTCGAGCGCCGCGCCGAGCTGGTGGCGGCGCTCGACGCCCGCGCGGCAGTCGACCCCTATGCGACGCTCGACGTGGTGTTGGCGCCGACCGAGGAGTTTCCGCTTGACCTGCTCGAGGTCGTGCGCGCCAAGCTCGACGACGCGCCCGGCTCGTACGCGACGCGCTCGGCCCGTCATCGTGGCGTGGGGCACTCACAGCGGGTGACGGTGGTGCTTGGGTCGAAGGTCGAGGTCTCCGCTGACTGGCTCGAAGCGGTTCGAGAAACGGCCCAGGTCTTCCGCGAACAGAGCGCGCAGCAGGCGGCGCGTGACGTCGAGCGGCTGGGCGACGAGCTGCCTGGAGCGCGCATCATCAGCGGTACCGACGACCGCTCGGCGCTCGAGCGGCTCCGCAGCGAGGCCGACCCCGAAGCGGTGATCTTCGCCGACCGGGTGCTCGAGACCGACTGGCAGCGGCACACCCTGGGTTACGGCGACGCAGGCAACTGAGCTTTCGGCTCGAGCCAGCGACGCAAGACCAGCTCGAGGCGGGGACGCCATTCGCGCTCGAGGGCGAGAAGCTCGGGTCGTCGCTCCTCGGGGACTTCGCCTTCGAGCAGCGCCGTATCTCCAGCGCGAGTCCAATGCGCGCGCCCCACCCCCGCACCCGCGAGCGCTGCGGTGGCGGCCAGGAATTCCTGCTCGATGACCGTCGGCTTCAGGTGCCCCGCCATCACCACGCCCGGGTGCTTTTCGAGCGCGTCCATCGCCGCACGCCATTCGGCCACGCTGCTCGCTTCGCCCTCGAGCACCACCTGGTCGCCCCGCTGCCGAAGTTCGAGCGTCGACCCACAGGGGAAGAGGTGGGTCAGGTCGCTGACCACCAGCGCGCACCCCACGTATTTTTCCACCACGATGGTCACCGTGCGCAGTGGGCGACCGGGCGTGTCGATCTGCAGGGTCGCCGTGCCCGCCTGAAGGCCGATGAGGTCGACCTCTCGCGCATCGAGCCGCTCGGCCTTCGCGATTCCGGGTGGCGAGAGTCGGAGCGTGCCGTAGGCGATGAGGCGGTGACTCGAGCCGGTGGACAGGGTGACGCGCTCTTCGTTCGGCGCCGCCGGGCAGGGCTTGGCAACGGGAATTGCGAGCACCAGGGTGAAAAGGGCGCCGATCATGGAAGTCGAGCGTAGCGCGTCTGGTCGGCCCGGGAGGACGCCACGACGGCCGCGGCGATGGCGAAGACGACAAACCAGTCCAGCGGGTCGCGCGAAAGCCCCAGCTCGCCAAACCATGCGTACAGCATCGGCCCCTCCCACTCCCACAGGGGTGGGCAGCGTACCACCCACACGGTGGGGTTGCAGGGCGACCCGCCCCGATGCACGGTGACGCCATGGCTGACGACGTGCCCACGCCCGAGACGGTCGACTCCCCGCTGTGGATGGTGTCGCGCGCTCCAGGGCTCAACGCGCTGGTCGGCGCGCTGCAGCATCACCGCCAGGCGCTCGACGCCGGCCGCGGAGGCGAGCGCCTCACCTTTTCCCGCGCGGAAATCGCCACCGCCCGCGCCGAGTTCAGCGACATGATTCGCCGCGGAGAGCGCGACCTGCACCTCTTCGCCAGCCTGCTCGCCGAACGTCTGCTCGGCACCGTGCAGCGCCGCAGCGTGGTCATCGGCGAGGTCGAGCGCACCCGCGAACGCTTCACGCTCATCGCCGACGTCACCGAAGACGAGGTCATCGCCAGCACCGACATCGACCTGGGCAACCGGGTGCTGGGCCGCCTGGCCATCGCCGACCAGCGCGGGTGGCTACGCGCGACGCTGGTCAGCAACGTGGTCGAGTACGAGGCCAACGCCCCCAACGAACTCTCGGTGTACCGCCTGCTCACCCGCATCAAGGCGGAAGAGGAAATCTGGAACAAGGTCGCCGACGAAATCTTCGAGCTCGATCGCCTCGTGCTGCGCGACAAGCAACTGCGCCACCTCGGCCGCTACGTGAAGGACGTCTTCGGCGTGAAGATCGTGGTGGGCGCCAGCGCCGACGCCGAGCGCGTGCAGCAGCACCTCGAGACCTTGCGCTTCGACGACGCCCAACTCGAGGCCCGCCACCTGCCGCTCACCGACGAGCACCGCACGCTGCGCTTCCACGAAGTGAAGAACTACCTCGAGCAGGAATCACGCAAGCGCTCGGGCTGGTCGGCCATGAAGAGCGTGGTGGCCTGGGGTGGCCGCACCTTCGAGGTTCAGGTGCAACCGCTGTCCAACTTCCTGCACGAGCGCGAGCGACTGACCCGCGAGAGCCACGCCTCGTTCAAGACGACCCGCGAACGGGTGCGCGACGAAATCGCCGCGCGCATGCCGCTCTTCGGCTTCTACCGCTCGCTGTTGCGTTGGCTCTTCGTCGACCCCACCGAAGCGCCCCCGATTCACGAGGGCGTCGAGGTGGTGCTCACCGACTAGCGGGAGCCGGAGCCGGGGCCGACACGACCTTCACCGTCCCCAGGCCCAGGCCTTCGAGCGCCGCCTGGTTCGTCGCCGGCCCCACCACCACCACCGGGAACTGCGCGGCGTGCAGCCAGGTCTTCACCACCCGCGCGACCTCGGCCTCGTCGACCGCGGCGATCTTCGCCGGCAGCCGCCGCTCCTCGTCCAACGGCAGGCCGTGGAAGGCCAGCATCGCCATGCGCCCGGCCACCGCGTCGACGGTCTCGAGCGACCCCGGCAACGCCCGCAGGGCCTGTTCCTTCGCGCGCGCCAGCTCGCCTTCCCGCAGCGCGCCCGACTCGAAGGTCACCAGTTCCTTCTCGAACTCGGTCACCGCCTCGGCCGTGACGTTGGCCTTGATGCCGCTCGAGGCGATCCACAGCCCGTGCTCCTTGAGGCTGCTCAGCGACATGCGCGCGCCGTAGCTGTACCCCCTGGCCTCGCGCAGGTTCATGTTGATGCGGCTGCCGAACGAGCCTCCGAGAATGGCGTTGGCCAGCCCCAGCGCGACGCGGTCGGGGGTGATTCGCCGGCACGCCCCGCCCCACCACCCACACCTGGCTCTGCGTGGCCCCAGGCTTGTCGATGAGCGTGATGGTGCGCTCTGACGGCGCCGGGACCGCGGGCAGCTTCGGGCGCGCCGCAGCCTTGCCGGTCCACCCCGACCAGCGCGCCTTGAGCAGCCCTTCGATTTCGTCGGGCGTCACGTCACCCGCCACCGACACGATGGCGTTGCCCGGCCGGTACCAGGCCTGGTGGAAGCGCACCAGGTCGTCACGGGTGATGGCCTTCACCGATTCGGGAGTACCGCCCTCGGGCTGGCCCCACGGGTGCTTGTCACCCCACGACAGGCGCGCGGCCTCGTCGGCGGCCAGGGCCACCGGGCTGCCCTTCTTCTGCACCAGGTCGGTCAGCAACAAGGCGCGCACGCGCTCGAGGTCTGCGGGGGCGAAGGCCGGGTTCACCAGCACCTCGGTCAACAGGTCCAGGGCCTGGGGGAGCGTGTCCTTCAGACAGTTGAGTCGCACCGAACTGGTCTCGAGCCCCGAGGAAGACGTCAGCCGCGCCGCCAGGTCTTCGAGCTCACCTGCCAATTGCTGCGAGGGGTGCGTGACCGAGCCTTCGCGCAGCATGTCGGCGGTGAAGCCGGCCAACCCACGCTTGCCAGCCGGGTCGCCGTCGGCGCCGATGGCGATGAGCACTTCGATCGACACCAGTGGCACCGAGTGGCTCTCGACCACCAGCAACCGCGCACCGTTCTTGAGCGTGCGCTCCACCGGCACCGGCGCCTCGTACGCCGACTTCGTGGCGAGCGGCGCGGGCCGGGCGTTGCGGAACTCGGCGTCGGGGGTGCCAGGCGGCTCGGGCGGCCTGGCCGGCACACCGGCATCGACGGGCGCGACCGGCGTGGGCGCCACGGTCACCGACACGCAGCCCGCGAGGAGAACGACGACCAGCATTCGTGACGAGCCGCTCATCGGGTCGCTCCCTTCTTCGCGGCGGGCACGGTGGTCAGCTCCAGCCGATGCCCGTCGAGCAGGTACGCGTTGGCGAAGGCCTTCACCATTTCGGGCGTCACCGCGCGGTAGCGGGCCAGGTCCTTGGCCAGGAAGCCG
>CAIWFK010000844.1 GCA_903911905.1 uncultured Myxococcales bacterium
CGGCAGGCCTTGCCGCGTGCGCCGGGCTGGAAGCGCCGGCTCCGTGACGCGTCACCGGGGCCTTAAGCAACCGGGAGGCCGTGACGAACCACTCAATGAGGGCGAACAAGACCGTTCGCTCACAACCGGGGACTTCCACATGCCTTTCTCGATTCGCACCAACATCGGCAGCATCGACGCGCAGCGCAACCTGTTCAACTCGCAGTCGGCCTTGCAGGACAGCTACGCCAAGCTGTCGAGCGGCTTCCGCATCACCAAGGCCGGCGACGACGCGGCCGGCCTCGGCATCTCGGTGAACCTCGAGGCGCAGATCAAGTCGTACGATCAGGCCAACCGCAACGCGGCCGACGCCAACTCGGTGGTCTCGACGGCGGAAGCCGACCTGAACCAGACCACCGACCTGCTGACCCGCATGCGCGAACTGGCCATGCAGTCGGCCTCGAGCGGCATCGGCAACACCGAGCGCGGCTACATCCAGACGGAAAACGCCGCGCTCATCTCGGAAGTCGACCGCATCGCGAACGCGGCTGAATACAACGGCCAGTCGCTGCTCAACTCCACCGCCACCGTGCTCACCTTCCAGGTCGGCATTCGCAACGTGGCCGCCAACGACCAGATCTCGGTCACCACCATCGACGCCACTGCCGCCACGCTGGGCGTCGCGGGCCTCGACTTCTCGACCCAGGCCGGCGCCCAGGCCGCGCTGACCACCATCGACACCGCGCTGCAGACGGTCTCGACCAGCCGCTCGACCTTCGGCGCCTTCGGCAACCGCATCAACTCGGTCATCCAGACCGTGCAGCAGTCCAGCGAGTCGCTCTCTGCCGCCGACAGCCGCATTCGCGACGTCGACGTGGCGGCCGAGACCGCGCGCATGGCCCGCACCAACGTGATGCAGCAGGCCGGTGTCGCGGTGTTGGCCCAGGCGAACCAGGCTCCGCAGCTCGCGCTCAAGTTGCTCGGCGGGTAGTGCCGAAGAGCGAATGACGCTCTGACCGACGGGTGGGTGTGGGCCCTGGGCCTGCACCCACTTCGTCGCGTGACAGAGGTCTGGCGCGTCTGGCTGGAGCGCCGGTTGCAACGGCTGAAGGCAGCACCTCGTGAAGGAGCAGCACCATGGCGACCTCGAGCACCTCTTCCGTCGGCACCCCGATGTTCCAGGCCACCGGCCTGTCGTCGGGCCTCGACACGACCTCGATCATCAACAGCCTGGTCAGCCTCGAGAGCCAGCCGATCACCGACGCGCAGAACAAGCAGACGGCCTACAAGGCGCAGATCTCGCAGCTCGGGCAACTGAGCACCCTCATCGGCGCGCTCAACGACGCCGCCCAGAGCCTGAAGACCAACGGGGTCCTCGGGGTCACGCAGGTCGGCGCAACCTCCGGGTTCACCGTGACCCCCAGCGCCACCGCCCTGGCCGGGCAGTATTCGGTGCAGGTCGATTCGCTCGCCACCCCCGCCAAGGCCCGCTCGGCAGCCTTCGCTCCGACGGACCTGGTCTCGGGGTCGGACCTCACCATCAGCGTCAACGGCACCAACTTCCAGATGACGGTGCCCGACGGCCAGTCGCTCGAAGGCACCGCCGCGCAGATCAACGCCTCGGGCGCACCGGTCAGCGCCACGGTGCTCAACACCAACGGCACCCGCTACCTCTCGCTCTCGAACCGCGACACCGGCTTCACCGTCGGCCAACCGGCCGCCAGCGCGCTCACCGTGACCGAGAACGTCACCGGGAGCGCGGGCAAGGCCCTGGGC
>CAIWFK010000845.1 GCA_903911905.1 uncultured Myxococcales bacterium
CCTCGGCGAGCGTCAGATCATCCCCTCCGTCTCTTGTCGATCCCCCCGGACTTCCTGCGGCTTCCCCAATCTGGGCGTGCACTCAATCATTGGTCGCCGGCCGGTGATGTCAGACCCGGCCAGTACGCTGGGTGGCGTGAAGCCGCTGCCCGAGTTCGCCTGGTCGAAGACCCGCGCCGATGCGTTCGAGGCCTGCGAGCAGGCGTTCGTGCTGCGGTACCTGACCTCGTCGGGGGCCGAGGCGCCCGACGCTCCCGGCTGGAAGCGCGAGCTGGGGGTGCTCAAGCGCCTCTCGACCCGCCACCAGTGGGCAGGGCGGGTCGTACACTCCGCCATCGCCGGAGTGCTGCTCTCGGCACGGTCGGGGCGGCCGGTCGACCCGGGGACGGTGCTGCGCCGCGTGCACCAGGTGATGCGCGAGGACTTCGCGACCTCCCGTGCGCGTCGCTACTGGGGCGGGCGGCTGCGGGAAGGCTTCGGTGGCCTGCTCGAGCACGAATACGGCGACCCGGTCTCGGCCGACGCCTGGCGGGCGACCTGGTCGAACGCGCGCCGGGCATTGGAATGGTTCCTGTCGTCGGAGTGGCCCGAGCGCGCGAGAGCGCTGGGCCCGTCGGCGTGGCTCGAGATCGACCCTCCCGACGTGCGCTCGGCGGTCTTCCAGCTCGAGGGCGCGAAGACCTGGGCCATACCCGACGCGGTGTTTCGCGAGGGGGCGCTGACGCGGGTGGTCGACTGGAAGTCGGGCGCGCTGCGGCCCACCGATGCGCACCAGTTGCAGGTGCAGGCGCTGGGGGTGCACGTGCGCCATGGCGTGCCGCTCGAGGCGATGCGGGCGACGGTGGTCTCGCTGGCGGAAGGTCGGGAAGTCGAGGTGCCGCTCGATGCCCGGGCGCTGGCTCGCGCCCAGGCCCTGGTGCGCTCGACGAGCGCGAACATGAAGCGGGTGTGGACGGTGCGCGCGAAGGGCGTGAAGACCACCTCGCTGGCCACCTGTCTGTCCTGCCCTTTCCGGCGGCCGTGCGGTCGCGACGTCGCGGTCCTGCAATCGCTGAGCGGGCGAAATATGAATGCGCCATGGTCCTCGCCCTCGTCCTCTCCTCCGCCCTGAGCGCGCCGTTCGACTTGACCGCCTGGAACGCCGAGCGGCTGCAGACCGAGCGGGTCGGAATGACGGTGCTGGGCTCGTGGGCGGTGGCGAACATGGCCGCGGGCGCCGTGGGCTTCGCGGTGGCGAAGGACGAGCGCACGCGCTGGGTCTTCCTGGGCAGCCTGTTGTGGAACACGGTGAACCTGGGCCTGGCGTTGGCGGCGCTGATTCCGAATTGGAAGGCCGACCCCGCCGCGCCCGACGCGAAGTCGTCGCTCACCATCAGCGAGCGCAACGAGAAGGTCTTCTGGGTCAACGCCGGGCTCGACGTGGCCTACCTGGCAGGCGCCGCGTTCCTCTGGCAGCGCGGGCTGGGAACCACCGACGAGCGCATGGTGGGGCTCGGCCAGGCGCTGCTCCTCCAAGGCGCGTTCCTCTTGGTGTTCGACACCGTGATGGCGGTGCTCAACGGGGTGCACACCGACAAGCTGGTGGCCGGCGTCAGCTTGAGCTTCTAGGGGCGACGCCCTCGAGCCAGGTGGTGGTCCATTCGGCGGCGAAGGCGCGTGCCTGGCTGGCCCACGCCGCTGGCGCCAGCCGTCGATGCGAGAGGAAAAAGAAGACGAAGCCCCCGAGGTAGCCTCTGGCTGCGGAGGTCGTGGCGAGCGCTTCCGCGAGTTCGCCGGCTCGAACCCGGGTCTCGAGCCACGAGGCGAACCGGTCGACGACCTGGTTCATGGTCTGAGCGACCAGGGCGTTCACTTTGGGGTTGGTGAGCGACTCGGCCAACAGGAGCCCGATGAGGTCACCTTCCTTTCGCAGCAAGGCTGGCAGGCCCTGGCCGATGTCGTCGAGCACCTCTCGTAGTGGCCGGTCACCCGACGCGTCGAGCACGTGCACCACCCGGCCCGCGAAGGTGTCGTGCCGCGTGACCAGCGCCATCAGCAACTCGGCCTTGGTGGGGAAGTAGTGGAAGACCAGGCTCTCGTTGATTCCGGCGGCATCGGCGATGGCGCGGGTGCTGGTCGCCGCGAAGCCGGAGTGCGCGAAGAGCCGCAGGGCGGTCGAGAGGATCTCGTCGCGTCTGGCCTGGGCCTGCAGGGCGCGAGTGGTGGGGGCGGGGCGGGAGCGCTTCATCGGGCGAGTGGAATTCGGTCGAGCTGGGTGACGCCGAGCTGCCGCAACGCACCGCGAATCGCCGCGGCGACGGCGATGAGGGGCGCTTCGCCGAGGCCGCGGGGCTCGTCGCCCGAGGAGAGGAACTCGATCTCGACCTGCGGCACGTCGGTCATGCGCGCGAAGCGGTAGGTGGTGAAGTTCTGCTCGACGGCCATGCCATTCTCGACCGTGATCTGCTCGAGCAGGGCCGCGCTGACGCCCCAGCTGGCCCCGCCTTCGACCTGGGCGCGCGCGCCGTCGGGGTTGATGAGGAGCCCCGGGTCGACAGCCATGAAGAGCTTCCGCACGCGCGGGACGCCGTCTTCGAGTTCGGCCTCGGCGACGGTGGCGACCGGCGTGCCATGGTACTCGCCGCACGCCACGCCCAGGGCTCGGGCGCCACGCGCGTCCCACGCCGAGCTGCGGCGGACGGCCCCGAGGAGCGCCCGCAGCCGCGCTCCGCGTTCGTCGTGGTCCAGGTACTCGAGCCGGAAGTCGATGGGGTCGACGCGAACCTCATGCGCGAGCTCATCGACGAAGCTCTCGAGCGCGAAGGTGTTGGGGTTGGCGCCGAGGCCCCGCCAGCTGCCGGTGGGCACGGGCAACTTCACCCGGGTGATGGTGACCCGCAGGTTGGGGAAGGCATAGGGGCCGGCCAACGAAATCGCGGTGCCGGGGTCGAACCCGATGAGGCGCGCGCCGAGCTCGCCGCCGGGCAAGGGGTTGGCGCCGAAGCTGAGCGCGACGTCGCCCGACGCCAGATGGTGTTCGACGGAGCGAATGGCGCCATTGCTGCCGATGACCGCGCGCAGGCGGTGATGGGTGGGGGGGCGGAAGTAATCGTGGCGCAGCTCCTCTTCGCGGGTCCACCCCACGAGCACGGGGGCGCCGGCGGCAAGGGACAGCAGCGCGGCTTCCCGGCCGACGTCATGGCCTCCCTTCCGGCCGAAGCCACCTCCGAGGAGCGTGGGCGTGAGGTCGATTTCCGACGCCGGTCGGCCGGTCGCTGCGGCGATGGCCTCGATCGCCATCGAAGGGATCTGGGTCGAGACCTTCGCCACCACGCGCGGGCCCGAGCAGTCGACCATCGCCGCTTGCGGCTCCATCGAGCTGTGCGCGGCGAGCGGGGTGCGGAACTGGCGTTCGAGAACCCGATCACCAGGCCCCGCGGCCACCACTGCGCCTGCGTGCACCACCACGCCTTCGTCCTTCGCGGTGACGAGCGCTTCGAGGTCCTTCATGCCGATGGTCGTGCCGCCAACCCAGGTCAGCTCGAGGCACGCCACGGCCTGGCGGGCCGCGAGCGTGGTCTTCGCCACGACCCCGGCGAAGCCCGGCTGGAGCACGACCTTCACCACGCCGGGGAGCGAGGCGGCGGTCCCGGGGCCCGCGGCGGCGAGCGTGGCCTGGTAGCGAGGCGGCCGCGCCACCGCCCCGTACAACATGCCTGGCACCCTCACGTCGTAGCCGAAGATCGCCGACCCGTTGCCCTTGGCGGCCCCTTCCACGCGCGGGGCGGGCCGGTCAGTCGAGCCTTGAATTCCTCGAGCGGCCGAAGCGTGGCCGTCGCGGGCCATTTCCAGGTGGGGTTGGTGGCGACGAGCTGGCCGAAGGTGAGGCTGGTCGAAGGGCCGCGCACCTGGCCCTGCTCGACGCTGATCGCCGAAGGGTCGACCCCGAGCGCCTGCGCGCCAGCGGCCGCGATCGCTCCACGCAGCAGGGCGCAGACCTGCCGTAACGGGGGCATGATCGACTTGGTCGAGAAGCTGCCGCCGGTGTCGAGGTTCTTGGGACCAAAGCCGCGGGAGGTCGAGGCCTGCACGACGAGCACTTGAGCGAAGCGGGCCCCCAATTCGGCAGCGGCGATCTGCGCGAGGGCGGTGTGTATGCCCTGACCCATTTCGGCTTTGGGCGAGTGCAGCACCACCGTGTCATCTGCGCGCAGCTCGAGCCAGACCGCGGGGTCCGTGGGGAACTCACCGAAGGCGATCTTCCCGATGGTGAAGCCATTGATGAACTCGGTGAGCGCGATGCGGCCGCGACCCAACGCGAGGGGCGCACCAACCGCCACCACGCCCGCGGCTCCGGCGACCAGGAACCGGCGACGACCGAAGCGGGGAGTGGAGGAGGGCACGTTCGTTGAGTGTATACTCAATGAAATGAGCGCGGCGCCAGTCGGGCCTTGGCGGCGGCAACGATTCGGGTAAAGCCGCCGCCGTGTCCCTCAAGCCGCTGGTCTCTTCGTTGAACGACAGTCTGATGCTGCTGGCGCCGCGGGGCTGGAAGACCGTCGAGCTCGCCGTCAGCAGTGGCCCGCAGGGCCTCAAGGTGACGCAGCTCGAGACCAAGGGCGAGGGGTCGACCGCGCCGAAGCCCAGACCTCCGCTTCACTTCGACCCGAAGGACGAGGCCACGCGGTTGTCGGAGGGGCTGACCGAGCTGCACGCCGCGCTGGCCGGCAAGTGGACGCCGGGCACGGTGCGCATCGAGCGCTCGGGTGAGGACTTCGTCGACTGGAAGCTGCTCAAGGCCGACGGCGCAGTGGCCTGGTTCTCGCGCCTGGACAAGAAGGACCTGGGCAGCCTGCTGATGACCGACGCGCTCTTCGACGCCCTGACCGGCTCGTCGAAGGCCTTCGACGACCTCCAGAACCAGTTGGGTACCAGGCTGGGCGTGGTGACCGACTTCAAGTTCGACACCGGGGCCTTCACCCTGCGGCTGGAGCGGCCGCGCGGGGCCATCGAGCTGCCCGCGCAGATCGTCGGCGCCTTCCTGGCCGACTCGTTCACCTGGGTCTGGGGGTGGAGCGACCCAGAAGCGGCGCCGGGCGCGGTCGATCGCATCAAGCGCTTCTGCCTGCCCAACGACCTGCGACCCGAAGGGCTCTCGGCCCTCTGGCGGCCCAGCTACCACTGCGACGAGGGCTTCGCCTGGACGGTGGCGGGCTCGGTGGTGGTGGGCATCGGCGCGCGCGGCCTGTTCCGCGGCACGTTGCCTGATGGCTCGGGCGTGGCCCTGTTTGCGCTGATGGACCTGCCGGCGGCCTGAAAAAGCAAAACCCTCTCCCGAGCGTGCTTCCTCGGGAGAGGGTGAGTGACCCCAGCGGGATTCGAACCCGCGTTATCGGCTTGAAAGGCCAACGTCCTGACCACTAGACGATGGGGCCGTCACTTCTTGAAAACCGCCTCTACCACGACTTGTTCAAACTTCAATGAGTCGCGCGGGAGTCGAACCCGCGACCCTCGGCTTAAAAGGCCGGTGCTCTACCAACTGAGCTAGCGACTCGGGAGAATTTTTCAGGGCTTCTTCTTCGCTGCGTCCTTTTCGACCGTCACCGAAACGGTCTGTTTGACCCCGTCGACCGACACCTCGACGGTGGCCTCGCCGGGGTCGAGCGGCAAGATGCCGCCGTTTCCGACGATTTGGACCACGTTCTTGTTCTTCGAGACCAGCCCGATTGACCGGTCGGTGATGAGCTTGCCAGTCTTCCCATAGGCCTTCACGGCGACCGAGGCCGCTTCCTGACCTTCCTTCAAGGTCAGCGCCTTCGGTTCGACCTCGATGCGCTCGACGAAGCTGACGTGCACCGGCACCCGGGCCTCGACGTCGCGGTAGGTGGCGATGACCTCGGTCTCGCCGCTGGCCACGGGCGAGAGCTGCCCCTTGGCGCTGACGGTGGCCACGGCGGGGTCATTCACCGACCATTTCACCCGGGCCTGGGTGGCGCGGGCGCCGTTGCGGGCCATGCACTTCGCCTCGAGCCAGAGGGGGTTGTTGGCCTGCTTGAACTCCACGTCGGCAGGCACGATCTCGATGTAGTCGACCTTCTCGCACGCCACGAGCAGCAGCGAGCCGAAGCAGGCGAGGGCGAGGGCGGAGCGCATGGCGGGCGCGCATAGCGCATCGGCCGGTTCGGGTATAGGCCGTCGCGCACCATGGCGCCCGACGACGACGACCAGCCCCTGAACTTCGATGCCGACGACGAGGCGGAAGACGAGCAGCAAAAGCCCCGCGGCACGCTGTACATCACCCGCGCCGGCGCCGAGAAGCTGCGCGGCGAACTCAAGCACCTGCTGACGGTGGAGCGGCCCAAGGTGACCGCCGAGGTCTCGTTCGCGGCCTCGCTGGGCGATCGCAGCGAGAACGCCGAATACATCTACGGCAAGAAGCGGCTGCGCGAGATCGACCGGCGCCTGCGCTTCCTGCAGAAGCGGTTGGAGCAGTTGACGGTGGTCGAGCCGAGCACCCAGAAGGACACCAGCAAGGTCTACTTCGGGGCCACGGTGAGCCTGGTCAACCAGGAAGACGAGTCGAAGACCACCTACACCCTGGTGGGCCCCGACGAGACCGACGTGAAGCTGGGGCGTATTTCGGTCGACTCTCCGGTGGGGCTGGCGCTGCTGGGCAAGCGGCCGGGCGACGTGGTGACCGTCAAGCGGCCCAAGGGGGAAGTCGATTTCGAGCTGGTGGGCATCAAATACGTCTGAGTGCTTTGGGCGGTTGACCGTATAGTTGGGTTCGTCGCACGCGTTGCCGGAAGACGGACCACCTGTCGCATCAGTGGGGGCACCCAGTTTGGCTCGGAAGAACTTCGTTCTCGACACCAACGTCCTGCTTCACGACCCCCGGTCGATCTACAGCTTCGACGACAACACGGTCATCATTCCGATCTACGTGATCGAAGAGCTCGACATGTTCAAGAAGGACATGTCCGAGCTGGGGCGCAACGCGCGCCAGGTCGCCCGGTATCTCGACGCGCACCGCGCCGAGGGCACCCTGGCCGAAGGGGTGCCCATGCCCAACGGCGGCCTGCTCAAGGTCTCGTTCGTCGAGCACGACCTGCCCAAGTCGATGGCCGACGGCCAGTTGATGGACAACCGCATTCTGGCGGTGGCCATCGAGACCCGGCTGCGCGACCCGCAGGCGCAGACGGTGTTCATCACCAAGGACACCAACCTCCGCATTCGCGCCGACGCGCTGGGGCTGCTCTCGCAGGACTACGAGCCCGAGCGGGTCGAGATCAGCGACCTGTACACCGGCATCACCGAGCGGCTGGTGTCGGCCGACCTCATCAACCAGGTCTACCGGCCGGGCGCCGAGGTGCAGGTGCCCGACATGGACACCCTGGTGCCCAACCAGTTCGTGCTGCTCAAGGACAGCGCGAACCCCTCGCACACCGGCATGGGGCGGTACGACGGCACGAAGAAGGCCGTCATCCCCCTCAGCCGCGCCGCGAAGGACGGGGTGTGGGGCATTCGGGCGCGCAACATGGAGCAGAGCTTCCTGCTCGACCTGTTGCTCAACGACGACCTCAAGCTGGTGACCATCGTCGGCAAGGCGGGCACCGGCAAGACGCTGCTGGCGATCGCCGCGGGCCTGACCAAGGTGACCGAAGAATCGATCTACCAGAAGCTGCTGGTCAGCCGGCCCATCTTCCCGCTGGGGCGAGACATCGGGTACCTGCCGGGCTCGGTGGAAGAGAAGCTCAACCCGTGGATGCAGCCGATCTTCGACAACGTCGAGTTCCTGCTCAACCTGAGCCGCACCGACAAGAAGTCGGGGCGCGGGTACCACGAGCTGATGGACCTGGGCATCGTCGAGATCGAGCCCTTGACCTACATTCGTGGCCGGTCGATTCCGAATCAGTTCATCATCGTCGACGAAGCGCAGAACCTGACGCCCCACGAGGTGAAGACCATCATCACCCGCGTGGGTGACAACACGAAGATCATCCTCACGGGCGACCCGGCGCAGATCGACAACCCCTACGTCGATTCCACCAACAACGGCCTGGTGCACACGGTCAACCGCTTCAAGGAC
>CAIWFK010000846.1 GCA_903911905.1 uncultured Myxococcales bacterium
CACCGCGGCGATCACCGAGACCAGCAGCGTCGAGCGCACCCGGTGCTGCAGCAACGAGCGGAAGGCGATGAGCCAGAGAATGGGGCTGGTGAGGTTCATGGCGTCACTCGTCGGCCTGCATGGCTCGCAGCGGGGAAACGCGGGTGGCCAGCACTGCGGGAATGATGGTCGAGACCACCGTGACGAACAGAATCAGCCCGATGGCCACCGCGAGGCTGGCGGCCGAGGCGTCGGGCAGCAGCCGCGGCCCCGAGAAGAAGAAGTACGCCACGTCGTTGGGCGCCGCGATGCCGTGCGAATGCAGGGCGGCCACGATCGCCGACCCCAGCAGCATGCCCACGCCACCGAACAACACGCCCAGCACCAGCGATTCGATGAGCACCATGCCCAGCACGGTCGACTTCTGGGCACCGATGGCGCGCAGCGTGCCGATCATCTGCGCGCGCTGCAGTGTGGCCATCATCATCGCGTTGTTGATGATGACCATGGCGATGAGGAAGATGAAGCCGACCGAGAACAGCAGCACCCAGCGCAGCACGGTGATGATCTGCCCCAGCATGCCGGCGGCGGTCTGCCAACTGACCGCCTTGAGCCCCAGCTTCTTCTGTTCGGACAGCGCGTTGATGGCCGCCAGCGTCTGGTCCAGCTTCGCGCCGTCCTTGAGCATCACCGCGGCGTTGAGCACCACGCCCTGGTTGATTTCGGCCGGCGTGTACACGCGCTTGAGCAGGTCTTCCTGCCGCAGCTTGCGGCCCATGCCGGTCAGCTGCGCGTCTTCCTGAATGACACCGGGCGTGGCTTCGGCCACCACCGTCGCGCCGTCGTCGCCGAACAACTGGTCTTCGGCGTGCTCGCGGTCGACGGCCTTCGCGCCGGTCGACTTCTGCAGCTCGGCCAGTTCTTCCTTCTTGTCGACCGTCAGGTACCCGTAGAGGTCGCGGAAGCTCATCAGGTCCATCAACGAGGTGGCGCCTGCCAGCGGGCTCTTCTCGAGGCCCTTGAAGGCGAAGGTGCCGTACACCTTCACGTTGACCGACTGAATCGACCCCGAGCGGGTGAAGGCCTTGATGGTCAGGGTGTCGCCCACCCGCACCCGGTAGAGCTGCAGCAGCGGCGCGAGTTCCCGGTAGAAGAAGCCGTACCGCGCCTCGAGGTTGGCGTCGGTGGTCTCGAAGAAGCTGGTCAACAGCGTGGGCAGTTCCTTCTCGCTCGAGCCCAGGAACTTCTGGAGCTTCTCGACGAAGACCTTCGTCTGCAGCCCGTCGAGCTGCAGCACGATGTCGCGGGTCTGCGAGCGGTTCTCGCGCACGAAGCGCTTGAGCTCGTCGTCGTCGGCGATCTTCCGGCCCACCGCCACCGCGTCGTGCAGCTTGTCGAGCCGGCGCGCGTTCTTGAGCTTGAGCTGATCTTCGTAGAGGAACTTGGCGATGAGGAAGCCGCGCTGCCCCGGCGGCACCGGCTGGCCGTCGACCACTTCCATGCGGTCGAACGAGCGCTGGAAGGCGTCGAGGTCGGTGCCCACGTAGCGAATGAAGAGCATCTGCGCGTCGGTCACCTGGGGCGCGATGCGGTTCTCGAGGAACTCGAGCGCGTCGTAGGGCTTGTCGTCGAACTGCTGCCAGAAGGCGTCGGTCGACACCTTCTCGAGCGCGGCCAGGGCCTCGGGTTCGACCGCGGTCTCGGACAGAATGGCGCGGGCCTTCTTCGCGTCGCCCTCGAGCACCGCGATGATCTGCCGCAGGTGGGCGATTTCGCTGTCCAGCCGGGCCTTGCGCTCGGTGGAGGACAGCGCGTTGAGCGCCTGGTCGACGCTGGCGCCTTCGCCCGAACGCACCAGGTTGCGAATGCGCTCGAGCGTCACGTCGACGATGTTGCCGGCGGTGATCAGCGCGCCCGAGTTGCCCATCGGCACCACGGTCTTCACGTTGTCGATGGCCTCGAGCTCGGCCTTGAGCTTGGGGAAGTCGTTGACCGCCGCCAGGTCGGGGTCGCCGCCCATGCCGCCGAAGAGCGACAGGTCGTCGCGAGACGCCGACGAATAGATCTGGATGTTGCCGGCCACCGAGCCAATCACCGACCTCGCCATCGACTGGTTGAGGCTGTCGAGCAGCGAGCCGATGACCACGAAGAACAGGGTGCCGAACAGAATGAGCCCGCCGATGAGCAGGTTCACGGTGCTGGCCAGCAGGTTGCGCACCGCAATCTGCACCAGCAGGTTCAGCCGCGAGATCATGACGGCAGGGCCTCGACGGGCGCCGACAGCTCGCCGATGGCGTGGGCCACGGCCTCTTCGGGCTTCTCGCGGCCGATGACCTTGCCGTCGGCCAGGCGCACCACCGCGTTGGCGTAGCGCATGACCTTGTGGTCGTGCGTCGAGAAGATGAAGGTGGTGCCCTTGCTCTGGTTGAGCGAGCGCATCAGGTCCAGAATCTGCTGGCCGGTGGCCGAGTCGAGGTTCGCGGTCGGCTCGTCGGCCAGCACGATCATCGGGTCGGTCACCAGCGCCCGGGCGATGGCCACGCGCTGCCGTTGCCCGCCCGACAGCTCGTTGGGCCGGTGCTTCAGGTGCGTCGCCAGGCCCACCTGCTCGAGCAACGAGGTGACCCGCGCCTTGCGCTCGCCAGCCGAAAGCGTGTTCTGCAGCAGCAGGGGGAATTCGACGTTCTGGAACACGGTCAGCACCGAGACCAGGTTGAAGCTCTGGAAGATGAAGCCGATGGTGTTGAGCCGCAGGTTGGTCAGTTCGCGCTCGGTCAGCTTCGCGGTGTCCTTGCCGGCGACTTCGACCAGCCCGCGGGTCGCGGTATCGACGCAGCCCAGCAGGTTGAGCAAGGTGGTCTTGCCGCTGCCCGAGGGCCCGGCGATCGACAAGAACTCGCCCTTGTCGACCACCAGGGACACGCCGCGGAGCGCCTGAACCACGGTGGTGCCCAGGCTGTATTCCTTGACCACGTCCTTGATCGTCACGATCGCGCTCATGACCGGGTGAGCTAGCCCAATGACGAACGAAACGCTGCATGAAGAAAGACGAAGCGTTGCGATGCCTGACGCGGTCCTCTAGCGTACCGGCCCCTGAGCAGTCCTTCCCGAGGAACCATGGCCACCAAGAAGAAGACCGAAGCCCCCCAGCCGCCGCCTGCGCTGCCCCGCATGGAATTTCCCAACATCGAGCGCTTCATCGAAGCGGCCTCGGCGCACGAGGTGGCGAGCCTCTTTTCCCCCATTCGCGACGGCCTGGGTTCGCTCAAGGGCCCCCGCGCCGAACAGGGCAAGAAGGTCGGAAAGGCCATTTCCCGGACCGAGGAGCTGTTGTCCTACCTCTTGCAGGTGCGCGAAAAGATTGAGTCCGAGCGCAAGGGCGGCAAGGGCGCCCGAAAGTAAAGTCGCCTGACGCAACCCGAGACCCGCCACGCGCGATAACTTCTGCACAGGGCGCCTCCGGCAGCGGCTGGGGGAACCGACCAGAACCGGTCGGCGAAGGCCCGAAGCTTTCGACGTTTCGTAGCTCACCTTTTGCGAAGTTCCTCCTGGAGGCACCACATGGTTTCGAAGATCGACAACAGCATGCCCAGCCGCATCTCGATGAACGTCAGCATCGGCAAGCAGTCGCAGGGCTCGACGTTCGGCGAAAAGGTGAACGGCGGGCTGAACGCGGCCGGCTCGGCCCTGGCCAGCGGCGCGTCGCTGGTCGGCGGCGTGATTCCCGGCGCGGGCATCGTCTCGGCGGCGGTCTCGTCGGTCGGTCACCTCTCGGGTGGCGGCGGCGGCGCTTCGTCGGCCGGCTACGCGGCGACCATCTCGCCTGGCGTGGTGAACCTGGGCAGCGGCGGCATGAGCACCACCGTCGGCTCGGGTGGCACCACCGCGGTCGGCTCGACGGGCGGCAGCACCCAGGGCATCAACTTCACCTCGGGCGCGACCAGCAACACCACCGGCTCAATGAACAACGAGCTGGCCTCGATGCAGTCCGACAACGCGCAGATGCTGCAGGTGCAGATCGCGATGCAACGTGAGAACCAGGTGTTCAGCTCGGTCTCGAACGTGCTCAAGACCAAGCACGACACGGTGAAGAACAGCATCGGCAACATTCGCTGAAGCGATTGTCCGCAAAGTCGGCGCATCACCCAGGAAGGCGGCCCACGTGGCCGCCTTTCGTGTTTCAGCAGACCGGGCCGTCGGGTCTCGTGGTAAAACGTGGCTCTCTGGTCTTTCCCCGAAAAGGACACGGTTCCCATGGCCGAAGCGAAGTCCGACGTCGCCGGCAGTCTCGTTCCCGTCACCAAGCAGCAGGCGACCGTCATGCTCGAAGCCGCCTATCTGTGGATGGATCTGGGCAAGGTCGACCACGCGCGCGAGGTCAGCGCCGGTGCCGCGTTGCTGATGCCGAAGTCCGAAGTGCCGCAGATCGTCCAGGGCACCATCGAGTTCAACGACGGCCATTACGACAAGGCGCTGCAGGCCTTTCGCCGCGCGCAGCAACTGGCCCCCAAGGCGTCGTTGCCCCGCGCGCACTGCGGTGAAGCGCTGCTCTTCATGGGCAAGGTCACCGAGGCCATGAAGGACCTGAAGGCCGCCATCGACCTCGAGCCCGACAGCGACGGCGCAGCGTTCGCCCGCTCGCTGATTCAGGCGAAGGAAGACGGCGTGCTGCCCCCCGCGGGCGCGAAGAAGAAGTGACCTCGTAGCCTGCACCTGGAAGAGAGGGCCAACCGATGTCGGTCAAGGGCGTTCGAGGAGGCAAAGCCGGTGGAGCCCGCGGGGCGGGCGGCGCTGGCGGCGCGGCGAAGACGTCGGGCCCGGCGGGCGCGTTCGGCGCGAAGGTCGACCGCAGCGAGAAGCTGGTCGGGCCCTCGGGCGCTGCCGGTTCGAGCAACGTGGGTACGGTGGCCGCGGCCGACCCGGTGACCGCCCAGGCGATGGAGCTGGTTCGCCAGCTGCAGTCCGGCCAGCTCAAGAGCCGCGACGAGGCGACCCGCAAGCTGGTGACCGACATTCTGAAGGAAAAGGTCCGTACCCAGAGCAAACAGTTGACCGATCGCATCGTCGACCAGCTCAAGGACGACCCGCGCCTGACCCAGACGCTCGACCGTCTGTGGAACCGCGCCAAGGAAAAGGAGTAGTGTTCCACTGATGCCGCTCGGGGAATCCAAAGCCCAGATCCTCGAGAAGTATGGGCCCTACGTGCGCTCGCTGGCCTCCCAGGTCCGCAAGCAGTTCAACGCCCAGTTCGAGCTCGACGAATTGATGGCCTGGGGGCAGATCGGCCTGCTCGAGGCGGCCGAGCGCTTCGATGCCCGGGTGGGCGCCAACTTCCTCACCTTTGCCCACTACCGCATCAAGGGCGCCATCTTCGACGGGTTGCGCAAGATGGGGGTGCTCAAGGGCGGGGCGGCCGAACGCGCCAACGCCTACATGGGCAACCTGGCCGACCGCGATCAGGCCGGCGGCGGGGGCTCGGTCGACGACGACGTGCGCGAAATCTCGGCGGCCGTCACCGGCCTCGCCATGGTCTTCGCCACCAGCATGGAGGGCACCGAAGGCCTGCAGGTGTCCGACGAGCAATTGCCTGCCGACGAGCGCATCGAGCTCGAGCAGATGCGCAGCCGGGTGCGTACCGCCATCGAGAAGCTGCCGGAAAAAGAGCGGAAATTGCTCCAGGGCTACTACTTCCAGAACAAGACCCTGGAAGAGGCTGGCGCCGAAATCGGCCAGTCCAAGAGCTGGGCCAGCCGCCTGCACGCGCGCGCGGTGGAACGGCTGAAGCAACTTCTCGACGAAGACGCCGATAATCCTGAAGAACGGAGGACCGACAATGGCCGGACCACTGGCAGGCATCACGGCAGCGCAGGTCGCACAGCAGAAGGCCCCCGAAGCCGCCCAGGCGGCAACCAAGCAGGGCCCAAGCAAGTTTGACCAGGCGATGAAGTCGCAGGGCACCGAGCACGCCAACGGCGTGAACGGCGTCAACAAGGCCCAGCACGTCGACCACGCCCAGAAGATTCAGCAGGCGAACAAGGTCGACCAGTTGGCGAAGGCCGACAAGGTCGATCTCAAGAAGGCCGACCAGAACGTCACCGGCAAGGGCCTGGACCCCGTGGCCCAGAAGGCCGAGGTCACCAAGTCGGGCAACATGCTCAGCTCGATGATGGGCAACATCGAGAAGGGCCAGGTGCAGCTCGACAAGCTGATCAACGGCAGCCTCAACGGCAAGTCGTTCTCGAACAGCGAGCTGCTCGGTCTGCAGGCCGGCATGTACAAGTACTCGCAGGAACTCGACCTCTGCGGCAAGGTCGTCGAGAAGGCCACCTCGGGCCTCAAGGACACGCTCAAGACCCAGGTCTGACGGTTCGCTCGCTGCTGCCGTACCCACAGGGCGCCCTTCGCGGCGCCCTGGTTCGTTTCAGACCGTCAGTTGCAGCACCTTCTCTTCGAGCCGCTTGCCGCGCCACACGCCCAGCAGCAGCACGTTGCGTGAGGCGAGCAGGCCCACGGTGCGGGTGATGACCTCTTCGGCCGCCCCTTCGTAGACCACGCACAGCACGTTGCCGGCCTCGAGCCGCGCTTCCTTCACTCCAGGCAGTGCTCGCAGGTCGGGCATCGGCACCTCGCCCTTCGCCACCTGCACGCGGAACTCGGCCATCGACCCGGTGATCTCGGCCATGGTGGCCGCGCTCACCAGCTTGCCCTTGTCGAGAATGGCGGTCGCGTCGCACAGCTCTTCGAGCTCCTGCAGGTTGTGGCTCGAGACCACCACCGTCTGCTTGCCCTTCAGGTCCCGAATCACGCTGCGCACCGAGGCGGCGATCTTCGGGTCGAGGCCTGCGGTGGGCTCGTCGAGGAAGACGATGGGCGGCTGCCCCATCAGCGCCTGGGCCATCGCCACCCGCTTGGCCATGCCGTGCGACAAGGTGCCCGCCGGCACGCCCCAGGTCTGGGCCAATTGCACGCGGTCGAGCACCTCGCGCGCTTCCTTCTCGGGCTGCGGCAGGTTCGAGAGCTGCCCGTAGTAGGTCAACAGCGAGCCCACCGGCCACGACGGCGGCAGCACCGCGTCCTGCGGCAGCACGCCCACCTTGCCCTTGAGCGCGCCCGGCTCGAAGGGGTCGACGCCCAGCACGCGCATGGTGCCCGAGGTGGGCTTCAAGAAGCCGCACATCATCGAGAAGGTGGTGGTCTTGCCGGCGCCGTTGGGCCCGATGAGCCCGTAGCAGTGGCCTTCTTCGACGTCGAACGACACGTCGTCGACCGCCAGCTTGGCGCCGAACTGCTTGGTCAGCTTCCTGATCTCGATGGCCGCGGGCATGTCAGAGGTCCCTGTCCTGCAAGGCGACCCGGGCCAGGCCCAGGAAGATGACCGCGAAGGCCGCGTAGGCCACCAGGCCCGTGGCGTACTCGAGCGGCTGGGGGCTCAGCAGGTGGTGCTCGAATTCCGAAGGCACCAGGTAACGCACGAAGGCCATGGGCGACTCGCCCTTGAGCAGGTCGAGCCCGGCCGGCGGCGGCCCGTCAGGCAGGCGCCAGTGGTTGCCCAGCAGGCTCACGAACCAGAAGGCGAAGAGCACGATCACGTTCAGGAAGAGCGCCAGCGCGCTGTTGCCGGCCACCGTGCTGCACAGGGTGGTCAGCGACGCGTAGGCCACGCCGATCACCATGATCGCCACCGACAGCCGCGCGGCCCAGGTGATGGCGTCGGTCCACCTGAAGTCGTCGTTGAGGCCCTTGGCGGTGCCGACCATGGCCAGCACGCAGAGCACCAGAATGCCGCACAGCAGGGTGACCTGGCTGAGCCACTTGCCGATGATGATGCTGTTGCGGCGCACGCGAACGATCAGGTACCGCATCGACTTGGGGGCGATTTCGCCGGCCAACTGGTCGAACCCCATCAGCGCGATCAGCAAGGGCGCGAAGAGCGTGGTGGCGGTGAAGGCGATCAGCAACACCCACGGCAGGTGCACCAGCGCGTCGTTGGTGGCCTCGGAGTTGTTGGTGAACATGGCCAGCATGGCCTTCTTCTGCTCGGTGTTGGTGCCACCACCGCCGCCGGCTGCCGCACCCACCTGCGCCGCCGCGCTGCTGGTCACGTAGCCGACCACCGTCAGCAGCAGCGCCTCGGCCATCAGGAACAGCGCGACCAGGGCGATGGCCCGACCGCTCTTGATGGCGCGGACCAATTCGCCCCGCCAGATGGCCCCGATTTCCTGAAAGTCCTCCATGGAGCCTTCCTCGCGGCTTGCAAGCGCCCGCGCAAGTCGAAAGAAGGGGGCCCGTGACGAGGCTCGTGGCCACCCTGGTGTCGTTCGTGGCGTGGTCTGCGCTCGCGCAGGACGTCGAGGCCGATGGCTTCGAGGTGCCCCACCGGACCTCGGCGCCGCCGCTGGCCACCATGCAGTCCATTCCCGAGGCGGGCGACCTGCTCAGCGTGGCGGCCGCCAGCGCCGACGGCGGCTGGCAGGTGCGGGGTGAGGCCCTGACCATCGACGTCGCGCTGCAGCGTCAGCTCACCGACCTGCTCAAGACCTACCAGACCCCCTGGGCCGCGGTGGTGGCCATCGAGCCGGCGACGGGTCGAGTGCTGGCCATGGCCGAACATGCCGAGGCCGACCCCTCGCTGCGCGGGCTGTGCACCAGGGCCGTGTACCCGGCGGCCAGCATCTTCAAGGTGGTGACCGCCAACGCGCTGCTCGATGCCGACGTCGCTCCAGACGAGCGCTGTTGTTTTCACGGCGGCAAGCGGCAGATCACCGAGGCCCTCTTGCAGGACTCCGCCAGCGACGGCCGCTGCGTCTCGTTTTCAGAGGCGCTCGGGCTCTCGGCCAACGTGGTCTTCGCCAAGCTCACCGCGCGCTACCTCGACCCCGACCGCTTGCAGCGCTCGGCGCGGGCCTTTCACTTCAACACGCCCTGGGCCTTTCCGGTGCCCACCGACCCCTCGCTGGCCGCCATTCCGGCCGAGACGCTCGAGCTGGCCGCCACCGGTGCGGGGTTTGGCGACGTGTATCTCTCGCCACTGCACGGCGCGGCGATGATGGCCGCCCTGGCCAATCGAGGGCAGTGGCGCTGGCCGGTGCTCTTCGAGCGTGAAGTGGGCCAACGCCCGCCCGAGCTCGCCGTGCCGCCCGCGCGCGCCGCGACCCTGGTCGAGATGCTCGAGAACACCGTGAAGGCGGGCACCGCGCGTCGGGTGTTCTCGGAGCGCGGGCACCGCTTCGACGCCGTCGGAAAGACCGGCTCGCTGGCCGACAAGGGCCGCGTGTTTCGAGATTATTCGTGGTTCGTGGGGTTCGCGCCGCGAGAGCACCCGACCATCGCGGTCGCGGCGGTGGTGGTGAACGACGCGTACTGGCGCATTCGGGGAACGTGGCTGGGGGCCGAGGCGATGCGCCTGTACCTCGACAAGCGTGCGCCGGTGCCCGTGCGGCACGATGGTGGGGTGGTGGTGGGGGGACGCTCGGTGGACGCGGGGGTTCGGGCCGACGGCGGGGGGCCGTAGTCGCAGGTCGAGAAGGCGGCCAGAAGGGCAGGCGGTGGTGAGGGCTACGCCCACACCACCCACTTCTGGGCCGCGAAGCGATCGAAGTACGTCAGCGCCTCGAATTCCTTCAAGGGCGCCACTCGCAGAATCGCCCCCACGCTCCGCTTCCCGTCGACCCGCGAGAGCAGGTACCGCTCGGGCGCGGACAACGGCAGCGAGGCCAGCTTGTCGGGCCCCACGGCGATGGTGGGCACGCGGGTATTCCCCACCAGGTCGGCCTTCAACTGCGGCAGCCACGCGGCCTCGAGCTGCTTGAGCATCAACGTGGCGTCGAGCGTGGTGGTCAGTTGGTTCGATCGCCGGGCCAGGGTGTACGCGTCACGAAGGTTGCCCTGCGAGAAGAACGTGCGCGCGTTGGTCAGCAACTGCTCGGCAGTGGGGCTGTCTCCCAGCCCCAGGTCGACCTCGATGTCGAAGTCGGGCAGGGGCCTGGCGGCGTGCACCTCGAGCGCTCCCAGGCGGTGCAGCGCGTACAGCCGGTTGTAGAGGAAGAAGTCGGTGGCGTGCAGCCGCAGCGCCATCTCGTCGAGCGTCTGACCTTCCTCGATGTACGAGAAGATCTTCTCGTCGATGCTGCCCGGCCGAGGCGGGTCGACCAGTTGTTCCCGCTTGAGCGTCAGCGTCACGTCGCCGCGGGGGAAGGCGGTGCGAATCTGCGCCCAGGCCTGCACGCGGAAGTCGCTCTCCTTGTGGATGTCGATGAGCGAGACCCGCACCTCGAGCCCGTCGGGCTGCTTGGGCGGCGGCCCGGGGTCGAACGAGAAGTTGCCGACCGACCAGTCGAAGGCGTCGAGAATGGTCTCGCGGAACTTCATGGCCAGCGCGGCCACGATGGTCTCCTCGCTGACCAGGCCAATCATCACCAGAATGCGGCCCAGGAACACCCTGGTCTGCTTCTGGGTGGCGAAGGCCCGCTCGAACTGCTCCTCGGTCACCTGGCCCAGGTTGATGAGGAACTGCCCCAGGTACTCGCGCGGAATGTTCGACGACGCGTTCACCACCGCGCCCTCGTCGAGCAGCACCTGCTTGCGCACGCCCTCGCGCTCGAGAATCAACGTGCCCGACGCCTGGCGATTGCCCAGGTAGACCACCAGGTCCTTCAAGCCCATGGTCGCGAAGTCGCCTGCCAGCCCGCGCATGACGGTATTGTGGGGCGAATGCGCGTCGAGGTCTACCTGAAGCCGAACTGTTCGCTCTGCGAGCAGGCGCTCGAGTGGCTCGACGACGAGGGCGTCTCGTACGTGACCCATTCGTTGCTCGAGAACGAGGCCTGGTTCGAGCGCTGGCGCTACCAGGTGCCGGTGATCGTGGTCGACGGCGTCGAGCGGCTCTGGCTGCGCTTCACGCTCGACGAGCTGCGCGCCGCCGTGCGCTGAAGTGGCGGGCTGGTGATCAGCCCTGCGGCGGGCCCTGCTCGTACGAAATTTCGCGCACCACCGGCATCACCGCTTCGAGCACCTGGGGAGAGCAGGCCAACAGCCCGCGCACGTTGGCCAGCTCGGCGCCGTCGTAGAGGTAGGGCGCGCCGCTGAAGTCGGTCAACACGCCGCCCGCCCCGCGCAGAATCGCTTCGGGGCCGCACGAGTCCCACCGCGAGCTGCGGCTGCTGGGGTGCAGGTACAGGTCGGCGAGGCCTTCGGCGATGAGCCCGGTCTTCAGCCCCACCGAGCCCTGCGGCGTGACCCGGGTGATGCCCAGTCGGCGTTGAATGTCGTCGGTGCGCTTCGAGCGGTGCGCCCGACTGACCAGCAGGTGCAGGTCCCGCACGTTGGCCTTGTGCGCCACCTGCAGCCGCCGAGTGGCACCGTCGAGCTCGAGGGTCGACCCGCCGTCGCGCGTGCCGGCATAGAGCTTGCGGCTGACCGGCGCGTAGACCACGCCCAGCACCGCCTGGCCGTCGACCGCGAGCCCGATGTGCACCGCGAACATGCCGTTGCGCGCCACGAATTCACGCGTGCCGTCGAGCGGGTCGATGAACCAGCGCCGGGTGGAAGCGGTCTCGTCACGGCGGGTGGTCTCTTCGGCGATGATGCTGTCGGAAGGGAACTCCCGCCGCAGCGTCGAGACGATCAGCTCGTTGGCTCGCTGGTCGGCCTCGGTGACCGGCCCCTGGTCGTCGGCCTTCTGCACCACGTCGAAGTTGGTCGCATACACTTCGAGGATCACCGCGCCCGCTTCGCGCGCGACCCTGGTGGCGACCTCGAGCTCGACGGTGAAGTCGCTCACGCCACCATCGAGAAGAAGTCGGCGTCCTTCCAGACCCGGACGATGGCGCCGTCGACCAGCGCGCGGTACCCGACCGGCATCGACGCGCCCACCCGGGCCGCCGTGGCGCGAGCCGACGTGCCGCCGGGAATGGCGATGGTCGAGCGCCGGCGGTCGCACAGAATCGTCACCAGGCAGTCGCCGCTGGTGGGGCCCTGGAACTCGATGGCGTTCTCGTCGAGCTGGCGAACCCGCTGGCCCAGGTCGGTGGTGATGAGGCGCAGGCGCGGCGGCATCGCCGCGGGCACCAGCGCTTCGTGGAAGAGCACTTCGATGCCGTCGTCGCTCGCGGTGCGGGTCATCAGCACGCCGCGGGGCAGGGTGCGCTCGAGCGCGGCGACGGCGTGCTCGGCGGTGCTGCGCTGCGCGAGCGGAATCTCGAAGGAGTCCGACGGGGTGTCGACGTCGAGGTCGGCCGACGGGGCGCTGCTGACTTCCCCCGACAACGCGAAGCGTGCGCCACCCAGCCACCGAACCTGGAACGTCGGGTCTTCGGAGTGCACGCGGAACCGGGCTCCGGGCAGGGCGGTAGGCGGGGTGAGCATTGAACCCGCCATTACACCCACTGGGTCAGCGTGAGAAGACCCGGCGGAAAGGTGAACAAGTCCAGCCAGTTGGGCTAGCCTTCGGCCTCGTGCGAGATGGGCCTGCGCGACGGCTGGTCAAGCGGGTCACCCGCCTGGTCAATTCGTTCGAGCTGGGGGTTCGTCGGGCCTTCCTCGCTCGCCGTGGGCAGCCTCGCTACCGGCTGACCGGCACCTGCAATGGCTGCGGCCAGTGCTGCGAGCAACCGGGCATTCAGGTCGAGCGCTTCACCTGGCACGTGAAGTCGGCGCGCGCGCTCTTCCTGTGGTGGCAGCGGGTGGTCAACGGCTTCGAGCTGGTGTCGGTCGAACCGAAGTGGCGGCTCTTCTCGTTCCGCTGCACCCACTACGACCCCGCCACGAAGCAGTGCGACTCGTACGACTCGCGACCGCACTTCTGCCGAGACTACCCGGTGAACCTGACCTTCGACGCGCTGCCCGACTTCTTCCCCGAGTGCAGCCACGGCGCGGTCGACCGCAAGGCCGCCGAGCTGGTCAAGGCGCTGGAGGACGCGGGCGTGCCAGCCGAGAAGATGGAAGAGTTGCGCAAGAAGCTCTACCTCAAAGACCCGTGAGCGAACGCAACCTGTGGGGCTGGGGCACGGTCGAAGCGGCCATTCCGGTGGACGACGTGCGTGGCCAGCTCGAGCGTGCTGGTGCTGGGGTTCGAGTCGGCTGACCACCCGGTGCAGGGCCAGGCCGAGCGGGCGCTGGCCATCGCGCTCGAGCTGGGCGGCACCTTCGAGCGGGGTGTCACCACTGCAGCCGAGGGCGACGCGAGCGAGCGCTGGCGCACCTCGTTCCTCAACGGCCCCTACCTGCAGGACGCGATGATTCGCCTGGGCGTCGTCGCCGACACCTTCGAGACCGCCTGCACCTGGACGACCTTTCCGACGCTCTACGCCCAGGTGCGCGCCGGGGTGGAAGCGGCGCCGAGGCGTTGAAGGCCGTCAAACGCGAGCTCGACCCGGAAGGCCTTCTCAACCCGGGCGTGCTGGTGTGAGGGGCGCCGAAACCGTCAGGGCGCGGGCGGCAACTGGCTGCGCAGTTGCTGCAGTTGCATGCGCACGAAGGGCGGCTGCTCGGACGTGGGCGCGGTGGCCAGGTAGGCCTCGAGGTTGCGAATGGCCCGCGCAGGGTCGTTCTGATCGGCCGCGATGAGGCCGGCGAACATGCGCGCGTCGTAGGCGTCGGGGTACCAGGTGGCCAGGTGCTCGAGCCCCACGATGGCGCCCGCCACGTCGCCCTGCACCGCGCGCATCACCTCGCGCGCCACGCGGCCGCGGGTCTGGAAGGGGTCGAGCATGGTCACCCGGTCCACCAGGGGCTTCGCGTCGTCGAAGGCCTGCCGGCGCACCAGGTAGAGCGCGAGCTCGGCGACCGCGTCGGCGTCGTCGGGCGCCGTCTGCACCCGGTTCACCATGGCGGCCAGCTTGGGGTCCTCCATCGGCTCCTGGGGCTGTTGCATGGGGGCGTTGGCCGAGGCTGCGCCGCCGGTCATGGTGCCGCCCTGGGGACGGTCGCTGGAGTTGGCGTTGAGCCCCGAGCCCAGCAGCACGAAGAAGCCCACCACGCCGCCGCCGATGATCGCGCCGCGCAGTTGCGGGTTGCCAGCCAGAAACCCGCTCGGTGCCTGGGTCTGGGCCTGCACCGCCGCCTTCTTCTCGGCGCGCGCTTCGGCCTTCAGCTTCTCGTGCTTCGCGCCGTCGCGCTCGCGCAGAATGGCGGCCGCCTCACGCTCGAGCTCGGTCTTCATCTGCGCCCAGTCGGCCGAGCCGAGGTGCCGGGTGGCCAGATGATCCTTCAGCTGCGCGAGTTTGGCCTGGTAGCGCGCGTTGAGGTCGTCGACCGAGCCGGTGTTGGGCGCCTCGGTCTTCAGCCGCTTGCTGCCGAACAGGTAGGCGACCGCCACCACCGCGCCCGCAGCGAGCATCAGGAAACCCGGCAGCCAGTTGGTCGCTTCGTGCGCTGAGTTCATTTGTCGAGGTCGGCGCGCACCTGCGCGAGGAAGGGGTCTTCGGCCGCGGCGGCGTTCGCGGCGTCGGTCGCCGGGCCCGACGGAGCGGCAGGCTTCTTGCGCGTGCCCGCGACGATCACCCACACCCCGCCCGCCAGCAGCAGCAGGGGAAAGACCCACAGGCCCAGGGTGACGCCCGATTTGCGCGGTTCCATCAGCGCCCACTCGCCGTAGCGCTCGACGAAGAAGTCGTAGATCTCGTCGTCGCTCTTGTTCTGCTCGACCAGCTCGCGCACCTTGTCGAGCTGCGCGCGCGCCATCGACGCCGGGCTGTCGGCGATCGACACACCCTGGCAGACCGCGCAGCGCAACTGCTTGCCCAGCCGCTGCACGCGGGCCTCACGCTCGGTGTCGAGCGGGGTGGTGCCTTCGCGAGGCGGCGCGTACCCCTGCGCCAGGGCCAGGCTCAAGACGAATGAAAGCATCACGGGCGGTCAGTCCTTCAAGATGGTGGAAGTGATCATCGCCGACAGCTCACGTGGGCTCTCGAACGGCGAGATGCTCTTGGTGACGATGATGCCGCGCTTGTCGATGAAGTAGGTCTCGGGCACGCCCGACACGCCGTAGTCGACGGCGATGGTCGACTTGGGGTCGAACAACTGCAGGAACGACCAGTTGAGCTCGCGCACGAAGCGCTGCGCGTTGGGCTCGGTGTCTTCGAACACCACGCCGATGAAGACCACCTTGTCGCCGTACTGCCGCGCGACCGCATCGAGCACGGGAATCTCGTACTTGCACGGCCCGCACCAGGTGGCCCAGTAGTGCATGACGATCGGCCGACCCTTGAACTGCTCGAGCGAGACGTTCTGCCCGGTGTCCAGCCGCTTCATGGTGAACGGTGGGGCGGCCTTGCCCGAGAGCAGGAACGGCACCGAGTGTGGGTCGGTGCCGAAGCCGCGCGCCATCACGTAGACCATCAACGCCATCACCGCGAGCGCGATGCCCACTCCGACCAGCCGCTTGTTGGCGCCGGTGTCAGCGGGTGCAGCCGCAGGCGTCACCGCGACGTCCTTCGTCTCGGCGGTCACGGAGGCGACCCCTGGGGCAGCCCGGCGGGGGCCGGCCGTGACTCGACGGCCTTCTGCTTGCGCTGGGGCCAGAGCGCGATGAGCGTGCCCAGCACCAGAATGGGAATCGAGTACCAGATCCACCCCACCAGCGGGAACACCCAGGCGTTGAAGCTGGCGGTCTCGCCCTTCATGTCGAAGGCCAGCAGCGAGACGTACACGTCGCGCACCGCCGAGCCCTGCACCATCGGCGAGCCGATGGGGTCGTTGCTGCGCTCGTAGTAGTTCATGCGCGGCGCTTCCGCCGAGTGGTGCTCGACGATGGTGCCGTCGGGCGCGATGATCGACACGTTGGCCGCCACCCATTCGCGGTGCGGTTCCTTGCCGGTGGTCAACCCGTCGAAGCGCACCTTGTACGCGCCGACGTCGAGCGTCTGGCCCTTCTTCAGTTGCCCGGTGGAATGCACCTTGCCCGCGCTGCTGGCGGCCACCGCCATCACGATGGCCACGATGCCCAGGTGCACCACATAGCCGCCAAAGCGCCGCTGGGCGCGCGAGGCGCTGCGCACGATGGCCGTCATCGCGTCTTCCTTCTGCTCGCTCATGCGCTGTTGGGCCGGCAGGAACAGCTCGCGCAGGGTGGTGGCGGTCACGAAGCCGCCCAGCCCGAAGGCCACCAGCGGCATCAGCCCCCGGAAGCCCATCAGGTACGAGAAGCCCGCGACCGCCAGGCCGACCGCGCCGGGAATCATGGCCTGGTTGCGCAGCACCTTCTGGTCGGGAGCACCCCACGGCAGCATGGGGCCCACGCCCATCAGGAAGAGCATGGCCAGGCTCAGCGGCAGCGCCATCTGGTTGAAGTAGGGCTCGCCCACCGTGATCTTCTTGTGGAAGAGCGCCTCGGTCGCCAGCGGGTACACCGTGCCCAGCAGCACCACGAAGGTCAGCGCGGCGAAGACCAGGTTTCGTTTGCCGGCGTTCATCGCCACGATCGCCAGACCGTAGGTGACGCTGCTCACCAACAGGAACATGGTTTCCAGGAACACATACGGCAGATCGAACAGCTGTTTGGCTCCGGGACCTCCGGCGACGTTCTCGCGAATAACGGCGAAGGTCGCAAACAGAATCGCGAAGATGATGAGGTCGCTCATCAGGTAGATCCAGAACCCGAAGAGCTTGTTTCCGGAGCTGTGATCCTCGATCGCTCCGTGCGTGCTTGCCGTACTACTCATGGTTGTGCCCCTCTCCCTTCGCGGCCGCTGCTGCCGCCAGCTTCGCGAACCGGGCGTCCTCGACCTTCTTCACCTCTTCGGCGGTGATCACATACTCGGGCTCGTCTTCGTTCGCGGCGACGATCATCGTCACGATGAAGCCCACCACGCCCAGAATGGCCAGCCACCACATGTACCAAATCATGGCGAACCCGAAGAAGAACGAGGCGACACCGATCCAGACCCCGTAGGGCACGTTCTTGGGCATATGGATGTCGGTGTAGTGGTCCGGCCTGTCGTAGGCCGTCCCGTTCTCCTTCTTGGCCCAGAAGTCGTCAAGACTGCTGACCGTGGGGGATCACGGCGAAGTTGTACGCGGGAGGCGGCGAGGACGTCGACCATTCCAGGGTGCGACCATTCCAGGGGTCACCCGTGGCGTCGGCGTTCACTTTGCGGTTCTTGACCGACATCCAGGCCTGAACGGCCATGGCCACGAGTCCCAGCTTGATGATCAGGGTACCGAGGGCCGCCACGAGGAGAAGCGGCGGCCACGCGGGATTGTCGTAGTGAGCCAAGCGCCGGGGCATGCCCATGAGGCCGAGAATGTACAGGGGAAAGAACTCCGTGGGGACACCAATGACCCAGGCCCAGAACGAGATCTTTCCCCACTTCTCGTCGAGCTTGACCCCGAAGACCTTGGGGAACCAGTAGATGAGCCCGGCGAAATAGCCGAACAGAGCTCCGGGGATGAGAACGTTGTGGAAGTGCGCGACGAGGAAGGTTGTGTTGTGCACCACGTAGTCGATCGGAGGCACAGCCATCATGACGCCGGTGGCGCCGCCGACGGCAAAGAGAACCATGAACCCGAGGGTCCAGTACATCGGCGTCGCGAAGTGGATGCGGCCCCGGTACATGGTGAACAGCCAGTCCAGGATTTTGACCCCCGTGGGGATGGCGATGAGCATGGTGGCGATACCAAAGACGATATTCACGTCGACGGTATTGCCCATGGTGAAGAAGTGGTGCAACCAAACGGTGAAGGACAGGAACGTAATCACCACTGTCGCCCACACCAGCGTCGGGTAGCCGAACAGCACCTTGCGCGAGAACGTGGCGACCACCTCCGAGAACACGCCGAAGGCTGGCAGAATCACTATGTAGACCTCAGGGTGACCCCACATCCAGAAGATGTTGTTGTAGAGCATGGCGATACCGCCCAGGTCGTTCGTGAAGAAGTGCATACCCAGATAGCGGTCGA
>CAIWFK010000847.1 GCA_903911905.1 uncultured Myxococcales bacterium
ATGCCGATGGCGCCGGGCACCAGGTTGACCAGCCCGACGATGAGGAAGGCGAGGTCGGCGGCCATCACCCGCTTCAAGGCGAGGGCGAGCGCGAGGCAGAGAAAGCCGTACCCGACGAGGATCAGCGGCGCGAGCGCGGCGATCACGCCCACTCGCACGCCGACGTAGCGCGCGTCTTCCGAGAACTCGAGGCGCGCCAGCCGCACGTGTTGCGCGGTGAGCTCGCTCACGCTGTCGACCAGCTCACGCATCTGGGCCAGGAGCGCCATGGGTGGGCAGAAGCTAGCGGTTTTTCGAGCGCGAATGGGTGTTGTGTTGCACCCGCCTGCGCTACACCCGCGCGCATGTTCGCCCTTGCCCTCGTGACCCTGCTGGCGGCTACTCCGACACCTGCTGCGCCGAACCCGTTCGCGCCGAAGAACCGGCCCTACGACGCGCAGCACTACAAGCTCGAGCTGACCTTACTCGAGGGCGGCGCGTTCAAGAACACGCTCACCGCGACCATCAAGCCTTCGCGCGCGCTGACCGAGATCGAGTTCGACGCCTACGACCTGGCGGTGGAGTCGGCGAAGGTCGACGGCGAGCCGGCCACCTTCGTGCTCAAGGCCGACCCGGGCACGCGCACCGGCACCCTGACGGTGAAGGCGAAGAAGCCCACGGCCTCGGGCAAGGACCTGAAGGTCGAGATCGTCTACTCGGGCAAGGCGAGCACCGACGGCTGGGGCTTCACGGCGACCAGCGAAGACGAGCCCGGCGCCCTGCCCGTCTATTCGACGCACTTCGAGCCGACCTCGGCGCAGCGCTTCTTCCCCTGCAACGACACGCCCTCGGACAAGGCGACCAGCGAGGTGCTGGCGGTGGTCGACCAGCGGTACCGGGTGATCTCGAACGGCAAGAAGGACCTCGACGAGAAGTTCACCGAAGGCGGCAAGAACCTGCGGCGGGTGCACTGGCTGCAGGACAAGCCGCACTCGTCGTACCTGATGGCGGTGGCGATCGGCGCGTTCGACGAGGTGCCGGTGACCGAAGACATTCCGGCGACGCTGTGGGTGCCGCCAGGCTCGAAGGACCGGGCCTTCATCGCGGCCGACTCGCTCAAGGGGCTCTACAACTTCCAGTCGGGCTTCACCGGCGTGCGCTACCCCTGGGCCAAGCTCGACGTGGTGGCGGTGCCGCACACGCCGTACAGCGGCATGGAGAACACCTCGGCCATCTTCGAGCGCAGCAACCTGGTGGTGGTCGAGAACAAGAACGACCAACTGGCGCGCGCGAACGTGGTCGGCCTGCTGGCGCACGAAATGGCGCACCAGTGGTTCGGTGACCTGGTGACCTGCGCCTCGTGGGACGAGGTGTGGCTCAACGAGAGCTTCGCGACCTACCTGGGCGCGCTGTCGCTCGACGACTACAACGGCAGCGACCACGACGAGGTCGAGGTGCGAATCGCGACCACCCTGCTCGACGGCTACTTCCGCCAGGAAGCGGGCCCGAGGGCCCACGCGCTGGTCTCGAAGCTGGCCAACCCCGGCGACGCGTTCGACGCGGTGACCTACCAGAAGGGCGCGCAGGTGCTGCGCATGCTCGAGGCCTGGGTGGGCAAGGCCGACTTCAAGACGTCGGTGAAGGCGTACCTCGAGAAGCACGCGCTGGGCCCGGCGACGAGCGACGACTTCTTCAAGGCGGTGTTCGAGACCACGAAGAAGGAGAAAGAACTGAAGCCCTTCAAGGACGCGTGGCTGACCAAGCGCGGCTACCCGATCGTGTACACCGACACCTCGTTCGGCGGCGGCAAGCTGACGGTGACCATTCGCCAGCAGCCCTCGAGCCAGGCCGAGAAGGGCCCGTTCGTCTTCAAGCTGCCGATCGTGGTGCACCGCGCGACCGAGCCTTCATACACGCAGGAGCAGACCATTCTGGTCGACAAGCCCGAGGTGAAGGTCACCTTCGACGTGCCGGCGGCCCCGCAGTGGATCAACTGGAACAAGAACTTCGGCGCGCTGGCCAAAATCAACCCGTCGTCGCTGTCGGAAGATCAGCTGACCGACGCGGCCCGCAACGACCCCGACCCGGTGTGGCGGCTGCTGTCGGCCCTGACGCTGACGGGCGAGCTGGGCGCGAAGAAGCCGCAGAGCCAGACGCTGCCGACCGACGCGGCGCTCAACGCCGTGCTCGACGTGCTGGTGAAGGACCCCTCGCCCTACGTGCGCGAGGCGCTGCTGCAGAAGCTGGCGCAGACGCGCTTCAAGCAACTGCCGAAGGCCTTCGCACAGCCGCTCTTCGAGCTGGCGAAGAAGCCCGAAGGGCTGAACGACGACCCGGTGGGCTACATTCGGGTGCGCCGCGCGGCGATGGAAGCGCTGGGCCGGGTCGATTCGCCCGACGGCCAGCGCTACCTCATCGACGAGATCGGCAAGCGCGAGCTCGACATCAACTACCTGGGCGCGGTGGCGTTGGGCGTGGCGCACCTCGGCACCCCGGCGGCGCTGTCGTCGCTGCGCGCGGCGATCGTCACGCAGAAGGGGCGGGGCCTGCCGTACCTGCGGCGCACCACCGAGGCGCTGGGCGCGGTGGCGTCGGTCGACGCGGTGGGTGCGATTCGCGACACCGTGAAGCAGTACCCGGGGAACACCGAGCTGGTGCGTGCGATCTTCGAGCGGGTGGTGGACAACCCCGAGCTGCTCGAGTCGCCCGATTACGCGGGCCTGGTGAAGGACCTGGTGCTCGACCAAAGCCTGGGCGAAGGCCTGCGCGGGCGCGTCCTGGGAACGCTTGACGAAGTGAAGTACGAGGCCGCGCGGCTGGCCCTGGTGGAGATCGCCGAGAAGTCGACCAGCGATCGGCTCAAGGGCAACGCGAAGCAGGTGCTGGCAGCGAACTTCCCTGCCCCGCCTGCGGCGCCCGCTGACAAGAAGAAGAAGTGACGCGGGTCACGCGCGCTCGAACAAGGCGCCTGCCCAGGTCAGCCCCGAGCCGACGACGGCCAGCGCAATGGCCCGGCCCAGGGCGGGGCTGCCCCAGTTCTCGGAAAACACCGACGGTGCGCCCGACGAGCCGACGTTGCCGCGGCGGTCGACGTTGAAGAGGTGCTGCGCTGCGGGAATCTCGCAGCGGCGGCTGACCGCCTCGAGCATGCGCAGGTTGGCCTGGTGGCCGATGAAGGTGAGCTGATCGAAGGTGTGCCCGGGCGTTGCGAGCCACTGATCGCGAATGGCCTGCCAGGTCTCTCCGGTGCGCTTGATGGCGAACTTCTGCACCTCGGCGCCCTGCTGGCGGAAGTGACCGAAGCGAGGCACCACGACCTTGTCGGCGCCGGCGGGGTCGCCCTTGAGCCAGGTCTCGGTGACCTTCCACGGGCCGGGAACGCGGGGCGAGACGATGGCGGCCGTCGAGCAGTCTCCCCAGAGCACGCAGCTGCTGCGATCGCCGTAGTCGACGACGCGGGTGGAGTTCTCGGGGTTCACCAGCATCACGAAGTCGGGCAGCTTTTCGGGGCGCATGGCCTCGAGGAAGTAGAGCTGGCTGCAGAAGCTGGAGCAGGCGCTCGAGACGTCGAGCGAGGGCCCGTCGATGCCGATGGCTGCGGCGACGCGGTTGGCCTCGGCAGGAATGCATTCGTCGGGGCTGCAACTGCCCGAGAGCACCATGCCGATGTCTCTGGGCGTCAGCTTCGCGCGCTCGAGCGCCAGCTGGCCGGCACGGGCGCCGGTCTGGGCGTTGCTCAGGGTCGCCGCTTCGATGGCAGCGCGCGGATCACGGTTCTTCGTCTGGCGGATGTAGTCGAGCGGCAGGACCGTGTGGCGGCTGCGAATGCCGACGCGCTCGCGGATCCACTCGTCGTTGGTCTCGATGCCCAACGATTCGAGGAACTCGTTGGTGACCACGTTCTCGGGGTGAAAGTGGCCAATGGCGTGAAGGTAGAGCAACGGTTTCCCCCGGGGCAGACGCGGAAGGCGTCGCTCGTAGCACCTGGGGTACGACCGTCAGCGAAGTTTTTCAGAACATTCGGTCACGTTTTTATTTGGTCAGCGGAACTCCACGCGAAGCCGGGCACCGCGGCAGTCGATGACGTCGCCGTCGCGAAGCCTGCCTTCATCGCAGCGCCGCGAGTTGAGGGTCAGAGCCAGCTCAACGCCCTCGGCGAACACCTCGATCGGTCCTCCGCTCTTCCAGAAAACGATGATCGACCCACCGCCGAACTCGTCGTCGCCCTCCACTTCTTGCCCACCGCCGAACTGGAACTCGAGCCGGTTTTCGACGAGGTCACGGTGATCGCCGACGTCGACCCCACGGGCCTCGCCAAGCGCCTCGACCACGACGACCGCCTTCCCGAACCGCACCGATTGCCCCACGCTGGGAACGGAAGGGAACTGGCGTTGCAGCACGACCCAGTCGAGCCCGAGGCGTTGCACGTCGAGTGACTCGACCGTGCCCAGCGAGACCGAGCGGAGCGATGGCGGAGCGCTCTCCACGAGCGCCTGGCAGGTGAGCCTGGCCGCCTCGATCGGATCTGGACTGGTGAAGACGTCGACCACCAGCGCTTCGAGGCCGACACTCAGTGGCGACGTGAGCAGGTGCAGCAGCCGTTGGCGCAAGTGGACAGGATCGCGTTCGACCCGAAGACGAGCACCCACGATCATGCCGAAGCGAAAGGTCAGTTCGAGCGCCTGGGTGTCGAGCGCCCGCGCGAGATCCGGGGCGAGCCACCCTTCGACCGTGTCTTGCCCAAGCGCGATTCGCTCTCCGGCGGGGTGGCCGTGCTCAGAGAGTCGGTCTGCCGAGATCATGGCCGACTCCACCGTCGAGAGATCGACCTCGATTGGCCGGGGGGCTCCCCCGAAGCGCAGCCGGGTGTCCGCCACCTCGACGACGTCACCGTTCTCGAGTCGCACCCCCTTGCCGGGCTCGATCGCGATCTCGTTCACCCGGGTCTGGGCGGCCACGGCGACCCCACCAACGTACCAGGCCTCGTCACGCTTGAAGAAGCGCGCGTGCTCGCGCACGAGACCCGGGTCCCGAAAACGCAGCCAACACCCTTCCCCGCTGCCGATGACGCCCTCGGCGAGGTCGAAAGTCGCGAGCAACTCACATTCGTCGTTCCCCGGGCCAAACGAGCCGAGGAAGGTCAGCGTCGCCATCGCCCACCACCTTTGCGTTCAGGCCCTCAGGGTTCGCGCCAGATCAGAAAGCCGGGCTTGATGAGGGGGTTGGCGCGCGAGCCTTCGGGCAGATCGTACGCGAACACCATGGTCAGCTTGCCCGGCCTGTGGTGCCACATGGTCAGCCAGGTGCCGGCGAACTGCACCGGGGTCGGGTTGGGCGCGCAGGTCTGAAAGGTGAGCCCGTCGGTCGACCGCGCCAGCTTGGGCCCGCCGCACAGGGTGACGCCGCCATGCAGGTAGAAGTTGGCGCCAATGGCGAGGTTGCCCATGGTGTCGACGGCGATGGCCTCGTACCAGCGCGTGGAATGGAAGGCGCCGAGGCCGGTGTCGTTGCGGGGAATGGCGACCGGGGTCTTCCAGGTCGTGCCAGTGCCATCGGTGGCGACCGCGTAGAACAGCTCGGGGTCGCTGTCGGTGTTGGTCTCGACGGTGCGGCGCAGGTGGTACGCGACGTGGGGCGTGGTGCCGACGAAGGTCAGGGCGACCGACGGCCTCAGCAGCGACGGCGACACGTCGACCCCGTTCGAGTCTGCGATCACGGTCGGCATCGAGCCCGGTCGCCAGAAGGCCACTGCGGCCGCAGGCCCGGCCCCGACCAACTGGAAGTACGCCACGCCGGGCTCGAACGCCGAATCGAGCACCAGCGACACGGGCGCGGCGAGACCGACCGCAGGCCCCGGAACGGGCTGCTCGACCAGTGAAGAAGCGCCAGTGGCATAGGTCAGCGTGGTGCCCTTCTGGTACGCCAGGTGGGTCACGCCATCGTGCAGCACGAGCGACGGGTTCGAGTACGCCCCCGGCGAGGTGCTCACGGCGACCAGGGTGAAGTTCGCGCCCTCGTCGTCCGAGAACGCGAGCCGAAGGCTCTGGTCGCTCTTCACGTAGGCGATGCCGATGCGGCCGGTGACGTCATCGCGGGCGATCGACACCTGGCGATTGGGGTGGCTGACGTCGATGGCCCCGACCACTTCGATCAACTGCGAGGGCGCGAAGGCCCTGGCGGTGCCGTCCCAGCGGGTGAAGATCAACCGGGTGTCGCTGCGATCGCCGTCGGCATTGGGGTCGTCGATGAGCCCGGCGATCAGCGGCTGGCCGAACTGATCGCCCGTCGAGCTGACCGAGACGCCGTAATGGGTGAGCGAGCCGGCATCGGCCGGAGTGGGAATGGCCACGCTCCACCCGGTGGGAGGGTCATCACCGCGCACGCGCCCGGCGTCGACCCCCGCATCGATTCCCGCATCGTCGGGCCCCGCATCGACGGTCTGGTGGCGCGGCCCACACGCCATGACGAGGGCCGAGAAGGCGAGCAACGCGAGGCAGCGGGTCATGGCAACTCCAGGGACTACTGGTTCTTGAGGATCTCTCGGGCGATCACCAGGCGCTGAATTTCGCTGGTGCCCTCGTAGATGGTCTGCACGCGAGCGTCGCGCAGCATGCGCTCGACGGGAAACTCGTCGAGGTAGCCGTAGCCACCGTGAAGCTGAACGGCCTTGTCACAGACCTTGTTCGACATTTCCGACGCGAAGAGCTTGGCCATCGACGCTTCGCGGGTGAACGGCACGCCCTGCTGCTTGAGCGTGGCCGCGCGCCAGGTCAGCAGCTCGGCGGCCTGCTGCTGGGTCTGCATGTCGGCGAGCATGAAGCGCAGCGCCTGGAAGTCGCCGATGGGGTGACCGAAGGCCTGGCGTTCCTTCACGTACTTCACCGAGGCCTCGATGGCCGCACGGCCGACGCCACAGGCCTGGCTGGCGATGCCGATGCGACCACCGTCGAGCGCGATCATGGCCAGCTTGAAGCCGTCGCCGAGCTTCCCCAGCACCGCGTCGTCACCGACCTCGACGCCGTCGAAGGTGAGCTGCACGGTGTTCGAGCCGCGCAGCCCCATCTTGTCTTCGGGCTTGCCGGGGGTGAGCCCCTTCGCGCCGCCCTCGACGATGAAGCACGAGAGCCCCTTGTTGCCGGTGGGCGAGGTGCGGGCCCAGACCACGATGACGCCCGCGTAGGCGCCCGAGGTGATCCACTGCTTGGTGCCGTTGATGACCCAGCGATCGCCCTTCTTGACCGCAGTGGTGTGCCCGGCTCCGGGGTCGGAACCGGCGTGCGGCTCGCTGAGCGCGAAGGCACCGGCGACCGCTTTGCCCGAGACCAGCGCGGTGACGTACTTCTGGCGCTGGGCGTCGTTGCCGTAGGCGCAGATCAGCTCGGCGCACATGTTGGTGACGGCCATGCCGACCGAGGTCGACGCGCAGGCCGCGGCAACTTCGATCATCGCCAGCGAGTACGAGACCACGCCGGCCTCGGCGCCCCCGAGCGCGGCAGGCACGTTGACCCCCAACAGGCCCAGCTCGCCCATCTGGCGGTAGACCTCGGCGGGGAAGCGTTCTTCGCGGTCGGTCTTTCGGGCGCGGGGCGCGACCACGTCACGAGAGAAGGCGCGGGCGGCTTCGCGAATCTGCTGCTGCGTTTCGGTGAGCGCGAATTCCATGTGGCCTCGGTGACTACTGCTGGGCCTTGAGGTTGAAGGGAAACTCGATGGGGTGTTCCTTGCGGTCGGTCGGCTTGGGGAACTCCATGGCCGAGAGCACGGTGGTCACGCACGAGTGCACGTTCTTGTCCTTGAGCGTGCTGGTCTTGACGTTGACCTTGGCGTTCTTGACGAAGCCCTCGGGGGTGATGACGAACGAGGTCTTGAGCGTACCCTCGACGGCCTTGTTCTTCGCCGCGAGGTGCTCTTCGTAGCAGGCCTGAATCTGCGGCTGGAACGAGACCACGACCTGCTTGATGGAGTCGGGCGTGAAGGGCAGCTTCGAGACGTCGAGGCCGTTCTTCTTTTCTTCCTTCGCCGGGGCGGTGCCGTCGGTGGCGATCGGCTGGCTGATGGCCGACTTCACCAGGTCCTTCATCTGATCGTTCTTCGGCGGCGGGTCAGCGGTCAGGCACAGCGCCAGCAGGGTCACGGAGATCATCGTTTCAGTCCTTGAGGAGGTTCGCCGAGATGACGATGCGCTGGATTTCGGAGGTGCCTTCGTAGATTTCCGTGATGCGCGCGTCGCGCACGTGGCGCTCGGCGTCCATTTCCTTCGAGTAGCCCATGCCGCCGAAGACCTGCAGGGCCTTGTTGGCGACGCGGCTGGCCATTTCGCTGGCGTAGACCTTGGCCATGGCGCTCTCGGGCGAGTGGCGCACGCCCTGGTCCTTCATCAGCGCGGCGCGCCAGATCAGCAGGCGGGCGGCGTCGATCTCGGTGGCCATGTCGGCGAGCATGAACTGAATGGCCTGGTGCTCGCGAATGAGCTTGCCGAACGACTTGCGCACGCCCGAGTAGGCCAACGCCTCTTCGTAGGCCGCGCGGGCGATGCCGAGCGCCTGGCTGGCGATGCCGATGCGACCGCCGTCGAGCGTCGACATGGCGACCTTGAAGCCCTCGCC
>CAIWFK010000848.1 GCA_903911905.1 uncultured Myxococcales bacterium
CTGCTCCTTCAGCTTGCCGTTGATCAGCGCGACCACGTCGTCGATGTACTTCTCGCGCTCCTTCTTCTTGCGGGCGACGCGCGCCTCGAGCTCGGCGAAGTCCTTCGGGCGGGTGTAGCGGAACGACAGATCTTCGAGCTCGGTCTTGACCCAACTGATGCCCAGGCGGTTGGCCAGCGGGGCGTAGATGTCGAGCGTCTCCTGGGCGATGCGCGCCTGCTTTTCCTCGCTCATGTGATCGAGCGTGCGCATGTTGTGGGTGCGGTCGGCCAGCTTCACCAGAATCACGCGAATGTCGGCGGCCATCGCCACCAGCATCTTGCGGAAGTTCTCGGCCTGCTTCTCTTCCTGGCTCTGCTGGGGCGCGGCGAACTTGCTGAGCTTGGTCACCCCGTCGACGATCAGCGCCACCTCGTCGCCGAAGAGCTCGCGAATCTCTTCGATGGTGGCCAACGTGTCTTCCACGGTGTCATGGAGAAGACCGGCCACGATGGTGGCTTCGTCGAGACGCAGCTGGGCGAGCAGACCTGCCACCTCGAGGGGGTGGATCAGGTAGGGCTCTCCCGACTTGCGTACCTGACCCTGGTGAACCCGGGCCGAGTACACGTACGCCTTCTTGATGATGTCGAGGTCCGGATCGGGGTGGTAGGCGGCAACCCGCTGGAGAATGTCGTTCAGACGAATCAACGTAGCCGAGCGTAACACCACCCAGAGCTGCTGCAACGCGTCAGCCCACGGTCGGGCAGGAGCCCAGCCGTGGAAACGGTTGCGGAAAGCCCCGGCATGATTGACTATGGGCCCAATCATGGTGGCGCTGCTGACCAAGTCGCTGGGAGTCGTCTGTCCCAGCTGCGATTTCCTCAATGTTGTCGCTGCCGTGCGGTGCATGGCCTGCGGCTCGGCCACTGATCAGGCGCAAGCCACCACCGCGACCACGCCGCGGCTCGAGCCCGCTCCGCTCGAAGTGCACCGGCAGAACAACGAGCCCACCTCTCCCGGCGTTCCGATTCCAGAAGCGCCGCAGCCGCCCGGCTTGCGCCGCTCGGTGCCCACGCCTCCGCCGCCCAGCAATGCGCCGACCCGCGGCGTGCCTGCCCGGCCGACCTTTCAGTCGTCGGGTTCGGCGGCGGCGGCCCCGGCGGCGGTGGCGGGCCCCAAGTACGGGCTGACGGTGTTGGCAGGCCCGGCCCGTGGGCAGCGCTTCAAGCTGGCGTCGACCGGCGCGCAGGTCGGCCGCGCGCGCGGGGCGATTCTGTTCCCCGACGACCCGTTCACCTCTCCCTTGCACGCGAGCCTGGTGGTGCGCGACGGCAAGCTCTTCGTGCGCGACGAGGGCAGCACCTCGGGCGTGTTCGCCAGCGTGTCGAGCACCGAGACGATTCTGCCGGGCGCGTCGTTCGCCACCGGCCTGCGCCTGTTCCGGTACCTGGGGCCGATCGAGCCGCAAGCCCCCTGGAACCGCAACGACGTGCTGGTGTACGGCGCGCCGCTGCCCAACAACCAGGTGCACTACGCCATCGAAGAAGTGCTGCTGGGTGAGCGCCCGGGGCGCTGCATCATCACGCCCGGACCGGTGCTGACCATCGGCCAGGGGCGCTGCGAGTTCAGCTACCCCAACGACGAAGGGCTGGCTCCGCGGCACTGCGAGGTCGCGCCGCTGCCGACCGGCGCGATGATTCGCGATCTCTCGGGTGGCCTGGGCACCTTCGTGCGCATTCAGAGCGAGCGCGCGGTCAAGGCGGGCGATCGCCTCCGCATCGGCCAGCAGACGCTGCAGGTCGAGCTGCTGGGCTGACCGACGCCTCCTCCAGTGCGCACCGGCCCTGAGCACACCGCCGCGGGCCAGCCCCGCTCGTCGATTCGATGGTGGTCGAACCGAGGCCCCCGGAAAACCGTCGCTACTTCGACTGCACCTGCTTGATGCGATCGATGTACGTCAGCCCCTTCGCGTCGGGCTCGACGTCCTTTCGGTAGCGCGACCACCAACCGCTGGCCTCTTCGAGCTTGTCCTGCTGCCAGGCGAGTTCCCCGAGCTTGAGCGCGAGCTCGGGCATCTGCGCGGCCTGCCACGCGCGCAGGTAGGTGTCGCGCGCGAACGAGAAGTTGCCCTTGAGCACCGCGTCGTCGCCGTCGACGATCAGCCGCTGCGCTTCACCGGGGTTGCGGGTGCCCTTCGAATCGAGCTCCCACGGGCGGCTGGTGTCGACGGTGGCGGGCACGTAGCTCTCGCGGTGCAGCACCTGCCAGAGGTAGACGCCGGCCAGGCCGAGCGCGAGCGCGACCAGCAGCACGGTGGCGCCCTTGAAGACCACCGCCGCCCCACCCTCGCCGAACATCGTGGTGCGATCGGGCGAGGTGTTGGGCGCAGCCGATTCGACGGGCACCGGGCCCCGGGCAGCGCGGGCCTGCGGGGCGTCACCCTTGACGGTGTCTTCGCGCGCGCCCCACGGAGACGCGTCTTCGTGGCGCGGCGGGTGCGGGTTGACCTTCGTTTCCTGCTGGTCGACCGGAGTGACCTTGCGCACCGGCGAGAGGCTCTGGGCCGAAGCCCCTGGCCGACGGTTGGTGGCCACGCCGGCGCGCCGTTCCTTTTCGATGGCCTGCAGCTCCGCCCGGAACTGCTCGGCGGTCTGCGGGCGATCGTCGGGGTTCTTGGCCAGCGCCTTCATGATCAGGCGCTCCATGGCCGGCGAGACGCGCGCGTCGGGGCGACGCCGGGTGGGCGAGAGCGGGATCTCGGTCAGGTGCTTGGTGGCGAAGCCGACCGCCGAGTCCGAATCGAAGGGCAGCATGCCCGACATCAACTGGTAGATGATGACGCCCACCGCGTAGAGATCGCTGCGGTGATCGAGCTGCGCGCCTCGCGCCTGCTCGGGCGACATGTATTCGGGCGTGCCGCACACGAAGCCGGCGCGGGTGAGCGCGGGGCCTTCGTCGTTGGTCCCGTCGATGATCTTGGCGATGCCGAAGTCGAGCACCTTGACGAAGTCGGGCTCGCCGCGGCGCTGCTCGACCATGATGTTCTCGGGCTTGAGGTCACGGTGAATGACCGACGCCGAGTGGGCATCGGCGAGCGCGGACAACACCTGCCCCATGATGCGAATGACGCGCGACTCGGCGAGCGGCCATTCGCGCGACAGAATGTGGTGCAGGTCCTTGCCCTGCACGTATTCCATGGCGATGTAGAGCGCGCCCTCGTCGGTCTGACCGAAGTCGAGCACGCTGATCGAATTGGGGTGGTTGAGCCGGCTGGCCGCCTTGGCCTCGCGCTGGAAGCGGGCCACCGTGCGCTCGTCGCTGAGCAGGGCCTGGCGCAGCACCTTCAAGACCACGGGCTTGTCGAGCGCGAGCTGGGTGGCCTTGTAGACCTTGCCCATGCCTCCTTCGCCGATCATCTGCTCGACGCGGTACTTGGACGCGACCGTCCTGCCAATGTAGTCGTCCGAAGCGGCCACGGGCTTGAACCGGAATTTCCCACGTCGGCCGCGCGGGCGCCACAGGTCAATTCGCCCCGAGGGTCCCGGGTGACGTCTTGCGCTGTCGGAACGGGGCCGGAGTGGTAGAACGCCCCCATGGCAGCAGGCAATCGCCCCAGAGTGGCAGTGCGCGTGGTGCGCGCCGACGGTGGCCCCGAGTCGGTCATTCCGATGAGCGGTGAGCAGATGCTCTGCGGGCGCTCGGGCGACCTGTCGATTCCCGACGACCCGTTCGTGGCCGAGACCCAGATGCGCCTGTTCTTCTCGGGCACGCGCCTGGCGGTGGAAGACGTGGGCGGCGGCAACGGCGTCTTCACCCGACTGCGCAGCGAGCGAGAGGTGGCGGCGGGCGGCGAGGTTCGCGTGGGTCGGCAGCGGCTGGTGGTCGAGCCCATTCCCCCGCTGGCGGCGGCCGACGACGGCTCGACGAGCTGGGGGTCACCCGATGCGGGCTACCGGTACCGGCTGCTGCAGTTGCTCGAGGGCGGCGTCGCGGGCGGCGCCTCGCTGCTCAAGGACGGCGACAACCTGGTCGGCCGCGAGAACGGAGACATCACCTTTCCCACCGACGGCTTCGTCTCGGGTCGTCACGCCATGATTCACGTGGCGGCCGATCGCGTCGTGCTGCGCGACCTGGGCTCGTCGAACGGCACCTTCCTGCGGCTGGGCGCGCCGACCTTCGTCGAGAACGGCGACCAGTTCCTCATCGGCCGGCAACTGGTGCGCGTCGAGATGAGCTGAAGACGAACCAAGGGCCCGGCGCCGCGTTCGGCACCGAGCCCTTGGCTTTCACGGCACCCTGGGTCAAGCGAACGCCGAGCGCTCAGCCGTACGACTTTTCCTTCTTTTCCTGCTCTTCCTTGCAGCGAATGCACAGGGTCGTCACCGGGCGCGCGTCGAGCCGTTTGATGCTGATGGGCTCCTCGCAGCGCTCGCACATGCCGAACGTGCCTTCTTCGATGCGCTCGAGCGCCTTCTCGATCTTCTTGAGCAGGAACTTCTCGCGGTCACGCAGGCGGAACACCATCGACTGGGCGTACTCGCTCGAGGCCTGATCGATCTCGTCGGGCAGGTCGTCGGTGTCGAAGTTCGACTCCTCCTCCATGGTCTTGCGTGCGCTCTCGAGAAGGGCCTTGCGGCTGTCTTCGAGGGTCTTCTTGAACCGCTTCAGGTCCTTCTGCGACAGATGTCCGCGCTCTGACATGGCTCCCGTCCGATTTGAAAGGCGCGGTACTATGGGGATGCGCGAGGGCACTGTCAAGCAACGTCGAAATAAGCGGCTGATATCACGTCGAATTCGATACAGTGCCTGCCCATGTCGGAAGCGACGCGCCTCGACCGCGAGTTCCTCAAGAGTGCGTTGACCCTGGCCAGCCAGTCAGAAGTCGACCACCTGCTCTACATTTCAGACGTGCCGATTGCGCCGGCCGACTTGCGCGGCCGCAAGTGTCGCAAGAAGCTGGTCTACGCGGTGACGAACGAAGCGGTGGCGGCCGAGCTGCTCGGCAAGAAGGAGCAGGTCGTGGTGATTCCCGCCTACGACTACTCGCGCACCGAGCGGGTGAAGATGGCGGTGGTCTCGGCGCTGGCGCAGCAGGCCTTCAAGGAGGGCGACGTGGTGCTCAGCCTGACTGGCCGCATCGGGCGCGGCATCGACACCATGATGACCATGCGCATCGGCGGCTCGCTCGACGATCGGGTGGCGATCGAAGGCGTGAAGCTGGGCGATCAGTTCAATTCGCAGGTGGTCGACGCGATCATTCAACTGGCGCTGCAGATCGGCCAGGACGGGTTCGAAGGCCACCCCATCGGCACCATCATCTGCATCGGCGATCACAACGTGGTGCTCGAGAAGAGCCGGCAGCTCACCATCAACCCCTTCCAGGGCCTGGCCGAGGTCGAGCGCAACGTGCTCGACCCCAAGATCCGCGAGGCGATCAAGAACTTCTCGGTGCTCGACGGCGCCTTCATCATGCGCGAAGACGGCGTGGTGCTCTCGGCGGGGCGGTACCTGAGCCCGCTGAGCGACGACAACGTGAAGATTCCGCTGGGGCTGGGGGCGCGGCACGCAGCGGCGGCGAGCATCACCGCCACCACCGGGTGCATCGCGCTGGTGGTCAGCCAGACCTCGGGGGCGGTGCGGTTGTTCAAGGAAGGCAACATCGTGCTCGAGCTGCATCAGACGGCCCGCCGCACGTGACGTGAAGAAGGAACGAACGACATGGCGATGCTCAAGTTCGAAGTGCCCAGCCAGGTGCCGATGGACGAGGCGAAGAAGCGGGTCGAAGCGCTGCTCTCGTACTGGAAGCGCAAGTACGGCGTGCAGTCGTCGTGGGACGGCCACAAGGCGAAGATGAGCGGCAAGGCCATGGGCGTGTCGATCGACGGTGCGCTCGAGGTGCACGGCTCGAAGATCGCCGGTGAGGCGGCCGACCCCGGCATGTTGCTGCGCGGGCAGGCCCAGAAGTACCTGACGCGGAAGTTCGGCGAGTACCTGAACCCGGGCAAGACGCTCGAGCAGTTGCTGGCCTCGGAAGACTAGACTGCCTCTTTTTTCAAGGAAGGTTGCCACGTGAACAACCCCAAGTCGTCGCTCGACCCCGAGGCCGATCTCCACACGGTGATCAACCCCGGCAAGGTGACCAGCCCGGCCGCGCCTGCGCCCTCGGCGACCATTCCGCCGACCGTGGTGCCGTCGATGGCGACGCCGTTGCCGCCGGTGGCCAACCCCACGGGGCAGATCACCGGCGCGGCCAAGGCCGCCCCGCCCCAGGCCACGCCCACCCCGTCGGCGTCGGGCGGCTCGTACACCCACCTCGACGCGGTGCGCACCGAGCCCGAGGTCGGGGCGCGGCTGCACCACTACGAAATCATCAAGATGATCGGCCGTGGCGGCATGGGGTCGGTGTACCTGGCGCGCGACACGCGGCTGGGCCGCAAGGTGGCCATCAAGTTCCTGCGCACCCAGTCGGCCGAGCTGACCAAGCGCTTCATTCTCGAGGCGCGCACCACCGCCGCGGTCAGCCACGAGAACATCGTCACCATCTTCGAGGTCGACGCCTGGCAGCAGAGCCCCTTCATGGTGTTCGAGTTCCTGCAGGGGCAGACGCTCACCAAGCTCATTCCCGAAGGCAAGCCGCTGCCGGCGCCGCGCGCGGTCGAATTGATCATGCCGGTGATCAAGGCACTGGCCTACGCGCACAGCCAGGGCGTGGTGCACCGCGATCTCAAGCCCGACAACATTCTGGTCTGCGACACCGGCGTGACCAAGGTGCTCGACTTCGGCATCGCCAAGGTGCTGCAGGGTGACGAGAACGCGCCGGCCATCGTCACGCGCCCGCGCGCGCCCAAGACCAGCCTCGAGGACGAAGACGATTCGCAGGAAGAGCTGACCCAGAAGGGCGCGATGATGGGCACCCTGTCGTTCATGGCGCCCGAGCAATGGGGCATCGGCGTGCCCATCGACCACCGCGCCGACATCTGGGCGGTGGGCATCATGTTGTTCAAGATGCTGGCCGGCAAGCACCCGCTCGACCCGCTCAAGGGCCACCAGTTGATGGTGACCGGCATGCTCGACTCGCCCATGCCGCTGCTGTCGACCAAGGCCGCCGACGTGCCCAAGGAACTGGCGAAGGTGGTCGACACCTGCCTGATGAAGCGCAAGGAGCAGCGCTGGCCCGACGCGGTCACCCTGCTGCGCGCGCTCGAGCCGTTCCTGCCGGGGCGCTTCTCGCAGGAACTGAAGATCGACGAGAGCCCGTACACCGGCCTGTCGGCCTTCCAGGAAAGCGACGCCAACCGCTTCTTCGGGCGACGGCTCGAGGTGGCCGCCACCGTCAACCGGGTGCGCGAGCGCCCGCTGATCGGCATCGTCGGCCCCTCGGGCGCCGGCAAGTCGTCGTTCGTTCGCGCAGGTCTGGTGCCCGCGCTCAAGCGCTCGGGTGAGCCCTGGGAAGCCATGGTCTTCCGCCCGGGCCGCAGCCCCATCGCCGCCCTGGCCGCGCTCATTTCGCCCATGGTCAGCACCTCGGTCTCGGTGGCCGACGACGTGGCCGAGCAGAAGAAGCTGGCCAGCCGCCTGCTGACCGAGCCGGGCTACGCGGGCGCCGTGCTGCGCAGCCGCGCGCGCCGCGAGAAGAAGAACATTCTGCTCTTCGTCGACCAGTTCGAAGAGCTCTACACGCTGGTGGCCAGCGCCGAGGAACGGCACGCCTTCACCGCCGCGCTCTCGGCCATCGCCGACGACGCCACCTCGCCCATTCGCCTGGTGCTCTCGATTCGCAGCGACTTCCTCGACCGGGTGCCCGAAGACCAGCGCTTCATGGCCGAACTGAGCCAGGGCCTGGTGTTCCTGGGCTCGCCAGGCACCGACGGCCTGCGCGAGGCGATCGTGCAACCCGCCGAGCTGGCCGGGTACAAGTTCGAGACGCCGATCATCGCCGACGACATGATCAAGCACCTGGCCTCGACGCCCGGTGCCCTGCCCCTGCTGCAGTTCGCCGCCACCAAGCTGTGGGACGCGCGCGACCCGGCCCGAAAGCTGCTGACCCAGGCGGCGTACGAGGCCATCGGCGGCGTCGCCGGTGCCCTGGCCAGCCACGCCGACCAGGTGATTTCGAAGCTGCCGCCCCAGACCGCCAGCCTGGTGCGCCAGGTGTTCCTGCGGCTGGTGACGCCCGAGCGCACCCGCGCCATCGTGGGGCTCGACGAGCTCAACGAGCTGAGCCCCAACGCCACCGAGCTCAAGTCGGTGGTCAACGACCTGGTGCAGGCCCGCCTGCTCACCGTGCAGACCGGCGGCGGCGCGGCGACCGTCGAAATCGTGCACGAGTCGCTCATTCACAGCTGGCCCATGCTCAAGCGCTGGCTCGAAGAATCGGGCGAAGACGCGGCGTTCCTCGAGCAGCTGCGCACCGCCTCGCGCCAGTGGCAGGCCAAGGGTCAGCAGAGCGATCTGGTCTGGCGCGGCGAGCTGGCCGAGGAAGCCGAGCGCTTCAAGCGGCGCTACCGTGGGCCGCTGGGCGACGCGCAGCAGGGCTTCCTCGAAGCGGTCGTCGAGCTCAAGGGCCGGCAGGCGCGGCAGCGACGAACGCTGACCGTGGGCGGCGTGACCTTCCTCGTGCTGTTGCTGGTGGCCTCGGGCGTGGCGCTGGTGACCATTCGCGGCGCCCGTGACGAAGCGCAGGAACAGGCGACCGTCGCGAAGGCGGCCGAAGCCGAGGCCCGTCAGAACCAGGAAAAGGCCGAAGCGAAGGAAAAGGAGCGCGCCGCCGCCGCCGCCCAGGCCGCCGAGGCCGCGAAGAACGCCGAGGCCAAGCGCGCCGAGGCCGAGAAGGCCAAGGAAGACCTGGTCAAGGCGCTCAACGAGTCGGAAGCGGCGCGCCGTCGCGCGGCCGAGGCCGAGTCCCGCGCGGGCAAGAACGCGGCGGCCGCCGTGGCCGCCCGCAAGGCCTCCGACGACGCGCGCTCGAACGCCGAGCGCCTGGCGCGTCAGCTCAAGGACAACCTCGAAAAAGAAAAGCTGCGCGTGCGGGCGCTCGAAGAAGCGTCAGGCAGCCCGGTCATCGACACCCTGAAGTAACGGAAAGCCCCTTCATGCGAGTCTTCCTCCTGGCGTTGACGTTGGTTTCTGCAGTGGCGCTCGGTCAGAGCGAGAGCGAACGGCCCTGGGCGAAGGGCGTGCCGAAGGACCGGCAGACCCTGGCGCTCGAACTCTTCCGCGACGGCAACAACAAGCTGCGCGACGCGCTCTACCGCGCGGCGCGCGAGAAGTACGTCGAGGCGCTCAAGTCGTGGGACCACCCCGCGATCCACTACAACCTGTCGCTCTCGCTGATGAACCTGGACCAGCCGGTCGAGGCCTACGAGCACCTGCTGATGGCGCTCAAGTACGGCGCGGCCCCGCTCGACACCGAGAAGATGGACCAGGCGCTTCGCTACAAGGGGCTGGTCGAGAAGCAACTGACCAAACTGACCGTGGCCTGCGACCTCGAGGGCGCGATCGTGCGCGTCGACGGCAACCAGATCTTCGTCGGCCCCGGCAAGTGGGACGGCATGGTGCGCGCCGGCCAGCATTCCATCGTCGCGGCCCACGAGGGGTACGTGCCGGCCGAGAAGGCCGAGACCCTGGTGGGCGGCGATTCGAAGACGGTGACGCTGCAGTTGTTCAAGACCGAAGATCTGACCGAGTACAAGCGGCTGTGGCCGGTCGGCATTCCGTGGACGGTGGTGGCGGTGGGCGCGGTGATTCTGGGCGCGAGCGTGGGCCTGCACCTGTCGGCCAAGGGCGCCTTCGACGCGTACGACAAGGGCGTGGTCTCGTGCGCGCAGCCCGAAGCGCTGGGCTGTCTGCCGCCCACCAGCCTGGCGGCGAGCAAGTCGCAGGGCACCACCTTCCAGTCGCTGGCCTTCGTCGGTTACGCCGTCGGCGGCGCGGCCTTGATCACGGGCTCGGTGCTCGTCTACCTCAACCGCCTGCAGCCCTTCGTCAAGTCGGTCGACGTGGGCGGAGCCCAGGTCTCGCTGCTTCCGTCGTTCGGGCCTTCGGGCGCGGGCGCCACCCTCTTCGCTACCTTCTAACGAGTGATCATGAACTCCAACTTCTCTGTCCGCGCCTTCGTCCTGGCGTCGATCGTCGGCATCTTCGCCGGCGCCTGTTTCCAGCCTTCGAGCGTGCCGTGTGCGTCGGGTCTGGTGTGCCCCGCCGGCGCGGCCTGTACCGCCGACGGCACGGGCTGCACCCGCACCGCCTGTGGCAACGGGGTGGTCGACCCGGGTGAGGCCTGCGACGACGGCAACGTCAAGCGCGGCGACGGCTGCAACGCCGACTGCAGTTCGGACGAGAAGTGCGGCAACAAGACCATCGACAAGTTCGACGACCCGACCAGGAACGAGGTCTGCGACGACGGCAACACCATGTCGGGCGACGGGTGCTCGAGCGACTGCCGGTCGAGCGAGACCTGCGGCAACGGCATCATCGACACCGCCCGTGGCGAGGTCTGCGACGACGGCAACAACACCGCCGGCGACGGGTGCTCGACCGACTGCCATTCGAACGAGACCTGCGGCAACAGCATCGTCGACCACGTGACGATGGAAGACTGCGACCTGGGCCCGCTCAACGGGGCCGACGGCGGCATGTGCTCGGCCAACTGCAAGAACATGGTGTGCGGCAACGGCATCGTCGACACCGCGGTGGGCGAGGTCTGCGACGATCACAACACCGTGTCGGGCGACGGCTGCTCGTCGAACTGCATGTCGACGGAAATCTGCGGCAACGACATCGTCGACGTGAACGAGATCTGCGACGACGGCAACCGCGACGGCGGCGACGGCTGCTCGGCCGACTGCAAGTCGAAGGAGATCTGCGGCAACCGCATCACCGACACCCTGGTCGGCGAGGTCTGCGACGACGGCAACACGGTGGCGGGTGACGGCTGCTCGGCCGACTGCAAGTCGACCGAAGTCTGCGGCAACGGGATCAAGGACACCGCGGCCGGCGAGGTGTGCGACGACGGCAACCGCGTGGGCGGCGACGGTTGCTCGGCCGATTGCCGGTCGAACGAGACCTGCGGCAACCACGTGCTCGACCCGCTGGCCACCACCGACGCCGGCGTCGAACAGTGCGACGACGGCAACCTGATCGCCGGCGACGGCTGCAGCCCGCACTGCCTCTTCGAGGTATGCGGCAACGCGGTCATCGACCCCGGCGAAATCTGCGACGACGGCAACCAGATCTCGGGCGACGGCTGCGAGCCGAACTGCAAGTCGACGGGCAACTGCGGCAACGGGCAGATCGACCCGGGCGAGCAGTGCGACGACGGCAACGGCTTCACCACCGACACCTGCATCTTGTGCCGGTTCGCCTTCTGCGGCGACGGCTACGTGCAGAGCGGCGTCGAAGACTGCGACACCAGCGGTGAATCGGCGAACTGCAACGCCAACTGCAAGTTCGCCCGGTGCGGCGACGGCGTCGTCAACCCGCACCACGGCGAGCAGTGCGACGTGGCCGGCGGCGACGGTGGCGTGCTGGCCGACGGCGGCACCTTCGGCGGCGAATCGACGACCTGCGACCGCGACTGCACCAGCGCCTTCTGTGGCGACGGCGTGCTCAACGTGACCCGCGGCGAGGCGTGCGACGACGGCAACCTGTCGAACACCGACGGCTGCCTGACCTCGTGCGTGGTGGCGACCTGCGGCGACGGCTTCGTGCACGCGGGCAGCGAACTGTGCGACGACGGCAACACCGTCACCGAGACGACGTGCCCGTATTCGAGCACCGGGTCGTGCACCATCTGCGACGCGACCTGCAACCCGAAGACCCTGACCGGGCAGCCGAAGTGCGGCGACGGCATCATTCAAGCGTCGGCGGGCGAGGTCTGCGACGACGGCAACGCGGTGACCGAGACCACCTGCCCCTATTCGGTGAGCGGCACCTGCACCGCGTGCGATTCGAGCTGCCACCAGGTGCTCAACCTGACCGGCCCGAAGTGCGGCGACGGCCTCAAGAACGGCACCGAGACCTGCGACGACGGCAACACCGTCACCGAGACGGTCTGCCCGTACAACGCGACCAGCAGCACCTGCACGTTCTGCGACGCGACCTGCGCCACGGTGCTCAACCTGACCGGCGGCCCGACCTGCGGCGACGGCACGAAGAACGGTCCCGAAATCTGCGACGACGGCAACCGCATCACCGAGACGGCCTGCCCGTACGGCACCAAGACCTGCACGGCGTGCGATTCGGCCTGCCAGCAGTCGCTCTCGCTGGTCGGCCCGTTCTGCGGCGACGGCATCAAGAACGGCGCCGAGCAGTGCGACGACGGCAACACCGTCACCGAGTCGTGTGCGTACGGTCAGGCCAGTTGCACGGTGTGTGATGCGACCTGCAAGTCGGTGGCAGGCGCGGTGATCGGGGTGTGCGGCGACGGCACCAAGAACGGCCCGGAAGTCTGCGACGACGGCAACACCATCACCGAGACCTCGTGTGCGTACGGCACCAAGACCTGCACCGCGTGCGATTCGGCCTGCCAGCAGTCGCTCTCGCTGGTCGGTCCCTATTGCGGCGACGGTCAGAAGAACGGCGCCGAGCAGTGCGACGACGGCAATACGGTGACCGAGGCCTGCGCGTACGGGCTGTCGAGCTGCGTGGTGTGCGACGCGACCTGCAAGTCGGTGGCGGGCGCGGTCACCGGCGTGTGTGGTGACGGCACCAAGAACGGGCCCGAGGTCTGCGACGACGGCAACACGGTCACCGAGACCGCGTGCGCCTACGGCACCAAGACCTGCACGGGGTGCGATTCGGCCTGCCTGCAGACCCTGTCACTGGTCGGCCCGTACTGCGGCGACGGCATCAAGAACGGCACCGAGGACTGCGACGACGGCAACACCGTGACCGAGGCCTGCGCCTATGGCCTCGCCAGTTGCACGGTGTGCGACGCGACCTGCAAGTCGGTGGCGGGCGCAGTGACCGGGGTGTGCGGCGACGGCGTGGTGAACGGGCCCGAGGCCTGCGACGACGGCAACACCCTGGCCTGCGGGCAGTGCAACTCGTTGTGCAACGTCAGCCAGGCGTTCGCGGCGGCCACCGGCAACATCGTCACGCCCAAGGGCAGCTCGTTCGTCGACGGCGAGGTGTTCGTGCTCGACGACGGCGTCAACCCGCCCACCATCTTCGAGTTCCGCGGCACCAACGCAGTCGGTGCCGGCCGCATCTGGATCGACACCTCGAGCCCCGCGGGCGCGAGCGCCGACAACGAGGCGACCACCATCGCGGCAGCCATCACCAGCGTGGGTGCGTCGCTGAACATCAGTGCGGTCAAGGGCATGGGCACCGGTCAGGTGGTGCTGACCAACTCGGTCAAGGGTGGCGCGGGTAACCAGGCCATCTTCGAGAACGTGGCCAGCAGCTCGTTCGTGGTCACCGGCATGTCGGGCGGCGGCGGCAAGGACTGCCCGCTGCTGTCGGGCTGCACGAGCAACAACGACTGCGTCAGCGGCACCTGCGCGTTCGTCTCGGGCATGTCAGGCCCGAAGACGTGTCAGTGAGTCGGTGAGTCAGTCAGTCCGTGGCCTCCTCATAGAAGGGGCATGCACGCGACGCGCAGGCAGGCCACGGAATTCGAGGACTCGAGCGGTGCAGGAGGTGGCGCGGGGTGTCGGGTTCGTGCGCGGAGCTCCGCCCAACGAGCCCCTCAGCGCGACACGCGAGGGTCGTAGGGCGCGAAATCGTCACCCGAGGTCGCACTCCAGTGACGTTCTGCTCACGGGCACGGACCAACCGCCGGAATGGTGGTCGACCGCAGCCACGCCTGCGCGCAACTGGTGGGGTCGAAGCCGGTGTCGCTGGCGATGGTAGTGAGCATGTCGCTCATGCGCGCGGGCTTGCCGGCGTACTGCCGGTAGAACGTGGCGAGCGCATGGTCGAGCTTGTCGGCGCCGATCTTCAGCGCCACCGCCCGGTAGAAGAACGCTCCGCGCAGGTACGGCGCGATGGAAAAGAGGTTGTCGCGCAGCACGTCGACGGTGCCACAACTGTCGGGCCAGACCGGCGAGGTGCCGGGCACCCGCGAGAGCTGGCTCTGGTACGAGGCCCACACTTGCGCGCCCAGCATCGGCTTCTGCAGCTCGAGAATGTGCCCGGCGAGGTAGCTGACCGTGCCTTCGGACAACACGAAGTCCTCCCAGCACTTCAGCCGAATGCCGTCGCCGAACCAGCCATGCGAGGCCTCGTGCACGTTGGTCTCTTCGTCTCCCAGCGCGATGTTGGCGATGTGCCAGCGCGGGTGGTGCTCCATGCCGCCGTACGCGCCCGGGCCCCAGTTCACCGACACCGAGCCCACGTGGTTGCCGAACTGGTAGGGCCCGAAGGTGCGCTCGAGCCAGTCGAAGGCCCCGACCAGGTCGGCGGTGCCGGCGACGGCGGTGGCCTGCTCGCCAGGGCGGTACCACACCGAGACCAGCGTGCCGGCGTCGGTCGTGCCCAGGTCCAACTGGGTGTACGAATCGATGCTCCACGCCACCTGGTACGCGGGGGCCTGGCCGGGAATCGACGGCGGGAAGACGGCGGTCTTGCCCGCGGGCACGCCCGTCACGTCGAGCGTGAAGGTGGTGCCGTCGCTGGGCTGCGAGTGACAGGGAAAGAGATTGCCGCAGTAATACGGCCAGGTGAGCGTGTAGCCTGCGGTCGCCGCCCCATCGTCCAGGTCGTGGTGGTGAAAGCCGTAGGTGATGGTCACGTCGACCGGCGCGCTCGAGGGCGGCAGCCCCAGGTCGAGCGTGCTGCCGCGGTCGGCGAACTCGAGGTCGACGCCGCCCGACTGCACGCGCGTGATGTCGAGGTCGCCGATCTCGAGCGTCGCGCCGGGGTTGGCGCTGGGCCCCAGGGTGATGGTGGCGCTGGCGGTCAACGCGGTCACGTCGAAGGCCAGGCCGGTCGCCACCACTTCGCGCTCGGCGTTGGCCGTGGCCGGCACCGACGCGTCGAGCGGCCCGGCGTCGACCGACATCGAAGGTGAACCACACGCACAGAGGGCCACGAGCGCGAAGGACCGGGTGAACATTCGGCGGAACCAACCACACCCGCCCGACCCGCGCGAGGCAAAGACGTGGGCAGACCTGCGACAAAGTGAGCGTTGATTCAGGAGATCGGCCACCACTACGCTGCGCGGCATGCGTCGTGTCATCGCGTGGTCCCTGGGCGCAACCCTCGTCCTCTTTTCCAGCTGTGATTGCGGCGCTCTGGCGCTCGGTGGCGCCGACGGCAGCGCAGGCGGGGGCGACTCCGCGACTGGCGGAGGAGACGCGACTGGCGGCGGCGCCGGAGGAGGCGCAGGCGGCGGCGGGGTTTCAGACGCGGGTGGCGGCGGTTCGGCCACCGACGGCGGCGATGCCGACGGTGGGCTGGGCGACGGCGGGACCGGCGGAGGCAGTGGCAGCGACGCCGGCTGTACCCCCATCGACTGCAATGGGCAATGCGGCCCGATTCGCGACTTCTGTTCGGGCGCGACCATCGAATGCGGGCCCTGCGCGGGTGGCCTCGCCTGCAACCTGGCCCTGCACCAGTGCGTGC
>CAIWFK010000849.1 GCA_903911905.1 uncultured Myxococcales bacterium
AGTGAAAGTGATAAACAACAATTCCGTTACTTAATCTACTGTTAGGCCGCTATGCGTATGACCAAGAGCTATATTTCTATTGGTGCGGCGATTCTCGCAATTGCAGGCATTGGAGCTTTTGCTGTTTTGCGTCCGAAAATTCAGACCGGTGTTTGCATTAACAACGGTCGGCCATTTGATGATGCGACTCTTGAGCAGATGAGGAAGGAAGACGCGATAGTTCTTTCTACTGTTCCGCTCGGAACCGCGTTCACAAATGTGGTGGCGACATTGGGCAGAGATTACACTACGGTTCGATTCAGCGACACGATGTATTATGCCCAGTTCAAGTGCATCCTTCCCGGCATGACAAATGTGTCCTATGTTCATTTTCGAGTGGAGAGCAACATTGTCGTGTGGACTGGTTACATTAAGATCAGATTCCCGGCACATTCCAGCCAAGGTGCCGATGTTCCCGGTGCACACCTGGCTGCCCGACGCGCACGTGCAGGCGCCGGTGGCCGGGTCGATCATGCTGGCCGGCATCATGCTGAAGATGGGCACCTTCGGCTTCTGGCGCTTCGCCATTCCGCTCTTCCCAGTGGCGGCGCGGCAGCACCAGTACCTCTTCTCGGTGCTGGCGGTCATCGGCATCGTCTACGGCGCGCTGATGTGCCTCGCCCAGCGCGACATCAAGAAGCTCATCGCCTACTCGTCGGTCTCGCACCTCGGGTACTGCATGCTGGGCATGATGGCGATGACGGCCGAAGGCGCGACCGGCTCGGCGTACCAGATGCTGAACCACGGCGTGTCGACGGGCGCGCTCTTCCTCTTGTTCGGCTTCTTGTACGAGCGCCGCCACGCCCGCCTGATGAGCGACTACGGCGGCATCGCCAAGGTGATGCCGGTGTACACCGCGTTCTTCGTCATCGTGACCTTCTCGAGCATCGCGGTGCCGGGCACGAACGGCTTCGTCGGCGAGTTCCTGGTGCTGCTGGGCACCTTCAAGTCGAACCTGCCCATGGTCTTCGGCATTCTGGCCACCACCTGCGTGGTGCTCGGCGCGGCCTACATGTTGTGGATGGTGCAGAAGGTCTTCTTCGGCCAGGTCACCCACCCCGAGAACCTGGCCCTGAAGGACCTGAACGCCCGCGAGCTGTCGGCGGCCATTCCCCTGCTGCTGCTCATCGCGCTGATGGGGCTCAAGCCCCAGCCCATTCTCGACGTGCTGGCCTCGTCGACCACCCGCTTCGTGGCGCGCGCGCGCTTCGCGACGGGTGATGAGGTCGACGAGCGCAAAGTGCGCGTCTACGTGCGGCAGCTGCCGAAGCAGGCCGTGGCGATGGCGGACCCGGTCGCGGCTCCCGCGGCCGCGCTCGACGCGCCCGTGCCGACCATGATTCCTGCCGGGCTGCTGCGAGCCAAGGCGATTCAACCGACCCAGCCGGCCCTGGTGCACCCGTGAACACCCCGACCTTCACCCTGAACGACTTCCTGCCGGTGTTGCCGGCGCTGGTGATGTCCGTCGCGGCCATCGTGCTGATGCTCAGCGAAGCGTTCCTGAGCAGCGCGACCCGCACCTACCAGGCCATGCTGGCGGTCATCGCCTCGACCATCGCCGGCGCCATCGCGTTCACCAACGCGCAGCTG
>CAIWFK010000850.1 GCA_903911905.1 uncultured Myxococcales bacterium
CGATGTACATGCCCGGGCGCGCGCGCACCGGGTCCAGGCCTTCGAGCACTTCGATGTTCGACCCGTCGTATTTCTTGGCCGCCATGGTCAGTTCCCCTTCTTGTCTTCAGGCACCGTGATGATCTCGAGCGGCCGGGTGATCGACTTCACCTGGTCCTTCTTCGACATCTCGCGACCCTTCCCGCCACGGCCCGTCACCTCGTACTTGCCCGGCGAGAGCGTCAGCGTGCGCCCCTTCTGGGTCTCGAGCGTGAGGGTCGCGTCCTTCTTCGAGGTGCACAGGAACGCCATCACCTCGTCGTCTTCGGCGGTCTTGATCACCGTGACGCCGCGACCGGGGCCGGCCAATTCATTGACCTCTTCGACCTTGCAGACCAGCGCGTTGGTCTTCTTCGTCACCACCGCCAGCAGGTCCTTCGGCGAGCACGGCGTCACGCCGATGATCTCGTCGCCCTCGCCGGTCTTGGCGAAGCGGCGGCCCGAGCGGGTCGACACTTCCTTGTGGGGGTCGAGCGAGCAGCGCAGGCCGTAGCCGTGCTTGCTGACCGCCACCAACTGGGTGGGAATGGGCAGGCGCGGGTCGAGCGACAGCGCGCCCACCACCCGCTCGCCGTCGTCGAACTTGAACAGCTTCTGCACCGGGTCGCCGTAACCGGTCGAGGCCGGCACGTCGTTGAAGCGCGTCACGTACGCCGAGCCCGCGCTCGAGAAGAACACCACCAGCGACTTGAGCGAGCCCGAGACCACCGCCATCAACTCGTCGCCCTCGCGCATGCGCGTCGAGGTGGGGTCCTTCAATTCCTTCACCCGCTTGACCCAGCCGTCGCGGGTCAGCACCACCTGCGCGTCTTCGTCGCTGATGAAGGCGTCTTCGCTGTACTCGACCTCTTCCACCGGGCCCGAGATCTTGGTGCGCCGCTTGTCGGGGTACGCCTTGGCAATCGCCTCGAGCTCTTCGCGCACGATGGCCCAGCGAGACTTCGTGCCGGCCTTGTCGGTCTTGAGCAGCTCGGCCAGGCGCTTGGCCTCGGCCCGCTTTTCCTTGAGCTCCTTCTCGATGACGAGGATCTCGAGGCGCGCCAGCTTGTAGAGCTTCATCTCGAGAATGGCCTCGACCTGCTCTTCGCTCAGCTTGAAGCGCGCGATGAGCTTGCCCGCCGCGTCGGCCTTGCCGTCCGACTTGCGGATGATGCGAATCATCTCGTCGAGCGCGTCGTAGACCTTCTCGAAGCCCTCGAGAATGTGCAGCCGCGCCTTCAACTGCTCCAACTGGAAGGTCAGCCGCTTGGTCACCACCTCGAACCGGAAGTCGAGGAAGTACTGCAGCATTTCCTTCAGGTTCAGCAGCCGCGGCGTTCCCGCATCGGGGTTCTCGCTGGGCACGAGGCAGGTCATGTTCACGCCGAAGTTCTGCTGCAGCGGCGTGTGCTTGTAGAGGTACGCCATGACCAGCTCGGGGTCGGCGTCGCGCTTGAGCTCCATCACCACGCGCACGTCCTTGGTCGACTCGTCGCGCACGTCGGTCAGCGTGGTCAGCTTGCGCTCGCTGATGACCTCGCCGATGCGCGAGACCAGCGTGCTCTTGTTCACCATGTACGGAATCGAGGTGATGACGATGAACTGGCCGCCGCGGGGCCGCTCTTCCAGCTTCCATTCACCGCGCAGCCGAATCGAGCCCTTGCCCGTCTCGTAGATCTCGCGCAATTCCTTCTTCGAGTTGAGCACCTGCCCGCCGGTGGGGAAGTCAGGGCCCTTGACGTACTTGAGCAGGTCCTTCGTCTCGAGCTTCGGGTCGGCGATCAGCTCGACCAGCGCCTCGACCAATTCGCCCAGGTGGTGCGGCGGAATGTTGGTCGCCATGCCCACCGCGATGCCGGTGGTGCCGTTCATCAACAGCTGCGGCACCTTCGAGGGCAGCACGATCGGCTCGTTGCGCGTGCCGTCGTAGTTGGGGCGGAAGTCGACCGTCTTCTGCGACAACTCGTCGAGCAGCTGGTCGCTGAGGCGATCGAGCCGGCACTCGGTGTAGCGCATGGCCGCCGCGGCATCGCCGTCGAGCGAACCGAAGTTGCCGTGCCCGTCGATGAGCGGGTAGCGCAGCGAGAAGTCCTGCGCGAGGCGAACGAGCGTGTCGTAGATCGACTGGTCGCCGTGCGGGTGGAACTGGCCCATCACCGCGCCCACCACGTTGGCGCACTTGCGGTACTTGGCGTCGGCGTTCACGCCCTCGTTCCACATGCCGTACAGAATGCGGCGCGCCACCGGCTTCAAGCCGTCACGCACGTCGGGCAACGCGCGCGAGGTGATGACCGACATCGCGTAGTTCAGGTACCGGCGGCGCGCTTCCTCGCCCAGGCCGATGGGCCGCTCGCCCCCGCTACCGCCCGAAGCGCCGTCGCCTCCGCCGCTGCCACCACCCCCGCCGCCCCCGGCTTTGCCTCGACCCTTGCCCGACCGACCCTTCGCGCCCTTGCCACCAGCGCCCGTCGAGTCCTCGTCCAGGGGGATGCTCATCTGTTCAGACATGCCGGCCTTTTCCATAAAAGTTCCCACCGCTTGAAGGGCCTGAAGCAGGTGCTACAGGCCTGATCGCGCGGACTCTACCAAGGTCGATCCACTCGGCAAGTTTGTTCGCAGGTGGGAAAGCGCTGAAATCGTTGGGGAGTTCGGCCACGCATACGCTCTTTGTCGTACGTGCGTTGCGGTGGCGGTCGGCTAGTGTTCGAACAATCGTGCTGACCCTGACGCTCGTCTGCCTCGCTGCACAACCCGCCCGCCCCCCGTTGCCCAACCGCGTGTCGGTCTTCGTCGTCGACAAGTCGGGAGGTGATTCGGGCGGCATCGAAGCCCAGGTGCTCGGCGCGCTCGACGACGAGAAGGTCAGCCTGGCCGACCTCGACACGCTCTTCACGCCCAGCCCGGTCACCAGCGCCGCCGACAAGCTGCTGGCCGACGCGAAGATCGCCTACGACAACCTCGACTACGACGCCGCACTCGCCAAGTACCAGGAGGCGCTCGAGTCGATGGTCAAGAGCCCGCTGGGTGCCAGCAGCAAGCAGTTGGCCGAGGCCTGGCAGTTCATCGCCATCATCGCGCTGCAGAACGGCGGCAAGACCCAGGCGAAGAAGGCGCAGGACGCCTTCGTGAAGGCCCTGGTGCACGACCCGTCGATTCAGGTCGACGCCAAGACCTACGGCGCCGACGTGAAGAAGGTGTTCGACAAGGCCGTGGCCGAGGTCGCCAAACAGGGCAAGTCGACGCTCAAGGTCGAATCGACGCCCGGCGGCGCCGACGTGACCCTGGCCGGCCGGCTGCTGGGCACCACCCCGGTCGAGCCCATCGAGTTGCCGGTGGGCCAGCACCTCATCACCTTCGCGCGCCCCGGCTACGAGCCGGCCGCGGTGGTGGTCGAACTGACGCGCAACGGCGCCACGGCCTCGGGCACGCTCTCGCTGGTCGCCGCGTACGCCGACCAGCGCTCGACCGCCGGCGCGCTGGTCAGCAGCCTGGGCAGCGGCAAGGTGCCCGGTGGCGCCCGAGCCCTCGCCGAGAAGATGAACACCCGCTTCGTGCTGTTGGGCAGCACCAGCGGCGGCCAGACCACCTTCGAATTGTGGGACGTCGAGAGTGGCTCGCAGCTCAACGGCCTGCGCGTCGGCGAAGACGGCGGGTATTCGAAGGTCGCCAAGAAGGTGAAGCAATTCGTGGCCAGCCCGTCTGCCATCGTGGCGGCGCCGCCCGAGCCGGTCGCGGTGGTCAAGCGCCCGACGGAACCGGGCAACGACGAGCCGTTGTACAAGAAGTGGTGGTTGTGGGCGGCGGTCGGCGTGGTGGTGGTCGGTGGCGCCACGGCCGGAGGCATCGCCGCGGCAAACGCGAACGGGCACCCGTTCAACACCGTTCTGTTGGGGTCCCCGTGAGGTCCGTCATGAAGAGCCTGTGCACCCTGCTGCTGTCGCTGAGCGCCTTCGCCGCTGCCCCGCCGCCTCCCGAGAAGCGGGTCTCGGTGATCATCATCGGCATGGACAAGGGCGCCGACGCGCTGACCCTGAAGCTCGAGGGCTTCGCCAACGACGCGCTGGCCGAATACCAGGGCCTCTCGCTGAAGACCTCCGACGACCTGTTCGGCGTGGCCCCCGACGAAGACGCGGTGGCCTCGCTCAAGCGCGCCGAGCAGGGCTTCGCCGAGAGCAAGGCCTCGTTCGACGCCCGTACCTACGACGACGCCGAGCGCAAGCTGCGCGCCACCATCAAGGAATACAGCAAGGCCGCCGCCGCCATGAAGACCTGCGGCAACCTCTGCGAGTCGGTCGCCATGTACGCGACGGTGCTGCAGGCCCGCGGCGATCTCGAGGAATCGAAGATCGCCATTCTCGACCTGATCGCGCTCTCGCCCTCGTACGACCTGGACCGCAAGCGCTACCCCCAGAACTTCCTGGCGCTCAAGGCCCAGGTCGCCACCAGCCGCAACGCGCAGCTGCGCGGCAACATCAGCGTCAAGAGCAAGCCCGCCGGCGCCCGCGTGGCGCTCAACGGCGAATTCCAGTGCTTCACCCCCTGCGCACTCAACACCCTGCCCATCGGCAAGCAGTTGGTGCGCATCGACCGGCCCGGCTTCCGCCAGGTCGGCCAACTGGTCGAGGTCTCGGTCGAAGACCAGGACATCACCGCCGACCTGGTGCCCACCAGCGGCTACAAGGCCTTCGACGGCCTGAAGGAAAAGCTGGCCGGCGAAGCGCTGCGCGACAAGGGCGGCTCGGCCATGACCAGCGTCGCCAATTCGCTCAAGCTCGACCGCGCGGTCATCGGCCTGCTCAAGGACATCGACGGCACCTCGGAATTGACGCTCGGCTACTACGACCTGAAGGCCGGCAAGCGCTTTGCGCTCAAGAAGGCCAGCTTCCAGGGCGACGAATTCGGCCAGCTCAAGGGTGAGATCGGCCGCATGGTCAACGCGCTGGTCAACTACGACAACGCCGAGAAGGTCTCGCGCTCGAGTGACCCGCTCGACGGTCGCCACGGCATGGAAGAGTGGAACGCCGACGACAAGGGCGGCCGCAACAAGGAACGCGACAAGAAGAAGAACGGCAAGGACCCGCTCGAGGGCGTCAACGGGACCGAAGACTGGTAGCAAAGCGGCTCGGCTGGGCTAGACCCCGGCCATGCGCTCCCGTCTCGTCGTCTTGACCGGCCTGGTGGCCTGCACCGCCCTGGGCCAGACCGCAGCCGTCGATTCCAGCGACCTCTCGCGCGGCACCACCCTGCTGCCCGGCTCGTCGGCCTGGGCCGACGAAGCGACCGCGCTCATCTACAACCCTGCCGGCCTCTCGCATTCGGGTCGCGGCAACGCCTGGTACCTGCACGAGCGCAGCAACACCCGCGGGCTGAACGCCGACAGCCTCTTCGTGTCGACCAGTCTGTTCGACGTGGGCCTGGGCGTGGGCGTCGAATCATTGCGGCCGGTCGGCGGCGAGGCGCGCACCCGCGGCCTCATCGGCCTCTCGTACGGGTCGGACACCGTCTCGGGCGGCCTCACCTTCTCGGGCTGGCGTGGAGGCGCGGTCGATCGCCTGATGACGCTCGACCTGGGCCTGCAGGCCCGCCCGCTGCGCTGGCTGTCGCTGGGTGCCCAGGTGCGCAACCTGAACGAGCCCTCGCGCGCGCAGACCACGCTGGGCCGCGAATGGCTGGTGGGCCTGGGGCTGCGCCCGCTCGGCGAACGGGTGTCGATGGGGGTCGATTGGGTGGTGCCCGAGTCGTCGGCGCTCGGCGCCAGCCGGCTGCAATACACGGTCGACGCCACGGTGGTGCGGGGCGTGCGGGTGCTCGGCGGCGTCAGCCACGGCTTTTCGGCCACCCAGCCGCTCTTCTTCCAGGTGGGCCTGGGGCTCGACCTCGAGCACTTCGGCTACGCCCAGGGCATCTCGTTCTCGGAAGCGAACGTGAACTGGCAGTTCGCCGCGCGGGTCTCGGCCGACGCCCGCGGCTCGGTGGTGCCCTCGAAGTACCTGGCGGTGGTCAGCCTGTCCGACCTGAGCCCGGCGAGCGGCGGCACGGTGGGGGCGCTGCTGGGCGTGGCGGCCGAAGATCGCTACCTCGGCTTCCTGCGGCTGCTCGACCGCGCCGCGCTCGACCCCGAGCTGGCTGGGGTCATCGTCAAGGTCGAGGGCTCGGGGCTGGGCCTGGCCCGCGCCGACGAGGTGCGCGCAGGCCTGGCCAAGCTGCGCCAGGCCGGCAAGAAGGTGTTCGCCTACGTGCTGGGCGCCGGCGACGCCGAGTACCTGGCGATCTCGGGCTGCGACGGCATCTACGCCGCGCCCGAGGCCATGGTGCAGTTGGACGGCCTGCGCTCGTCGGTCATGTTCTTCGGCGGCGCCGCGAAGCTGTTGGGCGTGCAGGTCGACGTGGCGCGCGTGGGCTCGTACAAGAACTTCCCCGATCAGTTCACCCGCTTCGACATGTCGGCCGAGCAGCGCGAGACCATCGAGGCGTACCTCGACACCTCGGTCAAGACGATCGCCGCGCGCATCGAGGCCGGCCGGAAGATCGCTCCCTCCCAGTGGAAGGCCATCACCGACGAAGGCTTGAAGCCCACCCGCCGCGAGCTGCAGTTGGGCACGCTCGACGGCGTGGTGACCCCGCAGCAGTTCGACGAGGTGATTCGCCAGAAGCTGCCCGACGTCCGGGTCAAGCCCGGCTACCGCCCCTTCGACGTGCGCTCCGAGCGCTGGGGCCGCCCCACCCGCATCGCCATCGTGCCGGTCATCGGCAGCATCGGCGGCGGCAAGAATGGCAACAGCCCGCTCACCGGCCCCAGCTCGGGCGCCGAGACCTTCATCGAGGCCGTCACCCAGGCGGCCAACGACCCCGACGTGGCGGCCATCGTGCTGCGGGTCGACTCGGGCGGCGGCGACGGCCTGGCCAGCGACCTGATGTACCGCGCGGTGCTCGAAGCGAAGAAGCGCAAGCCGGTGGTGTCTTCGATGGGCGACCTCGCCGCCTCGGGTGGCTATTACGTGGCCATGGGGGCCGACGAGATCTGGGCCTCGCCCACCACGCTCACCGGCAGCATCGGCGTCTTCTATGCGCGGCCGGCCATTCGCGACCTGGCCGAGAAGCTGGGCGTCACCGAGGTCACCATCGAGCGCGGCAAGCTCTCGGGCCTGACCGACCAGTTCAACCCGTGGACCGAGGACGAGCGCAAGGCCGCGCAGCGCTGGGTCGACGACTTCTACGACACGTTCGTCACCGAGGCGGCGAGCAGCCGCAAGACCAGCAAGCAGGCCATCGACGCGGTGGCCCGCGGCCGGGTGTGGAGCGGCGAAGACGCGCTGGCCCACGGCCTGGTCGACCACCTGGGCGGCCTGATGGAAGCGATCGCCTCGGCGAAGAAGCAGGCCAACGTGGGCGACGACGTCGAGCTCGAGGTGGTGCAGGCCGAGCAGACCCTGCTGGGCTCGCTGTTGGGCGCCACCGCCCCCTCGAGCGTGCTGCAGAGCAAGCTGCCGCAGACCGCCCTGCCCGTCATGCTCGAAGGCCTGGCCCAGAAGCTGGGGCCCACCGCCTGGCTGCTCGAGGCCTCGCCCCGCGTGCAGGCCCGCATGGAATGGCTGGTCGACGTTCGCTGAAGGGCCGAAATCAGCCGTGATTTCCGTGCCGAGGGCTGCTACGACTTCACCCGTCACGTCGTTCGGGCTGCAGTCGGCCCCGGTGTGATTCAGGAGACGCGTGGTTCGGTGGGTTTCCACCCCGCGGTCTGCCTCCTGCCCCAACGAGACGAAGGGCCTGGCGCGTGGGACGACCCACGGCCGAGCGAGAACCATTCATGAGCGAAACCGAGCTTCCCGACCCGAATGACCCGACCACGCCCACGCCTCCCTCTGGCGGTGGTGGTGGCGGTGGCGATGGCGGTGGCGATGACGGCGGCGGCGACGATGACGGCCCAGACGACGGCGGCGATGACGGTGACGACGGCGGTGGTGGTGCCAACGCCGGCCCCCCGGGCCCCGGCGGTCAGAACGGCGGTCAGAACGGCGGCCAGGGCCAGAACGGCAAGCGCCGGCGTCGGCGTCGTCGTCGCAAGGGCAGCCCGGTCTTCTTCGCCGAAGACGGTCAGGCCTTCCGCAAGGTGATTCAGCCTGACGGCGCGGTGGTCAACGTCTTCCTCACCGCCGCCGAGCTCGACGCCTACAAGCAGCGCCAGGCCCAGCAGCAGGCGACCCAGCAACAGCAGCAGCAGATGCAGCAGCAGCAGCGCTCGGGTCAGCCGGTGCAGGTGCCGGTGCAGATGGTCGAGGGCGTGCTCGACACCGACGTGAAGGGTCAGAACGCCGCGCTGCGCAGCCTCAAGGCCAGCCTGCTGCCCAGGCCCGATGACGCCGAGATCCCCAAGAACCTGGTGCAGAAGCTGCGGCTGCGACCTGGCCAGTACATCGTGGCCAAGGCGCAGATGAAGGGGCTCAAGGGCACCATCGTCAGCGTCGAGTCGGTCGACGGTCAGCCCATCGACACCGCCACCCGGCTGCCGCATTTCCAGGACCTGACCTCGGTCGACCCGGTCGAGCGCATCAAGCTCGAGAACGGCCACAAGGAATTCGTGACCCGCGTGCTCGATCTCATCGCGCCGCTGGGCAAGGGGCAGCGCGCCCTGATCGTCGCGCCGCCCAAGACCGGCAAGACGCTGATGCTGCAGCGCATCGCCCAGGCCATCATCACCAACGACCCCAAGATTCACGTGATGGTGTTGCTGATCGACGAGCGGCCCGAAGAAGTCACCGACA
>CAIWFK010000851.1 GCA_903911905.1 uncultured Myxococcales bacterium
CCTGGCGACGACCTTCTTCGCCGATCGAGCGGCGACCGGCGAGGCCGGCTTCTTGCGGGGCGCGGGCTGCAGCGGCGGCGGGGCGTGAATCGACTCACGGGCCACGTTCACCACCAGCGGCGGTTGGCCAGCGCGCGCGCGGTTCTCGTCTTCGATGGAATAGAAGACCCGCAGCGAGACCTGCCCCTTGACCACCAGCTCGCCCTTCTGGTTCTCGGCCCAGACGTCGAGTTCGAGGTGGTACACGCCGCCCTGCCCGTGCCGGTCGGCGACGCGGCCCTTGCAGACCAGGGTGTCTCCCGGCCACAGCGTGCGCACGAAGCGGGCGCTCATGCGCTTGACCTGCGCGCCGCGGGCCCAGTCGGTCACCAACTGCGACAGAAAGCCCATGCCGAGGCTGCTGGGGGCGAGCACCGAGGGCATGCCCAGGCCGCGCGCGTGGTGCTCGTCGACGTAGAGCGGGTTGTAGTCCTGCGTGGCGCCGGCGTAGCGGGCCAACTGCACCCGGTCGATGGGCGCCTTGGCCATCGCGGGGATCTCGTCGCCGATGCGCGTGGTCTCGAAGTAGAGCTTGCGAGGAGGCATGGTGTTCAGAGCTCCCGGGTGGCGCGGACGATGAACGTGCGGCGGGCGCGGTAGACCACCCGGCCCTCTTCGTCGCGGCCTTCGTCTTCGATCACCGCGACCTCGACCCGACCCGCAGGGCCCGGGCGCTCGCCGGCGTCGGTGACCCGGCTGGCGACCAGCAGGCGATCGCCCAGCAGAATGGGCCGCTCGTATTCGACGGTGAAGTCGGCCAGCAGCAGGCTGCGCCCGGGCAGGCCGAGCAGTTCCTTGAAGTCGATGCCGGCGTTGAAGCACAGCGGGTACGACGGCGGCGCGGTGATGTTCTTGAACCCCGAGGCCCGCGCGTATTCGGCGTCGAAGTAGAGCGGGTTCAGGTCACCGATGCTCTCGGCGAAGCGGCGAATCGACCCCTTCTCGACCTCGTTCAGCGTCGGTGGTGTGGTTCGTCCAACGGCCTGGCGATCGAGCATCTCGTTGCGACTCCTGTCGAAGGGTTCAACGACCTGCGGGCAGCTCCAGCACCGTCAACAACCCGGGTTGCGCCGACGTCACGCGCGGCGCGGCGTTCACGACGAGGTTGGCGGTCGCGCGGTCACCCGCCACGCCGCCGGGAATCTGCAGGCGCACCGGCGGGTCGGCGTCGATTTCGATCAGGTCCATAGGGTCGTCGGCGCCGACCGCGATGGTCAGCTCGAGCCGCACCCGTTCCTGCTCGTCGGCCAGGCCCACCGCGACCTGGTGCATGCCGGCCACCCGGCCCTTCTTGACCGTGAAGCCGGCCGCCGGAATGTCTTCTTCGGCGAAGACCGGCACCAGTTCCTCTTCGAAGTCGTCGCAGTCGAGCCCCAGGCCCAGCGCACACAGCGCAGCCGACTCGACCAGGCCCACGTGGCCCAGCCCGTCCTGGTCGACGAGGTCGAAGAATTCTTCTTCGGTCAGGCCGGCGCCGACGCGCCGCTGCAAGGCAGGCCGACGCTTGAGCGCGTCGACGGTGCGCACCGCGCGCACGCGGCGAATGGGGCCGCACACCTGGCCCAGGGTGGCCACCAGGCGATCGAGCACGAACCCCGGGTTGACGCCGGTGCCGACCACCGAGGTGCCGGCGCGCTGCGCGGCGCGGTCGATCTTCTCGGCCAGCGCGGGGTGGTGGAAGTACGGGAAGGCGAGCTCTTCGCAGGTGCTGACCACGTGCATGCCGTGCGAGAGCGCCTCGAGCACCTGGTCGGTGACCTGCGGCAAGCGCGACCCGGTGGCGTGCAACAACACCACGCCGGTGCGCCGCTGCACGGCCTGCGAGAGCGTGGGCGAGATCTTGAACGTGCCCGCAGCCATGCCGAGCACGTCGGTCAGCTTCTTGCCGGCCAGCGACGGGCTCTTGTCGACTGCGCCGATGAGCTCGAGCTCTTCGGACTGCAGCGCCACGCGCGCGATCTCCTGACCGATGAAACCAAGCCCCATCACGACCACAGGGACCGGACCGCTCGTTGGTCGCTGGATCGCGCGGGGTCCGCTCGCGGGGCCGCCTCTCGCCATAGGCCCTCGATGGTAGACGACCGTTCGCGCCCGAGGCCATAAAACCGTCACCTGCGGCCAGCGCAACCGTCAACCGGCTGATTTTCAAGTCGATTTGTTTCGACCTGCTTTCACTTTCCGTCCGAAGGCCCCTACACTGCGCCCGGTGTCCGAACGACTGCTGGTGGTTGACGACGACGAGGGCATCACCGACGTCGTCGCGAGGGTGGCCAGGGCCATGGGCTTCGAGGTGGTGGCGCACACCGACCCACGGGAGGCCGTGCTCGAGAAGAACCTCGACCTGATCGTCACCGATTTCATGATGCCTCACCTCTCGGGCATCGAGGTGTTGCGGCACCTGCGCCAGACCAACCCGGGCGCGGTGCGAGTGCTCTTCACCGCGGCCAGCGACTTCAAGGTCGCCACCCAGGCGGTGAACGACAGCGAGGTCTTCCGCCTGCTGGCCAAGCCCTGGCACGTGACCGAGCTGCGCAACGTGCTGGCCCAGGCGCGCGACTACCACCGGCTGGTGGGCGAGAACCGGCGGCTGCAGGCCGAGCTGGCCGAGCGCAACGATCAGCTCAGCAAGTTGAACTTCAGCCTCGAGCACCAGGTGGTCGAGCGAACCAACGCGCTGTTCGAGGGAATGATTCGCGCGCTCGACTACCGCGACACCGAGACCCAGTGGCATTCGTGGCGGGTGGCCAAGTTCACCCGCCGCATCGCCGAAGAGGTGGGCCTGAGCGGCGCGGCGCTGATGACCATCGTACAGGGCGCGCTGCTGCACGACATCGGCAAGATCGGCGTGCGCGATTCGATTCTGCTCAAACCCGGGCCCCTGACGCCCGAGGAATGGGTCGAAATGAAGAAGCACCCCGAATACGGCTGGCGCATGCTGGCGCGCATTCCGTTCCTCAGCGATGCGGCGACCATCGTCTTCCAGCACCAGGAGCGGTGGGACGGGCGCGGTTACCCCCAGGCGCTCAAGGGCGAGCAGATCGTGATCGGCGCGAGAATCTTCTGCATCGCCGACACCATGGACGCGATCTGCTCGGACCGGCCCTACCGCAAGGGCGCCCCGCTCGAGACCGCCATCGCCGAGATCGGCCGGCTGGGCGGCACCCAGTTCGACCCCACGCTGGTCGACCGCTTCGTGAAGATTCCCCCGACGGAATGGACCCGCATTCGCGCCGAGATCGACGCCCTGGCCGCCGAGGACAAGCGGCGCACCACCGGTGAATTCCCCGCGGCGCTTCCGGTCGCGCCGTGAACGCCGCCGTCAGCCCCACCATCAGCGCGACGAAGACCCGCTACGACGGCCTGTGGCTGCTCTCGCGCCGCGCCGACCTGGTGGTGGTGGGCCTGCCCTTCGCGGTGATGGCCCTGGCCTTCGCGATCACCCACGCCACCGGGCAGGACGTGGGCGGCGGCGCGAACCGGCTCGCGGTGTGGACCGCGCAGAACCTGATGGGCAACGCGACCCACGTCATTCTGACCTTCCTGATCTTCGCGGTGCGGCCCGACACGCTCAAGGCCACGCCGCGCCTGCCGGTGCAGGTGCTCTCGGGCATTCCCGCCATGGCGCTGGTGATTGGCCTCGTCTCGATGCTGGGGGCCATCGGCCGCGAGGCGCAGATCTACGTCACCTCGGTGATCTTCAACGTCTTCGGGTTGCACCACGTGCTCTCGCAGTCGAAGGGCTTCTGGGCGCTGCACCAGCTGCGTGCGCGGCAGGCCGGCCTCTCGGCACCCTCGAACCTCGAGCGGCGACTGCAGTCGTGGCTGGTGCCGGTGAACCTGACGCTGGTGCTCAGCCGCACCTTGCTGGTGGCCGAGAGCCCGACCGCGACCACGCCCTACATCGACATCGACCAGGGGGTGATCGTGCCCTTCGGCGGGCTGGGCGTGCTGCTGCTGGTGTGGCTGGTCTATTGGGGCCTGACCTTCCGCGCGCTGCTGGCCGAAGACGTGGTGCGAGGCCCCAAGGCCGTCTACCTGCTGGCGGTGGCCAGCGGCGTGGGGCTGACCCTGGTCGCGCCCCAGTGGGGCAACGTGATTCTGCCCGGCATGCACGGGCTCGAGTACTACCTGCTGAGCGCGCGCATGCTCGAGCAGCGCGAGGGCGACGTGCGCCGGTTCCCCCGGGCGATGATCTGGCCGGCGATGGTGCTCTCGATGCTCCCGCTCTTCGCCATCGGCCTGCTCTCGGGGCTGCGGGGTGAGGTGGCCAACGGCACGCTGGGCACCAACGTGGTGACCAGCTCGCTCTCGTCGTCGCTGGTGTGGCGCTTCTCGGTGGGCGCGGCCTTGAGCTGCGTGCTGGCCCATTACTGGGCCGACGCGTTGATCTACCGCTTCCGCATTCCCGAGATTCGCACCACCATGCTGCGGCGCCTGGGCTTCCTGGCGCCCGCGGCGGTCACGGCGACGCCCGAATCTCGGTGATGCGGTCGCCCTCGAGCAGCGCGTCGACCACTTCCTGCCCGCGCGTCACGCTGCCGAACGCCGTGTAGCGCCCGTCGAGCCAGGGCTGGGGCGCCGCGGTGACGAAGAACTGCGAGCCGCCGGTGTCCTTGCCCGACAACGCCATGCCCACCACGCCGCGCGCGTACGGACGCCGGTTGATCTCGCAGCGAATCGAATACCCGGGGCCGCCTTCGCCGTCGCCGCGCGGGTCGCCGCCCTGCACCACGAAGTCGGGCACCACGCGGTGGAAGGTGAGGTCGCGGAAATAGCCGCGCCTGGCCAGCGTGTAGAGGTTGGTCGAGGTCAGCGGCGCGTCGCGGGTGAAGAGCGCGATCTCGAATTCCCCCTTCTCGGTGGTGACCAGCAGCTTCGCGTCGGCAGGAATCGACGGCGGGCGCACCGGGTCGAGAGGGCGCTCGACGCGCGCGGCCACCACCGGCTGGCCCTTGAGCCGGGTGAGCGCCTCGGCGGCGGCGGTGCGAATCGACGCGTTGGTCGACCCCAGCCAGCCCTCGAGCTCGCCCACCGCGTCCTTCGCGTCGAGC
>CAIWFK010000852.1 GCA_903911905.1 uncultured Myxococcales bacterium
AGGCCCGAGTACTGCACGGGCATGTCCCAGCCCGCGAAGTCGACCATGCGACCTCCGAGCGAACGGTGGGCGGCATTCAGGGGAGTGTGACGAGCCATGTGAAAGACCTCGGGTCGAACGAAATCGCGCGCACTGTAGCGGGTGACGGCCTTACTTCAACGTGAGAAGAACGGGCTGAATGAAGATCCGCACCCGGCTCAACCCCAGCAAGCCCTGCTTCTCGTTCGAATTCTTTCCGCCGAAGACGGCCGAGGGAGAAGCCACGCTCTGGCAGACCCTGGAAGACCTGCGCGCGCTCGAGCCCGGCTTCGTGTCGGTGACCTACGGCGCTGGCGGCAGCACCCGCGATCGCACCGTCGAACTGGTCACGCAGATCAAGGCGCGCACCGGCATCGAGGCCATGGCGCACCTGACCTGCGTCGGCCACACGAAGGACGAGCTGGCGGCGGTGCTCGACAAGCTGGCGGCCGCCCGCATCGAGAACGTGCTCGCGCTGCGCGGCGACGCGCCGAAGGGGCAGACCACCTTCCAGAAGACCGAGGGCGGCTTCCTGTACGCCAGCGAGCTGGTGGCCTTCATTCGCGAACGCGACCAGGGCTTCTGCATCGGCGGCGCGGCGTACCCGGAAGGGCACCTCGAGTCGTCACGCGAACTCGACTTGAAGCACCTGAAGACCAAGGTCGACGAAGGGCTCGACTTCGTCATCACCCAGTTGTTCTTCGACAACGCGTTCTATTTCGACTTCGTCGAGCGGGCGCGGCGCTCGGGCATCAACGTGCCCATCGTGCCGGGCATCATGCCCATCACCAACTACGAGCAGATTCAGCGCTTCGTGCGCATGTGCGGCACGACGGTGCCCATGCGGCTGCAGCTCGAGCTCGAGAAGATCAAGGACGACCACGACGCGGTCATGCAGTTGGGGGTCGCGCACGCCACGGTGCAGTGCATGGAGCTGCTGCAGCGCGGGGTGCCCGGCATTCACTTCTACACGCTCAACCGCAGCCCCGCCTCGCGCATGATCGTCACCGCGCTGCGTTCGCGCGGCTGACCGTCACTCCTTCGAGCAGGTGGTCATCGCCACCTTCTGCATTTCGGCGACGAACTTGTCGGCCGGCAGGTAGCCCACCACGCGGGGCGACTCCATCACCTTGCCCATGGGGTCGACGAAGGCCACCGTGGGCAGGCCCTGCACCCCGAAGCGGGAATAGAGGCCGTCGAGCACCTGGTGATCGTTGGTGCCGTCGACCTTCACCCGCACGAACCGCTCCCCTTCCGAGATCACCGAGGGCGAGGGGTACGTCTTGTGGTCCAGCTCGTTGCAGGCCGCGCACCAGTCCGCGAAGAAGTCGATCATCACCGGCTTGCAGTCGGCCTTGGCCTTGGCCAACACCTGATCGAACGGCGTGGCACTGCCAGCCTCGTCGGCCTTGAAGATCATCGCCCAGGTGAACGAGGTGGGCGTCGGGTCCTTCCCCACCACGCCGTCGACGGGCCGCGTCGCGACCTGGGTCTCGATCGGCACCGCCATGCGCAACACGAAGCCGACGATGATCACCGCCACGCCCAGGCCCTTGGGCAGCCACTGCTTCTCGGCCTTGAACGAGAGGTGCACCGCGCCCAGCACCACGCCCACGAACATCAGCGCCGCCGCGATCGAGATGCCACCCAGCCGCCCGGCCCGCTCGCCCACCGCGGTCACCAAGCCGTGAATCGAGGGGAACGCGTCACGCAGGTACGCGGCCGCCAGGGCGAGCAAGGCGATGCCGAACACGCTCTTGACCCACTCCATCCACTCTCCGCCCTTGGGCAGGCGAACCGTGAAGACGCCGATGAGGAAGAACGGCACGCCGATGCCCAGCGCGTAGACGAAGAGCAGCAGCGCGCCCAACACCGGGTCCTGCGTGCGCGAGACCCAGGCCAGCACGCCGGTGAGCACCGGGCCCGTGCACGGCGCCGCGAGGAAGCCTGCGACGCTGCCCATCAACAGCGCGCCGATCACGCCGCCACCGCCGACGGTGTTCAGCTTCGTGGCGAGCGACGATGGCAACGCCAATTCGAAGGCGCCGAACATCGAGGTCGCCAGCACCACCAGGAACACCGCCAGGCCCACCACCAGCCACGAGTTGCCCAGCACCGAGCCGAAGGCCTTGCCGCTGAGCGCCGCGAAGACGCCCAACGCGCTGAACACCGCGCCCATGCCGAAGACGTAGGCCGTGGTCAGCACGAAGGCCCGACCGCGGCTGTCGGCCTGTCGCGCCCCGAACACGCCGACGGTGATCGGAATGAGCGGGTACACACAGGGCGTCAGGGCGGTCAGCAACCCGCCCAGGAAGATCACGCCGAGCGCGACGAACAGTTGCCCCTTGTCGAGCAGGCCGCTGGCGTCGAGGTTGGTCGAGGGGCCCGTGGGCAGAATCGACGGAATCACGGCCAGGCCCAACGCGGCCAGCACCGCCAGCCCGAACACCTTCGATGGCTTCATGCCCCTGTTATGCGCGAGGGGACCCCCGTGTTTCCACCTGTTTTCACTGCGTCGGGTTCTTGAGCAAATCCGCGCTCTTTGGCATCGAGAGGCCTGCGGACTTCGCCAACCCCATCACCCCCTCGATCGCCGAGGCGATGTAGCCATACGGGTTGGCGCCGTCGATGGCGGTGACGTGCACCTCGCCCATGTTCTGCTGGAAGGCCTTGGCCAGTTCGGGGAGCTTTTCGGCCACGGCCAACTGAATCACCTCGGGAGAGATCAGGTTCGCGATCACCTTGGTGCGCTCGGCGTGATCGAGCTCGAGCTTCTCGCGCATGGCCTCGGTGTGCAGCTCGAGCTCGGCCGCGCGGGCTTCGAGATCGGCCAGCATCAGCTTCGCCTCGGCCGCCGCCACCTGCGCCCTCACCAGCTCGGCGGCCTGGGTCTGTTCCGCCAGGCGAGCCTGGTGCCGCGCTTCCTCGGCCTGCGCGGTCAACTGCGCCACTTCGAGCTGCAGCGCCTGTTCCGAGCGCATCTTCGCCGCCTGCGCCGCTTCGTCGGCCGCCTGCCGCTGGGCCTTCACTTCCTGCTCGGCCGCCAGCTTCGCCAACTGGAACTCGCGCTCGTTGGCCAGTTGACGCGCCTTGGTCGCCCGCTCCTGGGCCAGCCGCTGCTCTTCGACGCGCAGCTCCATCGCGATCTTCTCGAGCCGCGCTTCCTCTTCGGCCTGCTGCTTCTGCCGGCGAATGTCGACCGAGGCGCTGACCCGAATCAGCTCGACCTCCCGCTCGGTCGAGGTCTCTTCGGAACGCACCACGCGGGTGCGCGCCAGCTCGGCTTCCCGGGCCACCCGCGCCTGAGCTTCCCTGAACGGCGCCTGCATGTTGGCGAAGACCGCCTGCGACATCACCCGTACGTCCTGAATCTCGATGGTGTCGACCACCAGGCCCCAGCCGCGGGTGGTGGTGTCTTCGAGCCGGCCCTGCCCTTCGACCACCGGCGCGATCTCGCGAATCAGCTCTCCGGCCAGTGCGGCCTTTCGCTGCGTCAGGCACTGCTCGACGGTGAGGTTGGCGATCAACCGACGCGAGGCGCCGGTGCACAGCTCTTCCATCATCTCGGCCAGCTTTTCCTGCGCGCGCTCGGGAAAGCTGAAGTTGAGCATGCGGAAGGCGATGAGCGGCTCGGCGATGCGGTACACCGCGATGCCCGTCACCTTCACCCCGACCTTCTCGCGGGTGATCTGATCGGCCACGAAGTGCAGTCGCTGCACGGTCGTGGGCACGATCGCCACCGATTCCCACGGCCACTTGAAGACCGTTCGCCCCTGCCCCGAGGTCGTCACCTCGCCACCCCTCATGCGAATGAGGAACTCGCTCGGCTTGGCGCTGATGAAGCCCCACTTCTTGGTCTTCTCGGGGTCCTCCTCGGGCTTCCCTCGTCGCCAGCCGTCCTGGTAGCGGGAGATTTCGGCCGACGGCACGGGCAGGTTGGGCACTTTGGTCATGCCCGCCATCAGCTGCATCGATTTGACCAACTGACGAATCAAGGGCTTGCCGCGCCAGACCGACCCAACTTCGAGCGGGCCGCCCATTTCGGTGCGCTTCACCCAGAAAACCCCTGATTTCGCTCAAAGTGGACTTGACGAGTCCACCATTCCTTCGTTACGCCACGCATAGTGGACCAGCCCGGTCCGCATTGGTTTTCCGCGAGGTCGACATGGCGCTCAAGTTCCCCATCTACATGGACAACCACGCGACGACGCCGACGGACCCGCGCGTGGTCGAGGCCATGCGGCCCTACTTCGAAGAGTCGTTCGGCAACGCCGCTTCGCGCAACCATGCCTTCGGGTGGACCGCCGAGGCCGCGGTCGACAAGGCCCGCAAGCAGATCGCCGCGCTCATCGGCGCCAGCGACAAGGAAATCGTCTTCACCTCGGGTGCCACCGAATCGAACAACCTCGCGCTCAAGGGCGTGCTCGAATTCTACAAGGACAAGGGCGACCACATCATCACGCTCACCACCGAGCACAAGGCGATCCTCGACACGTGCAAGCGGCTCGAGCGCCAGCGCCAGGAGCGCATCGACGAGCTGAAGCTGCAGCGGCTGATGGAACTGACCGGCCGCGACGTCAGCACCGACGAGCTGGCCACCCTCGAGATCAAGCATGACCTCGAGCACGACGCGCTGCTGGCCCGCTGGGTCGACAAGGTTCGCGTGGGCGCCCGCGTCACCTACCTGAACCCCAAGAAGGACGGCCTGGTCGACCTCGAAGAGCTCGCGGCGGCGATCACCGACCGCACGGTGCTGGTCTCGATCATGCTCGCCAACAACGAGATCGGCGTGGTGCAGCCCGTCGCCGCGATCGGCAAGCTCTGCCGCGAACGGGGCGTGCTCTTCCACACCGACGCGGTGCAGGGCGCGGGCAAGGTGCCCTTCTCGGTGGAAGACGCGAAGGTCGACCTGGTCTCGCTGTCCGCTCACAAGATGTATGGGCCCAAGGGGGTCGGCGCGCTCTACGTTCGCCGCAAGCCCCGCGTGCGCCTGGCCCCCCTGCTCGATGGCGGCGGCCACGAGCGCGGCATGCGCAGCGGCACCTTGAACGTCTCGGGCATCGTCGGCTTCGGCAAGGCCGCCGAACTGGCCCAGGCCGAGATGGCCGCGGAAGCGAAGAAGCTCGAGGCCCTGCGCGAGCGGCTGTGGAAGGGGCTGCAGGCGAAGCTCGACCTCATCGTGCTCAACGGCAGCCACGAGCACCGCCTGCCCGGCAACCTCAACGTGTCGTTCTCGTACGTCGAGGGCGAGGCGCTGATGATGAAGATCAAGGACGTCGCGGTCTCGTCGGGCTCGGCCTGCACCTCGGCTTCCCTCGAGCCCTCGTACGTGTTGCGTGCGCTGGGCATCGAAGAAGACATGGCCCACTCGTCGATTCGGTTCGGCCTGGGCCGCTTCAACACCGAGGAAGAGGTCGACTTCGTCATCGACCTCATGGCTCGCTCGGTCAGCGCCCTGCGCGAGATGAGCCCGCTCTACGAGATGGCGAAAGAGGGCATCGACCTCAAGTCGATCGCCTGGACCGCGCACTGACCTTTCACCCCCTTCACCGAGAACCCCCCATGGCCTACAGTGAAAAAGTCATCGAACACTTCGAGCACTCGCGGAACGTCGGCACCCTCGACAAGGAAGACCCGAACGTCGGTACGGGTCTGGTCGGCGCGCCGGCCTGCGGCGACGTGATGCGCCTGCAGTTGAAGATCGGCGACGACGGCGTCATTCAGGACGCGAAGTTCAAGACCTTCGGCTGCGGCTCGGCCATCGCCTCGAGTTCGCTCGTCACCGAGTGGGTCAAGGGCAAGTCGATCGACGACGCGGTGAAGATCACCAACAAGGAAATCGCGCAGGAACTGTCGCTGCCTCCGGTGAAGATCCACTGCTCGGTGCTGGCCGAAGACGCCATCAAGGCCGCCATCAAGGACTTCCAGGACAAGCGCGCCAAGCGGGGCCAGGCGCCCGCCGTCACCACGCAGCCGGTGACCACCACGCCATGAGCGCGCCGCTCTCGACCCCCACCAAGCCTGCAGGCAAGGGCATCGGCATCGGCGAGACCGCCGTGGTGCGGCTCAAGCGCCTGCTCGAAGAGCGCAACACCCCCGAGGCCGGCCTGCGTCTGGCCGTCAAGGGCGGTGGCTGCTCGGGTCTGGCGTACCACATGGAGTGGACCGAGAAGGCCAAGGAGCGCGACAAGGTCTTCGAGCGCGACGGCGTGCGCGTGTTCGTCGACCCCAAGAGCTACCTGTACCTGATGGGCACCGAGCTCGTGTACGAAGAGACGCTGCTCGCCGCCGGGTTCAAGCTGCAGAACCCCAATGAGAAGACCGCCTGTGGGTGCGGCGAGTCGTTCTCGGTGTAGTTCCTCTATGACCCACTTCGAAATCTTCGGGCTGCCCGCGTCGGTCGACCTCGACGTGAAGGCGCTCGAGCAGTCGTCGCGTACGAAGCTGTTGGAAGTGCACCCAGACCGGCTGGCCAACGCCGACGCCGCGACCCGACGCAAGGCTGCCGAGCTGGCTGCTTCGCTCAACGAGGCGGTCAAGGTGCTGCGCGACCCGATTCGCCGCGCGTTCTACCTGCTCAAGCTCAAGGGCGTCGACCTCGAGTCCGAACAGGCGGCGGCGAAGCTGGCCCTGCCAATGGACTTCCTGGAAGAGATCATGGAACGACGTGAAGCGCTCGAGGCGGTCAAGGCCTCGCGCGAGCTCGCCAGGGCCCAGGCCATGGAAGCCGACGTGCGCTCGGTGCAGGGCCGCGTGCTCGCCCAGGGCCTCGCCGCCCTGCGGGCCGATGACGTTTCCGCCGCCAGCAGTGCGCTGGGGCGCGTTCGCTACTACACGCGGTTCCTCGAAGAGGTCGACGCGTTCACAGAGGAGCTGTCGTCGTGAAGGGACTGCTGCAGATCCACGACCCGCTGAAGCCCAAAGGCCACGTCGTCGGCATCGACCTGGGCACCACCAATTCGCTGGTGGCCTCGGTCGTTCAAGGCAAGACGAAGTGTCTGCCGGTCGACGACGAGGCGCTGCTGCTGCCGTCGGTCGTGCACTACGCGAAGGACGGCTCGGTCGCCGTCGGCCGCCGCGCCGTCGGCAAGCTGTCGAGCGACCCCACCGACACCATCAAGTCGGTCAAGCGCTTCATGGGCAAGTCGCTGGGCGACCTCGAGACGAAGAAGCTCGGCGCCTGGAAGTTCGTCGAGGGCTCGGGCGTGGTGCGCTTCCAGGTCTCGGGCGGCCAACCCGTCACCCCCATCGAGGTCTCGGGCGAGATTCTTCGGCAGCTCAAGCGCCGCGCCGAGTCGTACTTCGCCGGCAAGGTCGAGCAGGCAGTCATCACCGTGCCCGCGTACTTCGACGACGCCCAGCGGCAGGCCACCAAGGACGCCGGTCGCCTGGCCGGCCTCGAGGTGCTGCGCCTGCTCAACGAGCCCACCGCCGCGGCGCTGGCCTACGGCCTCGACAAGGGCGCCCAGGGGCTCTACGCCGTGTACGACCTGGGCGGCGGCACCTTCGACGTCTCGATTCTCGAATTGGTCGACGGCGTGTTCCAGGTGAAGGCCGTGGGCGGAGACTCGGCGCTCGGCGGTGACGACTTCGATCGCACCATCGTGCAGCGCGTGCTCGACGCGAAGGGCCTCTCGACCCCCTCGGCCTCGCAGATCGCCACCCTCTTGCAGTTGGCGCGTGCGGCGAAGGAACGGCTGACCGACGTGGCGCAGACCTCGTTCGACTTCGAGGGCACCACCCACCCGCTCACCCGCGCCGAGTTCGATCAGGCCATCGACCCGCTGCTGCAGAAGACCGGGCTCTCGGTGCGCCGCGCGCTCAAAGATGCCGGCGTGACCGCGGCCGACGTCAAGGGCGTGGTGCTGGTGGGCGGCTCGACCCGGGTGCCCGCCGTGCGCGCCTTCGTCGAGAAGATCTTCGGCAAGCCGCCGCTGGCCGACATCGACCCCGATCAGGTCGTCGCCATGGGCGCCGCCATTCAGGCCGACCTGCTCACCAACGACGCCCGCAAGGACGAGGTGCTGCTGCTCGACGTCATTCCGCTCTCGCTCGGTCTCGAGACCATGGGCGGCATCGTCGAGAAGCTGGTCACCCGCAACTCGAGCATTCCCGTCGCCCAGGCGCAGATCTTCACCACCTTCCAGGACGGCCAGACCGGCATGGACGTGCACGTGGTGCAGGGCGAGCGCGAGCTCGTTGCCGACTGTCGCAGCCTGGCCCGCTTCCGCCTGTCCGGCATTCCGCCCCTGGGCGCTGGCCTGGGCCGGGTGCAGGTCACCTTTTCCATCGACGCCGACGGCATTCTCTCGGTCGCCGCGAAGGAACTGACCACCGGCGTCGAGCAGAAGATCACCGTGAAGCCCACCCACGGTCTGACCGACGAGGAAATCGAGCAGATGCTGCTCGATTCCATCGATCACGCCGAAGACGACGTGGCGAAGCGGCTGCTGGTCGAACAGCAGGTCGAAGCGAAACGCCTGCTCATCGACGCCCGAAAGCAACTGACCATCAACGGCGACCTGCTCTCGGCAGACGAGCGCACGACCCTCGAAGCGAACCTGACGCGTCTGGAGCAACTGGCCGCCACCACCAGCGATCACGACGCGCTCAAGGCCGCCATCGTGCAGGTCGACGACGGCGCCAAGCCCTTCGTCGAGCGCATCATGAACCGCGCCATTTCGACCGCCGCCGTCGGCCACAGCCTGGAGGACTTCTCGTCGTGACGCGCGTGACCTTTCGCAGCCCCCTGCAGGACCTGACCGTCGAG
>CAIWFK010000853.1 GCA_903911905.1 uncultured Myxococcales bacterium
CACGCCCTGGGCGCCCGACCCGCTGGTGCCTGGCAGCACCCGCGCGCTGGGCTTCGACACGCCGTCCCTCGACGCGCCCTCGTGCGGCACCCGCTTCGGCCGCGCGGGCCCCCAAGGCGCCATCGGCCACCTCGGCTTCACCGGCACCAGCCTGTGGATCGACCTCGACCGCGCCCTGGTCGTCGCCCTGCTCACCAACCGCGTCGCCCTCGGTCGCGCCAACCTCGCCATTCGCGAGCTGCGCCCCCGCGTGCACGACGCCATCCTCGACGAAGTGGAGCCTTCCCATGGCTGAACCCCAGAACGACCACGGCATCATCCTCGAGACCGTCGACCCCGCGTTCCCCAAACGCATTCACCTGGTCGGCGTCGGCGGCACCGGCATGGGCAGCTTCGCCGGCATGCTCAAGGCCGCAGGCTACGTGGTCACCGGCAGCGACGAGAACCTCTACCCGCCCATGAGCGACATGCTGCGCACCTGGGGCATCGACGCCATGACGCCCTACGCGCCCGAGAACCTCGACCGCGCGAATCCCGACCTGGTCATCATCGGCAACGTCATTCGCCGGGTGAACCCCGAGGCCACCGCGGTGCGCGAGCGGGGGCTGCCGCACATGAGCTTCCCCGCGGCCCTGGGCTCGCTCTTCCTCGCGCGTCGGCACTCCGTGGTGGTCGCCGGCACGCACGGCAAGACCACCACCAGCTCGCTGATGGGCCACGTGCTCGCCGACGCCGGGAAGGACCCGTCGTTCCTGGTCGGCGGCGTCACGCAGAACTATTCGGGCAATTACCGGCTGGGGCAGGGGCCGCACTTCGTGGTCGAGGGCGACGAGTACGACACCGCGTACTTCGACAAGGGCCCCAAGTTCCTGCACTACCAGGCGAAGACGCTCATTCTCACCTCGGTCGAGTTCGACCACGCCGACATCTACCGCGACCTGGCGCACTACGAATCGAGCTTCGAGAAGCTGGTGGCGCCGCTGGGCCAGGGCACCACCATCGTGGTCTCGTCGTCGTGGCCCAACGCCGTCGCCATCGCCCGTCGCTCGAAGGCGCGGGTCATCACCTATTCGGCGAAGCCAGGCACGCCCGTCGACGTGGTGGCCACCGGCCTCACCCTGGGGCCTGAAGGCGCGCGCTTCAGCCTCGACGGCGTCCAGGCGCTGCTCCCCATGGGCGGGCTGCACAACGTCGAGAACGCGCTCGGGGTGTGGGCGGCGGCCCGCTCGCTGGGGCTGACGCCCGCCGAGGTGGCGCACGGCCTGTCGACCTTCACCGGCGTCAAGCGCCGCCAGGAAGTGCGTGGCACCCCCCACGGCATCACCGTCATCGACGACTTCGCCCACCACCCCACGGCGGTGAGGGAAACCATCGCCGCCGTCGTCAGCCGCTACCCGGGCCAGCGGGTGTGGGCCATCTTCGAGCCCCGGTCCAACACCAGCCGCCGCAACATCCACCAGCACGAATACACCCGGTCGTTCGACGGCGCGGCTCGCGCCACCATCAAGGTGCCCGAGCGCCACGACAAGATTCCCCAGGGCGAAGAGCTCGACGTGCCGCTGCTCGCGAAGGAGCTCTCGGCGCACGGCATTCCCACCGCCGCGCCCCTCACCGTCGACGCGGTGGTCGACGAGGTGGC
>CAIWFK010000854.1 GCA_903911905.1 uncultured Myxococcales bacterium
CGCCATGATTCAACGGCTCGTGCAGGGCAGCGTTCCGAAGAAGCATCACCTGCAGCTCACCGACGCGCAGGGCCACCTGCACTTCGAGCACTGCATCACCCAGGACGGGTTCGAGGCGCCCTACACCATCACCTACCACCGCGCGCCGCCGCACCGGCAGCAGCAGGCCACCACCACCCACGGGTGGGCTGCCCGCACCGCCGCGCCGACCCAGGGCCTCGCCAAGCGGCACTTCCTGTCGCAGAACCTGGCGCCCTCGACGAAGAGCCCGCTCGACGCGCGCGTGCCGCTGCTCTTCAACGCTGACGTGACGCTGGGCGTGCTCAAGCCGGGCGCGGAAGATCAGGTCTACTTCTCGAACGGCGACGGCGACGACCTGTTCTACGTGCACGAGGGCGGCGGCACCGTGCGCACCCTGCTGGGTGACCTGACCTTCGGGCAGGGCGATTACGTCTGCATTCCGCGCGGGTTGCTGTACCGGTTCGTGCCCACGCCGGGCCTGCCGCAGTGGTGGCTGTGGCTCGAATGCCGCTCGGGCGTGTTCGTGCCGAAGCAGTGGCGCAACGGCGTGGGGCAACTGCGCATGGACGCGCCGTATTGCCACCGCGACTTCCGCGCGCCCACCTTCGTGGGCCCCATCGACGAGGGCCTTCGCGAGGTGGTGGTCAAGCGGGGCGACGCCTTCCATGGCTTCACGGTGAAGGACGCGCCGCTCGACGTGGTCGGGTGGGATGGCAGCGTCTGGCCCTGGGCCTTCCACATTCTCGACTTCCAGCCGCGGGTGGGGCTCACGCACCTGCCGCCGACCTGGCACGGCACCTTCGCGACGAAGGGAGCGCTCATCTGCAGCTTCGTGCCGCGGCCGACCGACTTCCACCCGCAGGCCATTCCGTGCCCGTACCCGCACTCGTCGGTCGACGTCGACGAGTTCATCTTCTACTGCAAGGGCAACTTCACCTCGCGGCGCGGCGTCTCGCCTGGCTCGATGAGCTACCACCCGGCCGGCATTCCCCACGGGCCGCACCCGGGCGCGTACGAGGCGTCGATTGGCAGCAAGGACACCAACGAGCTGGCGGTGATGCTCGACTGCGCGCTGCCCCTGACGCCCACGACCCACGCGCTGAGGCTCGAAGACCCGAAGTACCACCAGTCGTTCATTCCCTGACGCAGACTGGCGGCGCGCGGGCCCTACGCTAGGGTCGGCGCATGTCGGCGTGGACCCTGGTGCTGGTGGTGCTGGCGGCGGACCCTGCGACGCCAGCCCCGGGTCCGGTCGGCCCGGCCCCCGCAGCAGCCGGGGCGATGCCCGCTGGCCCCACGGTCTCGGTGCGGGGCGCGGCCGAGGCGCAGGTGGGCCTGTGGCCCTCGGGCTTCGGCGCCAACGGCGCCGACGTGATGCTCTCGCTGCGGCCGGTGGCCGGGCTGTCGGTCGGAGACGTCTTCGCGCTCGAGCTGGGGCCCACCTTCCGGCTGCGGGTCATCGACCTGCCGCCCGACAACCGTTCGAGCGACTTCGGGGGCGTGCTGCGCCGCGCCGACTGGGACGAGCTGAGCGACTTCGGGCAGCTGCTCTCGTCGCTGCGCATCGGCGCCGATTCGAGCCCGGTCTTCGTGCGCGCGGGGCCGGCCTGGAAGAAGACGCTGGGGTTGGGGCACCTGATCAACCGCTACTCGAACCAGGACAACCCCGACTACCACCCGGCTTCGGGCACGGCGGTGGCGGCGGTGGGCCCGCTGCGGGGGGAATTCTTCGCTTCCGACGTGCTGGGCGGGCGGCTGTTCGCCGGCGACCTCGCGTGGGACCTGGGCCGCACCTTCTCGAACGATGCCGACGTGCGCGACCGCTATGTGCTGGCGCTCGAATTGGCGCACGACGCGTCACGCGCGGGTCTGCCCTTCCGCGTCGACTCGTCGGTGGCACGCGTGGCGCCGCCGTCGGTGACCCTGCTGCAGCTCGACGGGTCGGCGATGCTGGTGCGCAGCCAGTCGGTGCGGGTCAGCGCGGTGGCGGGGCTGGGCAACCGGCTCGACGCGGGCGACCTGGGCTTCGTGGCCGGTGGGTTGCTCGACGCGAACGTGGCCGAGCTGGGGTTCTCGTTCAAACTCGAGCTGCGCAAGCAGGCCGGCGGCTACCGCCAGGGCTTCTTCGGGCCGACGTGGGAATTGTCGCGCTACGCCGACACCGGCTTCTCGGGCGTCGCGCAGGGGCTGGCGTCGTTGCCCAACAGTTGGTCGGTGATGGGCGAGGCGCGGTTGGGCGTGGGCAGCGCGGTGTCGGTCGAGCTGTTCGCCGAGCACTTCTTCTTCGGTCGCACCGACCTCGACGCCACGGTCAACCTGGTCGTGCTCGGTTCGTGGCTGACCGCGCAGGCCCGGGCCACGGTGGTGGGGCTCGAGGGAACGCCGCGGTGGGCGGTCGACGCGGCGCTCAAGGCCCGGCTGTTTCCCTCGTTCTACGTGCTGGGGCAGGGCGGTACGGTGTTCTTCCCGCAGCCTGACGGTACGCTGTTGCGCGGCGTGGCGGCCAGCGTCGGGGTGGGGGTCGACTTCGAGCGCTGATTCTTTTTTCAGACCGGGTCGGGCGTCACGCCCATCGCCGACCAGGTCAGTGTCGCCGGGCGCACGTCGTGGAAGCGCGCGTAGTCGAGCACGCGGTCGCTGCCCTGGGTGCTGATGACGTCGCCGAAGCGCGCGCCCCAGACGACCTCGTCGGGCAGGAACGAGGTGCGGTCGTTGATGGTCTGACCCAGCGTCTCGTCGAGGCCGGTGAGGGTGAGCACGATTTCCGACTGCATCTTCCTCATTTGCGCCGGAGAGAGGCCGTAGAGCGGGGAGTCCTTGGTGATCTGGTGCATCACGGTCCACGTGAGGATGAAGGTCGGTGAACTCGAGCGAACCAGCGGCAGGTCGACCACCCGGCGCAGGCTCTCGCCTTCCCTGGTGACCTCGGCGCGCACCACCGCAGCGCGAATGGTGGCCTCGACCACGTGGTTGCGACGTTCGTTGGCCACCCGGAACATCAGGGTGGGAATGCCCTCGCGGTCCGACACCACGGCCGTCTTCGTCCACAGCAGGCGAGCGGTGGGGCGCGCGAACTTGGCGAACACCAGCCCGGTGACCAGCGCGTTGAGGAAGAGGCTGACGAACGACTCGAAGGTCACCAGCACCTCGGCGATGGTGGTCTGCGGGTACATGCTGCCGTAGCCGATGGTGCCGAAGGTGTGCACCGAGAAGAAGAAGTGGTCGGCGAAGCTGTCGGCGCGCGCGTTGGTCACCCCGCCCAGTGCCCAGTAGGCCAGGCCGAAGAGCGCGTTGATGACCAGGAAGACCACCGCCGCGACCAGGAAGGTTCGGCCCCACGAGGCGCGCAGCAGCAGGTGGTACATGTCGCGCAACCCCGGAGGCCGCACGTTGATGACCCGCAGCCGCCGCTGCGTGTCGTTGGCGAACAACCGAATTTGAGGGGGCAGGTTCGGGGGAAGGGTCGGGTCGGCCACGCCCGGTGCTTACTCACAAAAAGCGGCTGATGCGGCTGCCCGTTCGGGCAAAGCCCACCGTCGGTGCGGGTTCGCTGGGCGGGCCCACCTTCGGTGGGGCGACAGGCTCCCAACCGCCGGTGCGGCGCGTCCGGGTGTGCCCAACCGCCGGTGCGGGTGACGCCTGGCCGTCCCACCTGCCGCGCGATGGCGCCTGCCGACGACGGCATGCAGGTCGTGATGCACCCCGCAGGCCTCGATGGTATTCGATGGCCGATGTCGTCCCTGTCCTTCACGCTCGTTCGCTGGGCCGCCTGGGCCCCGGGGCTGACCACGCACGAGGCGTGGGTCGACTGGGCGCAGAAGCCCTGGGCTCCGCGCGGCACCGACGCCCCGGCGCTCGACGACGTGCCCGCGATGACACGCCGACGCATCGAGCGCCTGGGTCGGGTGGCCTACCGGGTGGCCGCCGAATGTGAGGCTGACGAGCGGGGCGTGCCGGCGGTCTTCTCGTCGCGGCACGGTGACAGCGCCCGCTCGGTCGACCTGCTCACGGCGCTGGCACGTGAAGAAGCGCTCTCGCCCACCTCGTTCGGGCTCTCGGTGCACAACGCGGTGGCCGGCCAGTATTCCATCGCCCGCAAGGACGTCGCGAACTTCACCTCGCTGTCGGCGGGTCGGTGGTCGGCCGAGGCCGCCTTCGTCGAGGCTGCGGGGCTGCTGGCCGAAGGCAGCCCTCAGGTGCTGGTGGTGGTGTACGACGCGTCGTTGCCGCCGCTGTACACGCCCTTCGGGGACGAGCCCGACGCCGATTTTGCCTGGGCGGTGATGCTGGCACCCGGGGCGCAGGTGCACCTCGACGCGGTGACGCCCGCGGCCAGCCGTGAAGGTGCGCCGCTGCCTCATGCGCTCGAGGTCCTGCAGGCGTTGCTGACCCGGGCGCCGTTGCGCGACGGGCCGTGGGCGTGGCGGCATGGGTAGGCGGGTCGACCACGCCTGGCGCGTCTTCGGCACCGCGCTCAGCTTCGCGACCTTCGGGGTGGGCGGGGTGTTGCTCACGGTGCTGGTCTTCCCCCTGCTGCGACTGTTGGTGCACCAGCCTGCGCGGCTGCACCGCCTCAGCCGTGGCCTCATTCACGTGGCCTTTCGTTTCTTCATCTGGGAAATGAAGACGCTGGGCGTGCTGACCTGGGAAGCGCACGGGGTCGAGCGGCTGCAGCGAGGCGGGCTGCTGGTGGTGGCCAACCACCCGACCCTCATCGACGTGATCTTCCTCATTTCATTCATGAAGCAGACCTCGTGCGTGGTGAAGGGGGCCCTGGCCCGCAACCCGGCGACCTCGGGGCCGGTGCGCGCGGCGGGCTACGTCTTCAACGACCAGGGTCTCGCCCTGATGGACGACGGGCTGCAGGCGCTCGAGCGCGGAGACACCCTCATCATCTTCCCCGAAGGCACCCGAACCCCGCGAACTGGCCCGGCCGAGTTCCAACGGGGTGCCGCCAACCTGGCCGTGCGGGCCGGCCGCCCCATCACCCCGGTGCGCATCAGGTGTGAGCCCATGACGCTTGGCAAGGGCGAGAAGTGGTACAAGGTTCCACCACGTCGCGTGCACTTCACCATCGAGGTGGGGGAAGACGTGGCCGTGGCACCGTTTCTGGAGAGCACCCGCAGTGCTCCCCTCGCGGCGAGGCAGTTGACCGCGTGGCTACAGACGTATTTCGAGGAGGCCCGCCGTGGCGCCTGAGCAGGCATTGGAAGTCGAGCTGAAGCAGTTCATTATCGAGACCCTCAACCTCGAAGACGTGAAGCCCGACGACATCGACCCGGCGGCGCCGCTCTTCGTCGAGGGGCTGGGGCTCGATTCCATCGACGCGCTCGAGCTCGGCGTCGGCCTGCAGAAGAAATACGGCATCAAGCTGTCGGCCGACTCGGCCGAAACGAAGAAGCACTTCGCGTCGGTGAGGGCGCTGGCGACGCTGGTCGAGACGAACAGGAGGCCGGCATGACCGCGCTGAGCCGTGAAGAGCTGATGAGCAGGCTCGTGACGACGCTGCACGAGACCTTCGAGATTCCGGTCGAGCGCATCACGCCGCGGGCCAAGCTGTACGAAGAGCTCGACATCGACTCCATCGACGCGGTCGACCTCATCGTGCGCATGAAGCCGTTGCTCGGCGGTCGACGCATGTCGCCCGACGCCTTCAAGCAGGTCCGCACCGTGCAGGACGTGGTCGACGCGCTGTACGCGCTGCTCAACGACGCGCCGGAGCAGAAGGCCTCGTGACGTGCGGCACGCCGTCTTCGCGCTGCTGACCCTGGCCTGGCCCCTGACGGTGTGGCTGTCGAACGGCCGCATCGAACCGCGCTGGCTGGCGCTGGGGCTGGTGGTGCTGGGCGCGCTGCGGCTGAGCTCGGCCAGAGTCGAGCGGGTGTGGCTGGTGGTGGGCGTGCTGGCGCTGGGGCTGGCGGGCACCGCGGCCGCGCTCAACGTCGGCTGGCCGCTCAAGCTCTACCCGGTGGTGGTCAACGCCTCGCTGCTGGTGCTCTTCGGCGCCACCCTGGTGCGTGGCCCGTCGATGGTCGAGCGCCTGGCGCGCCTGCGCGAGCCTGAATTGCCGCCGCACGCCGTCGCCTACACCCGCCGGGTGACCTGGGTGTGGTGTGGCTTCTTCGTGCTCAACGGCGCTGCTGCGGCCGTGCTCGCGCTCTTCGCTTCCGAACGCACGTGGGCGGTGTACACGGGCGGGGTGGCCTACGGGTTGATGGGCGTGCTCTTCGCGGTGGAATGGGTGGTGCGCCAGGTGGTGCGTCGGCGGCACGCGGCGGTCACACCGTGAGTGCGCTCGAAGCGTGTCTGGCCGAGCTCGAGCGCGCCCCGCGGCAGGTCGCGCTGTCGGGCCCGCTGGCCTCGTCGACCGCGTTCCTGGCGAGGGTGCGGGCCTGGCGGCATCGCCTGGCTCAGGTGACCGACGTCGGGCTCTTCGTGGAGGACCGCGCCGAGTTCACCGCCGCGCTCTTCGGTGCGTGGCTGGCAGGCGCGCGCGTGGTGCTGCCAGGTGACGTGCTGCCGGCCACCGTGGCGCGCTTGCGCTCGACGACCTCGCACCTCATCGGACCCTTCACCGGTGCCCTCGAGCCGGGCACCGAGCAGGCTCCCGGCCCCGTGACGCTCGACCCGGGCGCGAAGCTGGCCTTGTTCACCTCGGGCACCACCGGCGAGCCCGTGTTGCTCGAGCGCGCGCTGCGGCACCTTTCGGCCGAAGTGGCCTCGCTCGAGCGCGTCTTCGAGCCGGGCCGGTGCGAGGTGCACGCCACCGTCTCGCATCAGCACATCTACGGGCTGCTCTTCACCGTGCTCTGGCCGATGGCCAGCGCGCGCCGCTTCTCGGTGCGCCGGGTGGAATACCCCGAACAGCTCGAGCGCGAGCTGGAAGGCCCGTCGGTGCTGGTCACCAGCCCCGCGCACCTCAAGCGACTGCCCGAGGCGCGGTGGGCCCTGCCGCTGGTGGCGGTCTTCTCGTCGGGAGGCCCCTTGTCGGACGACGGCGTGCGCCGCTCGCTCGAGGTGCTGGGGCGCACGCCCACCGAAATCTACGGCAGCTCGGAGACCGGCGGCATCGCCTGGCGTCGGCGCAGCAGCGAGCGCACCACGTGGACGCCCTTGCCCGACGTGGCCTGGCGCCTCGAGACCGACGGGCGGCTCTCGGTACGCTCGCCCCACTTCGAGGGCGGGTGGTTCCAGACCAGCGACCGCGCGCGCAGCACCGAGGGCGGCTTCGAGCTCGAGGGGCGGGTCGACCGCATCGCCAAGGTGGAAGAGAAGCGCGTGTCGCTGGGCGCCATCGAGCGCCGGGTGCTCGAGACCGGGTTGCTCGAGCAGGCCCGCGCGTTGACCGTCGAAGGGCCGCGCGTGGTGGTGGCCCTGGTGGGCGTGCCGACGCTCGCAGGGCGACGCGTACTCGAAGACGGCAAGGTCGCCCTGACCCAGGCGCTGCGCACGGCGGTGGCCGAGGTCGTCGAGCGGGTGGCGGTGCCGCGGCGGTTTCGTTTCGTCGACGCGCTGCCGGTCGACGCGCGCGGCAAGACCACCGACGCGGCCCTGCGCCAGGTGCTCGAGCGCCGTCGGCCGCTGCCCACCTGGCGCGAGAGCAGCTCGGCGCGCGCGGTAGTCGAGTTCCACGTCGACGGCGACCTCGAGCCGCTCGAGGGCCACTTCCCCCAGGTGCCCATCACGCCCGGGGTCGCGCAAATCGACTGGGTCATCGGCTGGTCGTGCGAAGCCTTCGGGCTGCCAGCGCGCATTTCCCGACTCGAGGCCATCAAGTTCCAGTCGCTGGTGGTGCCAGGTCAGACGCTGGTGGTGACGCTCGACTTCAACGCCGAGAAGCGGGCGGTCTCGTTCGCGGTGACGCGTGACGGCGCGCAGTGCTCGAGCGGGCGCGTGGTCTTCGCGGCCTGACCTCGAAGCGGCGCCCGGCCTTCACGCCAGTCTGGCAAGCAGTACGCGCGCCACGCCTTCGGGGTCGTCGACGTGCACCCAATGCCCGGCGTTCAGCACGTCGACCGTGACCCGGCCGTGGCTGTCGGCTTCGAGGTGGTTGGCCCGCAGGCGGTCTTCGGGGGAATACACGGTGGACCGTTCCCCGATGACCAGATGAACGTCGGCGGCCGCGTGTTCGACCACGCTCCACAGGTCGAGGGCGAAGTAGTCGTCGAGCAGCGCGTGCACCCGCGTGAGGTCGAGCCCGAAGGCGTACCCCGCGTCGGTGCGCTTCACGTTCATCGCCAGCCAGTGGCTCAGACCCTTCGACTGGCCTGCAGCCTCGAGCTCGCGAACGAAGGCTTCGCGTGACGGCCAGACCCGACCGCGCAGGCCTTCGAGCAGGGTCAGCACAGCCAGGGTCGATTCACTGCCGTGCGCGTCGAGCCTGGCGCCAGGAGCCGAATCGAGCGTCATCACGTGGCCCAGCGTGGGCGCGGCGAGGGCCAGTTGCAGCGCGACCTTGCCTCCGAACGAGTGCCCGACCACCGCCTCGAGCGGCACCGCCAGGGCCGAGGTGCTCTGCGCCACGTCGAGTGCGGCCTGCTCGACGGTGTCGGGGCCCTCGCGTGCCTGCGAGTCGCCATGGGCCCGCAGGTCGACCAGCACGGCCAGCCAGTCGGGTCGCGCTTGCACGAAGCGCCGGGCGTGGGCGCGCAGGTTGGCACCCGTGCCGAGAATGCCGTGCAGGAAGGCGATGGCGCGGGTGGGCGTCGCGCCCGGGGCCGCCACCAGCTCGTGAGCGAGCTGCATGGGTCAGATGGCCTTGCCGCCGCGCTCTCCGGTGCGAATGCGCACCACCTCTTCGAGCGGCATCACGAAAATCTTCCCGTCACCGACCGCGCCGTCCGGAGCGGTGCGCGAACCCTTCACGATGGCCTCGATGGTCTTCTCGACGTACGAGTCGTTCACGCAGATGGTGACGCGCGACTTCTGCACCATGCGCACCCGCACCTCGCGCCCGCGGAAGAGCTCGACCTCGCCTTCCTGTCGGCCGTGGCCTTCCACCGTGTCGACGGTGATGCGGTAGTTGTCTCCCTCGTCGAGCACCGTGCGCAGGGCTTCTTCGACGGCCTCGAGGCGCTCGGGGCGGATGATGGCGATGATCATCTTCATGCGGGCCGACTGTAGTTCAGTTGGCGACGGGGTCGAGCGGGTGCGTGAGCAGGCACACCCCCGCATCACCATCACCCACGGCCTGGCACGAGAAGCCGGCCAGACACCCCGCGTCATTGCTGCAGGTCGTCAGGCAGACCCGCCGACCCTGGTCGACGCAGGCCGAGTTGTCGGGGCAGGGGGCCGACGACGAGCATTCGCGGGTGCAGATTTCGGCGCGCGCGCAGTAGCCGTCCTTCAGGCCCTTGCAGTCGTCGTGCTTGCGGCAGGCCACGCCCACGATGGTGGGGTTGCAGGCCATCAGGCCGGTGGCGGCCGCCAGCATCAGCAGCAGGGCTCTCATTGTGACGGCCCCTGACTGCGCGTGCCCTTGAAGGGCGACGGGCCGTAGACGTCGTAATTGCAGCCCCCGTCGACGCAGACCTCGCGCTGGCAGTAGCCGCCCAGGCACACCATCAGCTTGGTTTCGGGGCAGAAGCCGTCGCCGCCGTTGTCGACGTAGGTGCCGCCGTCGGGCAGCGTCATCAGCGGCAGCGAGTTGCTGCGGCAGCCATCGGCCACCTTGACCCAGCAGTCCTTGTCGACGTCGCAGGTGCGGGTACAGATTTCGGCGCCCAGCGCACACGCGTAGTCCTTCGGGCAATTGAAGTCGCGCGGGTCACAGGCCCCTCCTGCGGGAGAAGGGCAGGCGCCCAACTGGCACCCGCCGACGGCCAGCACGAAGACGATGAAGCGAAGGCGCACGCCACGGGTCGTAGCACGCTTTGCTGGCGCACCGGCGGTGCGGGCTCGGACACGTCGACGCACCGTCAGTGCGCGTCGCCCGTGCGAACCCAGGCGGCGAGCGCCACCGCCGCGACGACCGCGCCTGCAGCGCCCACCTCGAGCGCCACGGCGGCGCCGAACGTCTGCCACAGCCACCCGGTGAGCACCCCGGCGGGCACGGCGGCCGCCCCCACCGCGGCATGGTAGAGCCCGAAGGCCCGACCGCGCTGCGTCGCGCTCGAGAGCTGCCGCACCATGGCCTTCTCGGTCGGCTCGGCCAGCCCCGCGAAGGCCCCATAGAGGGTGATGACCAGCCACGCCTGCCACGCCCGTTCGACGCGCGCGAGCGCCACGTAGCTGACCGCGTACACGGCCCAGCCCGCCAGCAGCAGCCGGTGGCGGGGAAAGCGGTCGGCCCAACCGCCGGCCAGCGCGCTCCACACCATCTTCGAGACGTGCAGGGTCAGCCACGCCAGCGGCAGCCAGGTGGGCGCGGCGCCCAGTTCCTGCAACCGCACCAGCAGGAAGACGTCGGACGAGTTCGAGAGCGCGAAGAAGGCCAGAATCGCCAGCAGCGAGGTCAGCCGTCGGCCCAGGGCGGTGGCGGTCGGCGCCGCCTCGCCCGTCGCCGAGGTCACCGGGCGCGGCTCGCGCGCGAAGAAGATGGACCCCACCGCGAAGGCGCCCGGCACGAAGGCCACCGCGAAGACCACCCGCAGCGGCACTCCGAACGCCAGCAGCCCGGTCGCCAGCAACGGCCCCACCACCGCGCCGGCGTGGTCCATGGCCTGGTGGAAGCCGAAGGCCCGCCCCGACTCGCGCTCGTCGACGCTGTCGGCGATGAGCGCATCGCGAGGCGCCGAGCGCACTCCCTTGCCGATGCGGTCGACCACGCGAATCGCCAGCACCTGCCAGGCCGCGGCGGCCACCGCCAGCAGCGGCCGCACCAGCCAGGCCAGCACGTACCCCGCGAACACGAAGCGCCGGCGGGTGCCCGTCACGCGGGCGGCGTCGGTCCACCGGCCAGACAGGTACTTGAGCCCCGCGGCCACGGCATCGGCGACCCCTTCGACCAGCCCCAGAAAAGTCGGGCCCGCGCCCAGGGTGGCGATGAAGGCGGGCAGCAGCGGCACCACCATTTCCGACGCGATGTCGGTGAAGAAGCTGGTGACGCCCAGCGCGATGACGGTACGAGGCAGGCCCGCGAAGCGGCTCATGGCGGTGACGCTCCTCGTTCGGTCGATTGCAGCCACACCGCCAGCCCTTCGCGCCCGTGCACCACCGCGCCCAGGCCCGTGCAGCACGGGCTCGCCAGCGGGAAGACCTGCTCGATGGTGCCCTGGCCCACGCGCTCGAGGGCACCGTCGGCGTCGAGCTCGGTGATTCCGGCGTCGACCGCCTCGAGGTGGTTTTCGCGCACGAAGCGCTCGAGCTGGGGCCGGTCGACGAACCAGACGAGCGCCTCGAAGCGCGCGTCACCGCCCTGCGGCAGGCGCCCTTCGAAGCGGCCAGGGGCTTCCGCCAACCGCACGCCGAACATGCGGGGCAGGGCGCGTACGTCGAGCGCCCCTGCGGTCCAGGCGTCGGGGTCGAGGGCCTGCCCCATGGCCCGCGCGGCCCACCACGCCCCCGCGCCCACGGCCAGCGTCGCCGCCGCCAGGCCCGCTGCGAAGATGAGCACCACACGACGCACGGCGACTCCTTGTTGCAACTCGACTGCAACACGCTTGACAGCCGTGTCGGGTGGGCCTACTGATCAGCCCATGCAGGTGATGCGACAGCCTCGCGCATGGGTCAGTGCCCTGACGCTGGGCCTGCAACTGCTGACCGTCGCACACATGGTCGTCGTCGACCACACGGTCTCGCCGAGCGGTGAGGTGGTGCACGCCAGCGACGCGGCGACGCACGACCACGACGTGGCCAGCCTGTGCGGTGACGAGGTGTCGGCCCCTGGCTCGTCGTGCGACGTGCTCGACCGCTGGTCCCGCCCCGAGTGCACCCGGGTCGAACTGGTGGCGCGGGTCGCGGTCGCCGTCGAGCGCAAGACGACGCCGGTGCCGGTACGGCTGGCGCGGCACCCGTTGTCGTGGGCGCCCAAGGCCTCGCCGCCTCGCGGCTGAAGCCCCCTTCGCCACCCTCGTGTCGACCTGGTCGCCGGCCCCAGCCTCTCGAGGGCGGGCGCGACTTCATCTCTTCCACCGAAAGCGCCCTTCGTGCCCAACCGCTCTGCACTGCTGCGCCACCTGCTCGTCGGCTTCGCCCTGTTGGGGCAGGCTGCCGCGCGCGCGGGTGACGTGTCGCCTCCCGAAGTCGTCTCTCGCGTCGACGCCACCCTGCCCGCCGAGGGCACGCCCCCGCCCACGCAGGACCACGTGCTGCTCGAGTTCAACGTCGGCGTCGACGGGCTGCCCTCGAACATCGTGGTCATCGAGTCGGCCGGTGAGCCGTGGGACAAGGCCTCGATTCGCGCGCTCGAGCAGTGGCGTTTCATGCCCGCCCGGCACGACGGGGTGGCCGTGGCTTCCCGTACCCGGCTCTCGTTCGGCATGCCCGCGCGCGCGATGCCGGTGGTCCCTGACGCGGGAACTGACGATGGTGGCAGCCCCGACGCGGGCCAGTTCGTCGAAGGCGAGGCGGTCGACGCGGGTCACCCGAAGCACGAACTGAACACCACGGTGCTGGGCCGCGGCGTGCCGAAGTCGCGCGGCGCCGGCGACTTCGCGCTCGAGGTCGGTGAGCTCAAGGCGGTACCGCATTCCAGCGCCACCGAGTTCCTGAAATTGGCGCCCGGCATTCTGCTCACCAACGAAGGTGGCGAAGGCCACCCCGAGCAGATTTTCCTGCGGGGCTTCGACGCGCGCGAAGGCCAGGACATCGAATTGACCGTCGACGGCGTGCCCATCAACGACTCGGGCAACCTCCACGGCAACGGCTATGCCGACCTGCACTTCCTCATTCCGGAGCTGGTCGAGAACCTGCGCGTCACCGAGGGCCCCTTCGACCCGCGCCAGGGCAACTTCGCGGTCGCGGGCAGCGCCGACTACCAGTTGGGGCTCGCGCAGCGCGGCATCATCGCCAAGGGCGGGTACGGCAGCTACGGCACCGAGCGCATTCTGCTGCTCTGGGGGCCGCCCGGAGAGACCAGCCGCACCTTCGGTGGGGTCGAGTTGTTCAAGACCGCCGGGTTCGGTCAGAACCGGGCAGCGCAGAACGCGCGAGGCGTGGTGCAGTACGAGGGCCGCCTGTCGGACTCGACCAGCTTCCGGGTGGGCGCCATGGCCTACGGCGCGACCTACCAGTCGGCGGGGCTCTTGCGCGCAGACGACGTGGCCTCGGGCCTCAAGGGCTTCTACGACACCTACGACACGCGGCAGGGCGGCGACTCGGTGCGCGCGCAGGTGCACGCCGACCTGCACGGGCACGGCGCGAACTTCACCTGGGACCAGATGCTCTATGGGCTCTACGACCTGACCCGCGTGCGCGAGAACTTCACCGGCTTCCTGCACGACGTGCAGTTGCCGCAGCAGACCCCGCACGAGCAGCGCGGCGACCTCATCGACCGCACCTCGAATGCCTACACCGTCGGAGCGCGCGGCAACGCGCGAGCGCGCTTCCGGCTCTTCGAGCGCAACCAGGAAATCGAGGTCGGCTATTCGGCGCGGGTCGACTCGGTCACCGGCGTGCAGGAGCGAATCGAAGCGGGCGGCAACGTGCCCTACCTGCGCGACCTGGACCTGGCCTCGACCCTGACCGACTTCGGCGCGTACGCCGACCTGAACCTCTCGCCGGTGTGGTGGCTGACGGTGCGCGGCGGTCTGCGCGGCGAGTTCCTCACCTACGACGTGCTCGACAACTGCGCGGTGAAGACCGTGCGTCGCCCCGACCCCACCAACCCGCCGGGCAACGCTTCGTGCCTCTCGCAGCAGGACTTCGGGTTGCCGCGCGAGCCCGATGCCCGCAATTCGGCCACCGCCGGCGTGCTGTTGCCGCGCGCCAGCGTGCTGGTCGGCCCGTTCAAGGAACTGACCTTTTCGGGCTCGGTCGGCACGGGCGTGCGCAGCATCGACCCGCAGTACGTCTCGCAGAACCTCGACGCGCCGTTCGCCAGCATCTTCTCGTGGGAAGGCGGGGCGGCGTGGGCCCACCGCTTCGAGCACCACGAGACCACCGCGCGGGCCGTGGTCTTCGGCACCCGCGTCGACAAGGACCTGGTCTTCAACGAGCAGGAAGGTCGCGGCGTCATCGGCGGCAGCACCTCACGACTGGGCGCGTTGTTCGCGGGCCGGGCGCGCGGCGAATTCTATGACGTGTCGGCCAACGTCACCTGGGTGCAGTCGAAGTTCGACGACACCAACCTGCTGGTGCCCTACGTGCCCGACCTGGTGGGCCGGCTGGACGGCGCGCTCTTCCACGAAGTGCCCTGGTGGCGCCCGCTGGACGGGGCCATCGACGCGAAGCTGGGCGTGGGCGCGACCTACGTGGGCCGCCGGGCCTTGCCCTATGGCCAGCGCAGCGACGTCATCTTCGTGATGGACGCGTCGGCAGAGGTGTCGTGGAAGTGGGTCTCGCTGGGCCTGTCGGTGACCAACCTGCTCGACACGAAGTACCGGCTGGGCGAGTTCAACTTCGCTTCCGACTTCCGTACCTCGGGTTCGCTGCCGACCCTGGTGCCGGCGCGCATGTTCAGCGCCGGGCCGCCGAGAGCGCTGATGTTGACGCTGGGGCTGCACTTCGGAGGTGAGTCATGAAGCGCCTGACCCTGACGCTCGCACTGCTCCTCGTCGGCTGCGTGCAATCGACCGGTGGGCAACTCGTTTCGTTCGTGCTCGAAGGTCGAGGGGACCCGGCGGTGGCCACCGGTCAGCCGCTGCGCTTCACCTCGGGTCGCGGCTTCGACGTGACGCTGACGCGCGCGAAGGTGACGGTGGGCGCGGTGTATTTCAATCGACAGAACCCGCAGAGCTACACGCTCGAGCAGAGCTGCGTGCAGACCGGGGTGTACACGGGCGAGGTGCGCGGGGGGCTGACGCTCGACGCGCTCGACCCCACGCCGCAGCCTTTCCCCGTCGAAGGTCACGGCACCGACGCACAGACGCTGGCGGCCGAGCTGTGGCTGACTGGCGGCGACATTCTGGCCACCGACGACCAGACGCCCATTCTCGACGTGGAAGGAGTGGCCTCGCAGGGCGGCAGCACCTGGCCCTTCTCGGGGGTCCTCACCATCGGTGCCAATCGCGTCGTGCCTCCTCGCAACACCGCGCTGCCGGGCAGCAACCCGCTGTGTCAGCAGCGCATCGTGGCGCCCATCGCCTTCGAGACCCAGCTCGCGCAGGGCAGCACGGTGCAGGTGCTGGTCGACCCCCGGGCGTGGTTCGCCGACGTCGACTTCTCGTCGCTCGCGCAGGTGGGGGCACGGCAGTACCAGTTCTCGAACGACGGCAGCTCGCCCCGCCAGGCCGACCAGGCGCTCTACAACGGGCTGCGCGCCTTCGTGGGGCCGTACCGCTTCACCACCCCGGGGACCACGCCATGACCCACTTTCGACCGACGCTCGTCGTGCTCTGCCTGGCCGCGTGCGGCTCGTCGCTGCCAGCACAGGACGCCGGCCTGCCGCCCAACGACGGCACGTTGACCGTGGTGCCCTTCGCCGCTCCCCCGGGCGCCGACGTGAATGACGCGGTGCTGGTGACGGTGACTGGTGAAGGCGCGGCCACCTCGGGCATCGCCTTTCCGCCTGGCTCGAGCAACGACCCGTACTTTCTCGACGGGTGGTCGCTCTCGTTCGAGCACGTCATCGTCACGGTGGGCAGCGTGACGCTGTCGGCGAACCCCGACCTCAACGCGAACGACCAGTCGCAGACCGGCGCGGCGGTGGCGCAGGCCCTGGGGCCGTGGGCCATCGACCTGGCGAAGGGCGGCCCCATTCCTTCCAAGCAGCTCAACGGCACCTCGGTTGCGCTGACGCGCCTCGAGCGGCAGAACCTGGTGGCGGGCCGACCCGATTTCGACCCCGTCTCGAAATACGCGCTGGGCTTCGACCTCATCGTGCCTGCGGGCCAGGTGCAGAACGTGAACCTCGACCAACCGGGGCTCTCGGCGTTGGCCACCATGAACACGAAGGGCTTCACCGTCTGGTACGAGGGCACCGCGACCTGGGCTGGGGCGGCGAGCACGCCCGCGTGTCGGCAGACCGAGCCAGGCTACGACTTCGGTCGCTTCCCCCGGGTCGTGCACTTCACCCTCGGCTTCAAGGCGCCGGTGACGTTCCTCAACTGCGTCAACCCCGAGCTCTCGCCCGACAATTCCCGCGGGGTGCAGGTGCAGGCGGGTGCGCAGACCACCGCGCAGCTCACCTTCCACCTCGACCACCCTTTCTGGGAAGCGCTCGAAGAAGACGCTCCGCTGCGCTTCGATGCGCTGGCCGCGCGTGACTCGGTCGCTGCCGACGCCGGGGTCGCCCTGGCCGAACTGACGCAGCACGAGCTTTCCGGGCTCGACGTATTCGCCATCGCCGATGCGCAGGGCACCGGCATTCCCTGGCGCACCTGTGGGCCGCTGCTCTCACCCGAGCGGAACGCCGGCATCGTGTCGCTCGACCCGAAGAACGTGCCCATCGACCCTGCCGGCGGCACCACGGGCCTGGCCGACGTGCTCGACGCGATGACGTACAACCTGTCGAGCTTCGGTCACCTCAACAACGACGGGCTGTGTTTTCCACAGAAGCATTATCCGACGCCACGGTGACGCGGAAGATGGCAGCATCGCGCCATGGCCCTCTGAGCCGAAGACACGTTCAATCTGGCGGTGCTCAAGCTGTTGCTTCACGTGGCGTGGGTCGATGGTGAGGTCGACCAACACGAAGTGCAGATGGTGCTGGGGCTGGGGCGCAGTTGGACCGTGCCCGAGGGGGCGCTGCAGGCGTTGCTGGCGAAGGTGAAGGAAGGCAAGCGGCCGGGCGAGCCCGGCTGGGCCCTGCTCAAGACCCGTGCCGACGACGCGCTCACCGCGCGTGCGTTGGTGCTGGCCGACGGCAAGGTGAGGCCAGAAGAATCGGCGCTGCTCAAGAAGGTCGCGGCCGCGCTGGGCTAGCCCAACTCGGTCGCTGGCTGCTGCGTGGCGACGGGCTCGGAGCGCGGTGCAGGTGTCGCCAGCTTCGGGTCGCCGAACCAGCGCCACGGCCAACCGGGGGCCACGAAGGCCTCGGGTGGAATCTGCGACTCGATGCTGGCGTGCAGTTCGGGCAGGTTCGACCAGTGCACGCCGGGCTTGTAGTGGTGCGCGGTGTGCAGCCCCAGGTTGCCGGTGAGCACGTTGTAGAAGCGCTGGCGAACGTTGTTGCTGGCCAGGAAGTGGTGCTCGGTGCTGCGGTCGGAATGGTGGGCGTACGTCGCCCACGCGGTGCCCCACAGAAGGAACAGGGGGCCGGCGACGAAGAGCAGCAGCCCCTGCATGGGCCGCGCGTACACGAAGAGCGCGGTGACGATGGCGGTGACCAGGCCCATGGCTGCGAACACGCGTCGGTCTTCGGGGAACTTCTCGCCGACCTTCCAGGCGCGGGGGTACGCGGTGGCGGCGGTGATGAAGGCGTATTCCATTTCGCCCATGCGCGAGCCGTCGGCACGGGCCCAGCGAGACTCGTCCCTGGTCTGGTCGAGGTAGTTGAGGTGGTGTCCCAACGAATGGTGCAGCCGCCAGGCGTTGGTCGAGACCCCCGTCTGGAAGAAGTACATCACCTCGAGCAGGCGGTTGGCCCAGGCCCGGTGGAAGGTGGTGACGTGCTGGTGGTGGTGGTTGAAGGCGCAGACCGCGGCCTTGGGGAAGATGCTGGCCACCAGGTACGCCAGCACCAGCCAGGGCGAATCGACCAGCGCGTAGACGGTCAGGTCGACCGCGAAGAGCACGATGAAGAGGGCGACGTACGGGCGGTCAGCGCGATGGCGAAAGAACATTCGCCCCAAAGCCTAACCACGAGGTTCTGGTCGCTCCCAGCGCCACAAGGCTGGCAGTGACGCACGCATGACACTTCAGCGGGCTTCGTCGCACTTGCCGCTGGTCGACTGCCAGAAGTCGACGTCGTCGACGAGCAGGGTGTCGCCCACCTTGGCGTTCATGTCGGGCCGGCCCTGCTGGGCCTCGAAGAGCAACTGCAGGCCCTGGGCATTGTCGAAGGGAATGGCGAGCGCGGTGGTGGGCGGAATGCGCGACCAGATGCTACCGCCCGAGGGCGCGTTGAAGTCGTATTCGGTGAAGTTGCCGGGGCCCGACTGCTTGAGTACCCGCATCTTCATGTAGGGCGAGGTGCCGCTGACCCAGGCGGTGACGCAGAAGGTGGCGGTGCCGCCGCCGGTGCCGAGGGTGGGGTTGTAGGCCAGGCGCCCGCCAGCCGAGTCGACGGTGAGCTGGGCGGCGCGGCCGGTGTGACCTGCGGGGAAGGACAGGGTGCCGTAGACCGCGGTCCATTCGCTGGGGGTGGTGCCTCCGCACTCGAACGAGTAGTTGCTGATCAGATCGGGAGGCGACTTCGAGCCGTCGACGCAGCCGGCGTCGCCGCCGCTGGTCGAGCCGCACGCCGCCAACACCGTCGCCGCGAGGACAAGGAAGGGTCGCATTCGAGCGTTGCCTCCTAGCAGACCGCTCGTGCTGGCATGAAGCAGTCGAAGTTGACCCCCATCAACCCGCTGGTTTTGCGGGGCCCGTCACTGCGAGTGAACAGGGGGGCGGCCATCAATTCCGCTAACGGGTGACCAGTGCAATTCACTTGGTCCGAGCGTGGCACCGTGCAAGAGAACTGACCGACTTCTGTTCGACTCACGTTCGACCCGGGCAATCGATGCGACAGTATCTTCCGTTCGTCCTCAGTTCGGCGGTCCTCGCTGCGACTGGCTGCAACAGTATCCACCCCGATGGCGCTGCGGCGACGCTGCCTGGCGAAGAGCTCTATCGCTCGTGCGAGCCGTGTCACGGCGGCGCGGGCGAGGGCAACCCGTCGATCGCGGCGCCGGCCATCGCCGGGCACCCGGCGTGGTACGTCGAGGCGCAACTGGTCAAGTTCCGCAGCGGCATTCGCGGCGCGCACCCCGACGACTACGAAGGGCTGCGCATGCGGCCGATGTCGCGCCAGCTCTACACCCAGGCTGAAATCAAGGCGGTCGCCGAGCACGTCTCGAAGCTGCCCGTGCAGAAGGCGGCGCCGACCATCACGGGCGACGCGGCTGCGGGCGCGGTGAGCTGGGGCACCTGCCAGGCGTGCCACGGCGTCGACGGCAAGGGCAACCCGGCGGTCAACGCCCCGCCGCTGGCTGGTCAGAACGACTGGTACCTGCTCACCCAGCTCAAGAAGTTCAAGGCGGGCATTCGCGGCACGAACCCCGACGACACCACGGGCGGCACCATGCGCCCGATGTCGATGACGCTCGCCGACGAGCAGGCGATGAAGAACGTCATCGCCCACATCAACACGTTGTCCCGGTGAACCGACATGTCCGATACCCACACTCCGATTCCCAGCGACGCTTCGGACAAGCTGGCCTTCACCATCTTCGGGCTGGCGAGCGCCGGCGCGGTGGCCTTCTTCACCATCGTCTACATCTTCGTCTTGAGGTGATCAGGTGATCTCCAAGTATCTCGAAGCCGGTTCGACGTATGCGGGAGACATCGACTCGCTCATCCTCCTCATCCTGGCGGTGGTCGGGTTCTGGGGGCTGCTCGCCGAGGTGGTGTTCTTCGGCCTCATCTTCAAGTTCGCCGAGAAGGAGGGCGTCAAGGCGCTCTACGTGACCGGCGAAGACCCGAAGGAAAAGCGGTGGGTGTCGATTCCGCACTACCTGACGCTCATCTTCGACGTGATGATCATCATCGGCGCGCTGCGCGTCTGGGCCGAAGTGAAGCTCGACATGCCCCAGGCCGACGAGACGGTGCGGGTGACCGCGCAGCAGTGGGCGTGGACGTTCACGCACCCCGGCCCCGACGGCAAGCTCGACACCGAAGACGACATTCGCACGGTCGACGAACTGCACGTCGAGGTGGGCAAGACCTACCACTTCGAATTGGCCAGCCGTGACGTGCTGCACAGCTTCTCGGTGCCCATCTTCCGCCTCAAGCAGGACATCGTGCCCGGCCGCATCATCAAGGGCTGGTTCAAGCCCGTCATCACCGGCACGTACGACATTCAGTGCACCGAGATCTGTGGCATCGGCCACGGGCTCATGCCGGCGAAGATCGTCATCAGCGAAGCGGGCAAGCACCAGGCGTGGGTCAAGGCCAACGCTGGCGTCGCCGCCGTCGCCGCACCCGTTTCTGGAAGCACTGGAGGAATGCCATGAGCAGCAACAGCGAATCGCTCGGTCACCTGCCGATCGACGCCATGAGCACGGCCGCAGGCGAGGCCACCAAGACCGACACCCACGGGCACTCGCACGACGCGCACGGCGGTCACGGTGAGCACCACGAGGAACAGAACTTCTTCCTCAAGTACTTCTGGTCGACCGACCACAAGATCATCGGCATGCAGTACCTGTTCACCGGCATGCTGATGGCGCTCGTCGGCGGCTTCACGGTGTACGTGTTCCGCATGCAGATCGCCTTCCCCGGCATCAGCGTGCCGGGCTGGGGTCGGGTGACGCCGGCGAACTACGACGGGCTCATCACCACCCACGGCTCGGTGATGATCTTCTGGGTCGCCATGCCGGTGCTGATCGCCGCGCTGGGCAACTACCTCATTCCGCTGATGATCGGCTGCGACGACATGGTCTTCCCGCGGCTCAACCGCCTGAGCTACCAGATCTTCGCCATCAGCATTCTGGTGCTGGGCGCGTCGTTCCTGGTCAAGGGCGGCGCCTTCGGTGGCGCGTGGACCTCGTACCCGCCGCTGTCTGCCAAGGCCGAGTACAACCTGACGCCGCAGGGCGCGCCGCTGTGGCTGCTGGCCGTGGCGCTCGAGTTCGTCGCCTTCCTCCTGGGCGGCATCAACTTCGTCACCACCGTCATGAACAGCCGCGCCCCGGGCATGAAGATGTTCGACGTGCCCATGGTGGTGTGGATGATCGTCATCGCCTCGATTCTGTTCATGGCCTCGGTCGGCCCGCTGGTGGCTGGCGCGGTCATGCTGCTCTTCGACCAGACGGTCGGCACCCACTTCTTCGACCCGAACAAGGGCGGCGACCCCATTCTGTGGCAGCACCTGTTCTGGTTCTTCGGTCACCCCGAGGTGTACGTGGTGCTCTTGCCCGCCACCGGCATCGTGGCCGAGATCATCACCGTGTTCTCGCGCAAGAAGCTCTTTGCCTACAAGACGGTGCTGTACACGGCGGTCGGCACGGGGGTCTTGAGCTTCTTCGTGTGGGCCCACCACCAGTTCATCGCCGGCATCGACCCGCGCATGGCCAACATCTTCTCGCTGACCACGCTGCTGATCTCGATTCCGGTCGCCGAGATGATGTTCGTCTTCATCGCCACGCTCTACGGCGGGTCGATTCGCCTGACCGTGCCCATGCTCTGGGCGCTGGCCTTCATCGGTGAGTTTCTCATCGGCGGCGTGACCGGCATCTTCCTGGGCGCGTCGGGCGCGGACATCTACTTCCACGACACGTACTTCGTCATCGCGCACTTCCACTACACGTTCTTCCCCATCGCGTTCATCTCGGTCTTCGCGGCGGTGACCTACTGGTTCCCCAAGATGTTCGGGAAGATGATGAACGAGACGTTCGGCAAGCTGCACTTCTGGGGCACCATCATCCCCTTCAACTTCATCTTCATTCCGCTCTTCCTGCTGGGCGTGCGCGGAGACCACCGTCGAATCTTCGACTACTCGCGCTTCCCCGACCTGATGAAGCCGGGCATGCCCGAGCTGCGCGTGTTGGCGACGCTCTCGCTGGTCACGCTGCTCGCGTTCCAGGCCATCTTCCTGCTCAACTTCTTCTACAGCCTGTTCAAGGGCAAGAAGGCCGACCGGAACCCGTGGCTGGCGAACACCCTCGAGTGGCAGACGCCCTCGCCTCCGCCGCACGGCAACTTCCCCGAAGGGCTGCCCACCGTGTACCGCGGCCCCTACGAATACAGCCACCCTGACCGGGCCCAGGACTACTGGCCCCAGAACGAGAAGGCCGCCTCATGATTCGCCCGATCGCCACCACCCGTGAAGCCACTGGCATTCCCACCGGCCGCCTGGCCGTCTGGTGGGTCATCGCCTCGGAAATCGTCATCTTCGGCGGCCTGCTCGGCTCGTACCTGATGCACCGGCTCGGTCACCCCGAGTGGGCGTACCAGTCGGTGCACACCAACACCGCCGCCGGCGCCTTCAACACCTTCGTGCTGCTGACCAGCTCGCTGTTCGCCGTGCTCGCGCACGACGCCGCCGAGCACAAGGACGGCAAGAAGGCGGCGAAGTACCTGATGATCACCTGCCTGGGCGGCTTGACGTTCCTCTGCGTGAAGGGCGCCGAGTGGACCCACGAGATTCGAGAGGGCTTCACGCTGACCTCGAACACCTTCTGGTCGTTCTATTACACGGCGGCCGGGCTCCACGGCATTCACGTCATCGCTGGCATGATCATCATGCTCTTCGTCGCGGCTGACGCGGCCAAGGGCAAGGAGCTCCAGCGGGTCGAGAACATCGGCATCTACTGGCACTTCGTCGACCTCGTGTGGATCTTCCTCTTCCCGTTGCTCTACATCGCCAAGTGACCCATGTCTGAGACCACCTCGACCTCCAAGACGTACCCGCTGGGCCTCAGTGAGCACGGGTTCCAGTACGTGAAGATCTGGGGCCTGCTGCTGGGCCTGCTGGTCGTCAGCGTCGTCGGCCCGATGATCGGCATTCGCTGGCTGACCCTGGTGACCGCCTTCGGCATCGCCTTCGTCAAGGCCTTCATCGTCGCCACCCGGTTCATGCACATCAACCTCGAGCGCAAGTTCGTCACCTACATGGTGGCCGGCATGCTCGCCTTCATGCTGGTGATGGTCGCCGGCATCTCGCCCGACGTGCTCAAGCACGAAGGGCACCACTGGGTGAACAAGGCCGCCAACGACGCGGTCGACCGCGGTGAGAAGGAAGGCGCGGCCCACGCCGGTGAACACGAGGGCGCGGCCGAGAAGCCCGAAGCCCCCGCTGCCGAGCACCACTGATGGACGGCGCGTTCCCCCACGAGCCCGAACCGATGCCGTCGCTGCCCCTGCGGCGGCCGCGGCGTCAGGTCGTGCCGAGCTCGGTGCTGGGAACGCTCATCTTCGTGGTCTCCGAGACCATGTTCTTCGCAGGGCTCATCTCGGCCTTCACCATCAGCCGCGCCAACCAGGGCCCGGGCAACTGGCCTCCGCCGGGTCAGCCCATGCTGCCGGCCTCGTCGACCGCGCTGAACACCGTCGCGCTCCTGCTCTCGGGCGTGGCGCTGCTGGTCGCCAACTGGTCGTTCAAGAAGTCGCCGTCGGCGCCGCTGACCCGCGGCAGCTTCACCGCCTCGTGGGTCCTGGGCGTGACCTTCGTTGCGTTGCAGGGGCGGGAATGGGCGTCGATGTTCGCCCAGCACCTGACGCTCACCTCGTCGACGATGGGCTCGTTCTTCTACCTCATCGTCGGCACCCACGCCCTGCACGCCGTCGCCGCGCTGCTGGCGCTGGCCTGGGCGCTGGTCGCGGTGTGGCGCAAGACGCTCTCGCCGGGTTACTTCTTCGGCGTGCAGACCTTCTGGTACTTCGTGGTGCTGATGTGGCCCGTCATCTACGCGCGGGTGTACTTCTGATGCTGACCCGCTCGGCCAGCCTGGTGGTGATGCTCGCATCGCTCGCGGCTCGGGCCTGCCCGGTCTGCGGTGTGGGCCCCGAATTCGGTCAGGGCACGTACCTCATCATGTCGGGCATTCTCTCGGCGTTGCCGCTGGTGGCCATCGGCGGCGTGGTGGCGTGGGTCGCGCTGCGCATGCGTGCGGCGGCGAAGCTCGAGGCCGCCGAAGAGAGCCGCCTGGTGACCCGCTACGGCGCGCAGAAGAATGTCAACTGAATCGACGCCGCCGGCCCCCGAGCCGAAGCGGCCCTTCTTCAAGGACCCGTTCGTCATCGCCTTCGCCATCGGCGTGGTGCTGCTGACGGCGTACCGGGTCTCGGAGAGCCGTCTCTACCGGGCACCGCCTCCCATTCGCGACCTGCCGGCGTGGACGCTGTCGACCTTCGACGGCGGCACCTTCGCGAGCAGTGCGCTGCAGGGCAAGGTGGTGCTGGTCGAGTTCGTTCCCTCGCCGTGCGACGCGGCCTGCCTCGAGCGGGTCGACGCCTTCGGGCGCGAGCTCGACCACACGGTGGACCTCGGCGACGCCGTGCAGCTGGTCTCGGTGGTGATGCCGGGCGCGGTGCTGGTCGACTCGCACGTGAAGGGGCCATTCTGGCACGCCGTGACCGGTGACGAGGCGGGACTGCGCGGCCTGCTGGTGCCGCTGCGGGAAGGGTGGTCGACCTTCGCGGGCACCGATGCCGGCTCGACGCTCGACGACTTCTTCCGCTTTCCGGGCATCGCGCTCATCGATGACCA
>CAIWFK010000855.1 GCA_903911905.1 uncultured Myxococcales bacterium
CGGCGTCTCTTGCCCAGGTGGTCGGTAGCCCTCACCACGACGGCAATCCAGACGGCGGTCGCGGCCGGTTCCAACTGCGGACTTACGGACCACAGCATCATGGGCGCATCGAGCGGACGCGGCTTCTGGTTGGGGTAGCTCAGCGGCGCCGCCAACTCTCGAGGGAGGAGCGGAATCAGGCTGGCCGCGGCCTCCGCGGAAAGCCGGATCACTTCCTCGGTGAGCTTGAGACCTGGCGCAAAGGGTACGCGGACCCCCAGTTCAACCAGCGCAGCCTCCCCTTGTCGTTCCCACTGGTCATTGCTTTGGGCGGTGAAATGGGTTGGCTCGAGAGAAAGGGAAAAGGCGTACCCATCCCTTCGTCGGCGCTCTGAGGCGACGAACCAGAGGCTCGAACCCTTAGTCTGCGGCTTGACGTTGTTGCAGATCTCAAGCCGGAGTTGTCTGGTCTCTTCGCCCAGTGAGTTCTCGATGTGCTCCAAGAAACTTCGGTCAGCTTGGCTATTCATGTTTCTCCTCTGTTGCGCGCGAGCGAGCTCAAAGACCGCCTTGCGCCCAAGTTCCACAGTTCCAGTCCGAAGGCGGTGCTCCGCACCAACGTCCCGAGCATCCATCGACGTCAGCGCCGCTCGCCGACCCCCGCTCTGTCGAGTTGCCCTAGTGCTGAGTGCGATACCGACATGACCGCCTCACCTTCGAGTCGCGGACCGGGCGCGAACCCGGCGAACGGCGCACCTTCGGGCTCATCCACGTCAGGCCACTGCGACTCGGGTTGAGCGATTTGAATCTGGCAATCTCGCCGGGCGGTCCAAAGACCCAACAAGGGCCCGGCAACTCCTTCGATGAACTGAGCGAGCGTTCGAAGGGCCAGCGCCATCGTCGACGCCGCCGGCTCGTCTAGGTGAGTCGCATGCGGATCCGCCTCGAGCGCTTGAAGGTAGGCCCTTGTCGGGTCACGAGGCAAACGACGTTCGAGATCGACTTGGTGCACGAGCAGACCATCGGGCCCGACTTCGGGAGGCCCAATTGGACTGATAAGTTCGAGATTCGGAAGTCTCGCGCGGTGGGCGACGGAGTGGCGAATCCCAATCAGCCACCTACGCCAGTTCGTGGGACCGCTTTCACGTTCGACGGCATCCATGCATTCCGCGAGTTCCAGCCAAGCAGCGCGAACACCGGGCAACGTTTCTCGAGGCGGGGCACGCATCATACCGAGCGCGCCGCCGTAACTGCTCCGCTCGAGAACGTGGAGCGGTAGCCCGGCGACCCCCACAACCACCGCACCGACGACCTCGAGCGCCGTGAACATCGCGTGTACCGCTCCAGTGTAGTGGAGGTCCAACAACTCGGCCGCAACGTGATCGACCGGCCGCTCACGCCTAAGATGATTGATGCGGGGCGACCCATCGCGTTGTTCAACGACGTTCACGAACGGCCGACGGCGCAGCTCGTCAGCGTGTTCTCGAGCCTCAAACAGATGAAGTTGCGCTCGTGCCAGCAGCGGCCTGACCGAGTTCAAGCTCTCCACCAACTGGAAGCTCACCAATCGCCGCCGCGGCTCGTCAAGTGTGAGCCACCAACGAACGCCTTGAGTGTTGCGATCCATGTCGCCTAAGACCGCATCACCGAGGCGTCGCCAGTTGGGAAGGTCAACACCAAGGGCATTGTGGAACTGCTCGTCCGGGGTCCTTGGATCGCCAGCTGGAATCGACGCGGAAAGCATTGCTCGTTCTTCGGATCGCATGTGCCCCCATTCGGTTGGTGCCGCCCCGGCAACCATACAAAGCGAAGGAACCTGAGTCTGGTGTACCTCGACCTTCAAAGTCGCCACCCGAACACGGGTACAAGGACTGTGACCGAACCATGCTCGGCGCGCTAACCGCCGCCGCGCGGCTCTCTCTCCCTGGACCCCATGCCCCCTGTCACCACCCGCCGAACCGTCGCCCTTGTCGGGTCGTTCATGCTGTACGCGCTCGCGGCGGTAGTCTGGCCGTCGGCGTGGCTGCTCTGTTCCTGGCTGCATGCCCGTGACTGCGGGTCCGCGTTCGCGGGCTGGACCTGCGCCGAGTCGGTCCTGTCGGCCGCCGGGCACCAGGCGCTGGTACTCGGC
>CAIWFK010000856.1 GCA_903911905.1 uncultured Myxococcales bacterium
CGGCGCACGGCGGGTCGAAGTCGGTCAGCTCGTGAGAGCCCTTCGGCGTCACCAGCGGAAAGCTCGAGCGCAGGCGTCGATCCATCGTCGGCGGCGGTGACTGCGCCATCAGCGCACCGAAGAAGATGGCGCTGCTGCGGGTCTGCTGGTCCCACGGCTCTTCCACCACGCCGGCGTCGTCGGGGTCGACCTGCTCGTCGTCGGCCTCGGTGCCCGCGTCGAGCTCGAGCGTGGCCAGCCACTGCTGCAGCCCGGCGTCGACGTCGCTCGAGGTGCAGGGCACTTCGGTCTGCACCCGTTCGCCGGTCGGCGAATCGGCCGTGCTGCCGCAGGACACCGGGCTGCCGCACGGGTTCTGCTCGAACGACGCGGTGACCCACGGGCAGCGCGAGCGGGCGAGCGCGATGACGGCCAGGGGGCCTTCGTTCGACACCACCCGGTCTTCGCCAGTCTGGTTTTCCCAGGGCGTCAGGGCGGTCTCGATGAAGCTGCGGTGCAGCGCTTCGCACGCCAGCTCGGTGGCGCGAGGGTGGTGGGTGCGCACCAGCTCACCCCAGACCCAGGTCTGACCGCCTTCGTTCTCTGCGGTCAGCGCGAGCGCCTGGTTGGCGACGCGATCGGCGAAGTCGGGAGGCTGGAGCCCGGGCCGCATGATGAGGAATTCCCACGGTCCCGCACCGCCGTCGAGCTGGTCGATGAGCCGCGCTCGCACGGCCTGCTGGCCCTGGTCCGAGAGGTGGGCGAAGCGCTGGTCCCATTCGGGGCGCTCGTCGGGCTGGGTCGACAGGTACGTCACCAGCCCCGGCTCTCCGCCGTGGTCGACCAGGCGCGCCACCAGGCGTTCGTGCTGCGGGCCGACCGAGGCGGCGATGAGCTCGGGCAGCAGCGCATCGACCGACTCCACGTCGCGCCAATCGAAGGCCGCACCCGGGGTCGCCGGCTTGAAGGGCCTGCGCGCGAGCACCTGACCTTCGTCGACGTAGAGCACCAGCCAGCCCGTGGACAGGTGCGCGGCGACGCGCGCGCCCGTCTGGTCGACCTTCAGCTCGACCGCGCGCTCGACGGCTGGAGCCAGCGTCACCCGCGCGCCCGTGGTCGACAGCGCACAACCGAGGTCGCGCACCGGCGGGGCGTGGAGCGGCGCGTGCACTGCAGGCTGGGCGCGAGCCGGCGCCAGGGACTCCTCGGCCGGCAGCTCGACGCCCGTAGCGGTCGGCCCGCCGACCTCGAGGTAGGTGCAGCCGGTCTTCCCGGGAGTGACCCAGCACCGGGCGCGCTCGAGCAGGTCGCGCTGCTGGCAGGTCGACGCCATGGGGTGGGTGCGAATCGAGACCGTGAGCGGCGTCGTGAGCTGCACCAGCGTGGGGTCGGTCTTCTGCCGGTTGCAGCCCGTGACCATCGTCAACACCAGGCAGACCGACACCCCGCGCATCGTGCACGAAAGCGTAGCAGGGTGTGGGAGGCCCCTGTCGAACACCACCCCTGCCTGACGTCGGGCGGACCCCGCAGGTTCCCCATCGGCCACGGCCCGAAAACAGCTGCGCCCGGCAGCCGGCATCTTGGTTACAGTTGATCGCGATGTCTGCCGCCGAGCACCCCCCAGGGACCCTGGTCGCTGGAAAATACGAGCTGCGCGGCCTGCTTGGCGCAGGTGGCGTGGGAGCGGTGTACGCGGCGACCAACATCGCCATCGGCCGGCGCGTGGCGATCAAGTTCCTGGGGCCCGAGCTGTCGAACCGCGAAGACCTGAAGGCCCGGTTCGACATGGAAGCGCGGGCCTCGGCGGCCATCGACCACCCGGGTATCGTCGACGTGTTGGACTAGGGCGAGACTGCCACCGGCGACCCGTTCATCGTGATGGAGCACCTGCAGGGAGCCACCCTGCGCGCGGTGCTCAAGGCGGTGGGCACCTTTTCGGTGGGGCAGGTCGTGGCGGTGATGGCGCCGGTGCTCGACGCCCTGGCGGCGGCCCACCGAGCGAACATCATTCACCGCGACATCAAGCCGGCGAACATCTTCGTCTGTGCGCGCCCCGCGTTCGTGGTGAAGGTGCTCGACTTCGGCATCTCGTGGTTCGGCGAGAGCAGCGGCCTGACGCTCGAGGGCACGGCGGTGGGCACGCCGCGGTACATGGCTCCCGAGCAGGTGCTGGGCGAAGCGCTGGGGCCCGAGACCGACCTCTACGCGGTGGGCGCCAGCATCTACCACCTGGTGTGTGGCA
>CAIWFK010000857.1 GCA_903911905.1 uncultured Myxococcales bacterium
CGAGGAGGCCAAGAAGCTGGTCGGCCGGTACTACCTCGAGGACCGCAGCGACTATTACGACAAGGTCCGCGAGATTCGCGAGAAGGACCTCGACGAACTGCACCGCCGCCGCGCGCTCGAGAAGATGCGTGGCGCGCTCGACCCGGTCGTCGACTTCGAGGCGCTGCTCATTCCCGATTCCTGGCAGATGGTCTCGCTGGTGGCGCCCGCCCTGGCGGTCGAAGACCTCATCACCAACGCCTGCGACAAGAAGGACCTCGAGCGCATCTCGAAGACCACCGGCAAAGAGAAGATGAAGACGGTGACCTTGTTGGGGCCCTCGACGTGGAGTTCGCCCAAGGGCGCGTCGGGCGACCCGATGCTCATCGAACGAGGCGGCAAGTACGTGCAGTGCGCGGTGTACGTCGACAGCTTCTACGAGGGCAGCGACCGTGCGGCGACGAAGGCCTTCGTGCAGGCCTTCCGCGAAACGCACCACGACGCCACCATCACCCTGCTCGATGCGGTGGCGTGGGACACCGCGTCGCTGGTGAAGTCGATCGTCGACAAGCATGCGCCGGCGTCGCGCGCGGCGTTCCGCGATCACCTGCAGGCGTTCAAGAACTTCCAGGGCGCGACCGGCACCATCTCGTTCGGTGACGAGCGGGAGGCCGAGCGGCAGCTCTTCCTGCTCAACATCACGCCCAAGGGCATCAAGGAAGTCACGCCCGCCAACCGCAAGCCCGAAGGGTGAGTCGCCGCGCGGCGCTGCTGGGGCTGGTGCTGCTGACCGGGTGTCGCACGGTGCCGGTCACTCCGGCGGCCGTGTTGGCGCGGGTGGAGCCCGGTGGCTACGTGGTCGGCGAGCCGGTGGCGCTGGGGCCCGCGACGGTCTTCGATCGCGAAGACCTGGTGTGGGACGCGAAGCTCAGCCCCGATGGTCGGCGCGTGGCTTTTGCCCGGCTGGGCCTGCATTCGTATTCCCTCTCGGTGCACGAGCGCGAGGGCGCGAAGGTCAGCGACACCGCGGTCACCGACGTGGAGTTCGACGTCGAGGCGCTGGAGTTCTCTCCAGCTGGCAAGGCCGTCGCCACGGTCAGCCGAGATGGCGCGGTGCGGGTCTTCGACGGGTCGAGCGGGCAGTTGCTCGCGGCGTGGCTCACCGATGAGCCGCTGGTTTCGGTGGCGTTCGATCGCAGCGGGGCGTGGCTGGCGGTGGGGAGCGCGAGCGGGCTCATCACGATCACCCGGTGGCCCACGTTGGCGTTCGTCGCCGAGGTGCGAGGGCACGCCGACGAGGTGCGGGGGCTGGCCTTCGGGCCTGACGGCACGCTGTATTCAGGCTCGTGGGACCAGCGCGTCTCGGCGTGGACCCTGGGGCCGACGCTCGAGGGCGATCGCACCGTGCGAGCACACGTCGAGCGCAAGGCCGGAGCGACCCTGGTGCGGGCGGTGGTCGACGGGAAGGTCTCGGCGAGCTTCGCGCTCGACACGCGCCTGCCCGCAGTGGTGGTGCGGCCGGCCCTCGCGCAGGCGCTGGGGTTGAGCCCTTCGGAGGAGACGGTGTCGATTCCCACCGCGCTCGGCGTGCAGTTGGCGCACGTGGCGAAGGGGCATTCGATTTCGATCAAGGGCCTGACGTTCGACGGGCTCGAGGTGGCGGTGTGCGAGGCATGCGTGCCGGCCGAGGCGCAGGGGGTGTTGGGCGGGCCCTTCCTCTCGGGCGTCGACCTGGCTTTCGACGACGCGACGCACGAGGTGCAGTTGACGGCGAAGGGGCCCGTGACGGAGGGGGAGCGGCGGCGGCTGACCCTGGCTCGCAGCTTTTCGTTCCGGGCGCCGGTGAATGACCTGTCGCTCGACGCGAAGGGCACGGTGCTGGGGCTGGCGTTTTCAGAGACGAAGGCCAGGCGCACGCGCGAGATCTACGAGCGGGAAAAGAAGGCGCTGGTCGAGCCCGACCGTGACTGGGATTGTGGCGCGCGCGTCGATGCCTGGACGGGGGCCGTGCTGCAGCGGGTGCATGGGCACCATGGGGTCGTCGCCACGGCCGGCATCAGCCCCGACGGGAAGACGCTGGCGACCGGTGGGTGGGACAAGCGGGTGGTGGTGCACGCAGGCGCGGAGCTGGTCGATGCCCGGGCGGGGTGGGCGGTGCGGCGGGTTCGCTTTTCGGGTGACGGGCTGCGGCTGGTGGTCGCCGCGTGGACCCGGGTGAACGTGCTCGGTGACCACCAGAGCGACCCCGCAGCCTGGACCGTTGAACTCGTCTATGAGCCCGAAACAACTGGCGCTCCGAAGGTGCCGGGTACTTATTGAAGGCTCTCCGCTCCGAAGGTGCCGGGTACTTTTTTGAGCGCTCCAAAGGTGCCAGGTACTTTTTGGACGCTCGAAAGGTGCCGGGTACTTTTTGAATTCTCGCTTCCCGAGAGAGGGGACCACTCCACTCGTCAGCGGCCCAGCCCCAGGCTCGAC
>CAIWFK010000858.1 GCA_903911905.1 uncultured Myxococcales bacterium
GAGCAACCTCGTCGAACTGCAGATGGCACCCGCTCGGCAGTCGACCGAACCCGCTGTCGACGAACTCGCGAAGCTCGCGTGGCGTCTTTCCCAGCATCGCCCGGAGCCGGCGGTCAAACCGGAACGCATGGTGCTGACGGCCGGTGAGGTCGAAGACCACCAACTCGGCCTTGCCGTGAGCTCGACGCAGCCCACGACCGAGTTGTTGCAGGAAGACGGTCGCGCTCTCGGTGGGCCGGAAGAAGAAGATGGTGTTGACGTTCGGGACGTCGACGCCCTCGTTGTAGAGGTCGACCACGCAGAGAATCTGCACCCTCCCCGCGTTGAGGTCATCGCGTGCCGCCCGTCGCTCTGTGGCAGGCGTGTCCGACGTCAGTACGGCCGTCGTGTACTTCAGCGCGGCGAATCGTCGGGCAATCTCGGTCGCGTGCCGGACGTCGACGCAGAACGCGATGGCCTTGATGCTCTCCGGGCGGCCGATGGCGTCCGCGATGGCCCGCGTCGCGCGTTGAACGAAGATTTCAGCCGAGGTGACGAGCCGCTCCTCGAGTTGCCCTCGCACGTACGCGCCCGCCGACCAGCGCACGTCGCTGAGGTCGACGCCCTCGACGTCCAGCATGTAGTACCGGAAGGGCACCAGCGCGTTGGGGATGGCGTTCCACAGCCGCAGATTGCCAACCCACGGGCGCGGGAAGTTGGCCTCGTAGTCGAGACCATCGGCGCGTTCCGGCGTGCCCGTCAGGCCTAGCAACTCCTTGGGCGAAACGCGGCCAAGCAACTGCGCCCACGAACTCGCAGCGGAGTGATGGGCTTCGTCAAGAATCACCATGTCGAACTTCGAGAAGTCGAAGTCCTCACCGAGCGAGTCGATGGAAGCGAAGACGTGGCGACCGATGACTGGCCGGTGTCCCTGGAACAGCAACTCACCAAAGTCTCTGAGCTGCAGCGCCGACCGGAAGATGCGCTGCGACTGCTCGAGGATTTCCCGTCGGTGCGCGACGAAGAGCAGGGTATCGACCTGCTTCGCCTCTCGCAGCCGGCGGTAGTCGAGCGCCGCCATCACGGTCTTCCCGGTGCCCGTGGCAGCGACGAGGAGGTTGCGATGCCGACCAAGCTGCCGCGCAGCGCTCAGTTCTTCGAGCACCGGGACTTGAAAGTCCTTCGGCTCGAGCTCGGGGTAGAAGTCGAGGCTGTCGTCTCTGCGCGAGTCACTCGAGAGCGCGCGAGCGAGTCGATTCCGATGGCCCTCGTCGGCCGGGTCGAATGGCTCGAACAAGGTGAGCTGGCCCCAGTACTGCTCGAACGTCTCCTTCATCTCCTCGAGCAGCGCGGGTTGGTCCGCCGAGGTGAGGCGAACGTTCCACTCGAGGCCGTCCGTCTGCGCAGCGTGGGACAGGTTCGACGAGCCCACATACGCGGTCGAGACCCCGCTCTTCCGATGAAACACCCAGGCCTTGGCGTGCAAACGCGTCGACTGCTCGTCGTAGGAGACCCGCACCGTCGCGTTCTGTAGCCGCGCGAGCCGCTCCACGGCCTTGGCGTCGGACGCGCCCATATAGGTCGTCGTCAGCACCCGCAGCTTTCGCCCACGGCCCTGGGCGAACGCCTTCATATTGCCTATGAACCGGTATGGGCGATC
>CAIWFK010000859.1 GCA_903911905.1 uncultured Myxococcales bacterium
CCGGCGCACCAGGTTGGCCAGCGCCGCGCCGCGCACCGAGCCGTCGGCCGCCAGTCGCGCCAGCACCGCGTCCCGGGCCGCCAGCTCGTCGGCGTGCAGCGTCACCGGGTGCACGTGCAGCACGCGCGGCGAGAAGCCGCCCACCACCGCGCGGCGATTGCGAATCAACCGATCGCTCAGCGAGTAGGTCTCGCTCAGGTGCCCCAGCATCTCGTCGGGGTCGTCGATGTCCTGCAGCGCTTCGTCGTCGGGGAAGCGCCTGGCCAGTTCCTTCACCGCGGCCTTCGCGCCCTTGCCCGAGAGCAGCGCCCGCACCGCGCTCGACAGTTCTTCCTGCCGGGCCAGCCGGTCCTCGAACTGCTTCGCGGTGGGCGCGGTGAGCGGGTCGATGAGCGAGAGCAGCGCCTGGTATTCGGCGGGGTCCAGCTGCATCGGGGTGGCGGTCAGCAGCAGCAGGCCCCAGGTGTTCTTCGCCAGCGCCTGCGCCGCCTCGTAGGCCTTGTCGCCCTTGAGGTGGTGCGCTTCGTCGATGATCACCAGGTCCCAGTGCGCCTTCGGGTCGCCGGCCTCGGCGCGGTGCTGCTCGCTGCGCTGCAACAGCTCGAGGCTGGTGATGACCAGGTCGAAGCGCGCCCAGGGCGAGACGGTCGGGTTCTCGTCGACCGACTGCTCGTAGCGCTCGGTGTCCATCAGCGTGAAGAGCTGGTTGAACTTGTGGAAGAGCTCGACCAGCCACTGCACGGTCAGGTGCGCGGGCGCGACGATGAGCACGCGGCGCGCCAGGCCTGCCAGCCGCAGCGCCGAGAAGATCATGCCCGCTTCGATGGTCTTGCCCAGGCCGACCTCGTCGGCGAGCACGAAGCGTGGGCGACGGCTCGACAGCACGCGCTGCACCACGCCCACCTGGTGCGGCTTCACCATCACCCGCGAGGCCAGCAGTGCACCCAGCGCGTCGTTGCGGCGCTCGTCGTCGAGCTGCAGGGCCGAGCGGCGCAACAGGAAGTTCCTGGCGTCGGCAGCGCGCCCGTCCTTGAGGCCCGCCAGCAGGTCGGGCCGCGGCGGCAACGCGCGCAGCTCGGTCTCGGGTTGTTCGGTCTCGGTGCCGTCGTCGAGCGCGACCACGTAGCGCTTGAGCCCGCGCGCACCCTCTTCTTCGCGAACCACGACGCCAGTCTTGCCCTTCGCGGTGCGCACCGGCGCGCCAGCCGACAGGGTTTCGTGAACCAGCGCCCCACCGCGGGCCGAGACCAGAATCGGCCCCTCGGTGTCGCGCGCGGGAAAGTGCACCAGCGCGCGGGTGTCATGCTCTTCGAGACCGAGCAGGTGCCCCACCCCCCACTCAGGCTGCGGGAGGTACTTCACCTTCATTCCGATGACGAAGTGGCTGCTCATGCGACGTGCAGCCGTATAGCGTGGGCGGCGGTGTACCGCACCCCTGAATTTCAGGTGCTTACAGGTTGAAGCCGAGGCCGACCTTCACCCACGGGTAGCCGACCTCGACGCGCAGGTTCACCGAATCGCTCAGCTTGTAGTGCAGACCGACGCCCGAGACGGGAATCACGCCCACGTGCGTGCCCGCCGAATAGGTCAGGTACGCGTTGCTGTAGATGGACAACTCGAGCGCGATGCCGACCTTGGCGTAGGCCGAGAACTTGGGGGTGAAGTGGAAGTTCCACATCACCTCGACCGGAATGTCGATGACCGGCAGGAAGTAGCCGCCGAAGGCCGCGGTGAAGTCAGCGCCGAACTCGATGCCGAACTCGTCGTTGACCGCGGGAATGAAGCCGTCGTGCAGAATCGGAATGTAGTAGCGCGCGCCGACGCCCACGCCGAAGCCGTAATAGAAATAGTCGTAGGGCAGGCCGAGGAAGAACGAGAGCTCCTGCGAGCGGCGCTGCGGCGAGCGGTCGAGCAACCCACCTGGCTGACGGAACACCGAGCCACCTTCGGCCGGCGGCGGCGGCGCGGTGGCGTCATCGGCCAGGGCGACCAACGAGCTCATCAACGCGACAGACAGAACGAGGAAGGACATTCGGCGCATGGTGTGGCTCCTTGGGGTGAAAAGTGCGCGAACTCTAACCGCTCAGCGCGATCCCGCAACGTCATCGTGCAGTTCGACCACCGACAGGAAGAGCCCGGTCGCCGCATCGTTGGCCAGCACCTCGACGCGCGAGCCCGGCTGCTCGCAGGTCAGCGACACCACCTCGCCGGCTTGTGGCTCGCCGCAGCGCACGCCATCGACCGCCAGCACCAGG
>CAIWFK010000860.1 GCA_903911905.1 uncultured Myxococcales bacterium
CCCCCACCGCCGCGCCCGCCGAGGTACCAACCACCCGGTCTGCAGAAGCGAGGTCGACGCCGCCTTCGAGCAGCCCCAGCGCGAGGCCCAGTTCCCACGCCACGCCGGTGACGCCCCCGCCACCCAACACCAGGGCGCGCGTCACGCCCGGGCCGGCGCGCGCTTGCGCAGCGGAGGGAAGGCCCGGAGGAACGCCTCGACGTGCGCCCCGATGAGCGCGTTGACGTCGAGCGGCCGGCAGCCCGCGCCCGAGAGGTTTTCCTGGTGCAGCAGCGCCATCACCAGCGGCGAGAGCAGCGCCAGCGAGGCGTGACGCACGTCGCAGGGGGTCAGTTCCTTCGCGTCGACGTGCCGCTGCAGCACCTGCTCGCCCAGTTGCAACAACGGCTCGAGCATCAAGGTCACGTACGACGGCCCCAACTGCTTGCGTGAAAGCCCTTCGGCCAGCATGGCGGCGTGCATGTCGCCCACCCGGTATTTCACCCACGCGGTGGTCAGCCGCTTGAGCACGAAGGTCAGCGACGCACGCAGATCGCCCGAGGTCGGCGACGAGACCTGCGCGATGTAGGGCGCGCCGTCGATTCGCAGCGATTCCATCACCGCCACGATGATGCCCTCGCGGTTGCCGAAGTAGTGCTTGAGCGTGGCCACCGAGGTGCCCGCGCTGGCCGCCAGCTCGCGCAGCGAGCTGCGCAACCCATCGTCTTCGAGCAGGGCGGTGCGGACCTGGCGGGCCAGCGCGAGCCGGCTCTCCTCGTAGTCTGCGTTCCGTGCGCCGCGGGTCCGTGCCACGGTGAAACATTTAATTGATGCACCCGTACTACGCAATAGAGCCTGCACACAACTATCACTTGCACCGCCGAAGAGCCGGACCTATTGAAACCCTCGACCGTGAACATGAATACCCGAACACTTCTTCTGTGGTCGCTGGTGACGTCGCTGGCCGCGCGCGCCCAGGCGCTCGGCGTGTTCCTCGATTCGGCCACCCAGCACAACGTCGACAACCGGCTGGCGCGTGAGGCCACCGTGCGGGCGGGTGCCGACCTGGGCTCGTCGTGGGGCTCGCTGTTGCCGGCCCTGACCGCCAACGGCGGGTGGACCCACAACCAGTACGACGCGGTCATCACCCTGCCCGACACCGCGACCACCACCAAGAAGGTGACCATCACCCCCACCGATCAGCTCGACGCCACGGTGAAGGTCGAGGTCCCCATCATCGACGCCAGCAAGTGGCTGCGCACGGCCGCCAGCTCGGCCAGCGCCGACGCCGCGTACGAGCGCGAGCACGCCAGCGTCGACCAGGTGCAACGGCAGGTGGTCGCGGCCTTCTATTCCTTCGTCTCGGCGAAGGCCGTGCTCGAGTCGTCGCTCAAGTCGTTGGGGGTGGCCCAGGCGCAGTTGACGGTCACCGATTCGCGCACCAGGGCGGGCGTGGCCAACGAGCTCGAATTGGCCCGGGCCCAGGCCGAGGTCGAGCGCAACAACCAGGTCATCGCCGACGCCGAGTCGCTGGTGGCCACCTCGGCCCGCACCCTGCGCAGCCTGTCGGGGCTCGAGCCCGCCGAAGTGCCGGCGCTGCCCGACGACGACCTGCACCCCGAAGCCGCCGAGGCCGAGCTCGAGCAGAAGTCGGACGCCCTGCCCCAGGTCGCCGCCGCCGATCGCGACGCCGCCGCTGCGGGCCGAACGCTGACCGCGGCCTCGCTGGCCCTGGTGCCCACCGTCAACGCCCAGTTCACCGAGCGCTTCACCAACGCCACCGGCTTCCAGAACGCCAACACGCTCTACAACGCGGGCGTGACCTTCGCCTGGCGGCTCGACGTGCCGGCCGTGCACGCCCTGCGCGCGCAGCAGTCGGCCCAGGCCACCGCCGAGCTGAACGCCGAGAAGACGCGCATTCAGGTGCGCGACCAGTTGCATTCCGACTGGCAGCGGGTGCGCGCGTCGATCACCAAGGTCAAGGCGGCCACCTCGCAGGTCACCGCTGCCCGCCGCGCCAGCTCGCTGGCCCAGGAACGCTACGCCG
>CAIWFK010000861.1 GCA_903911905.1 uncultured Myxococcales bacterium
CGCTCTTGGTGCGGCTGGCAGCGTCGGCGGCGGCGCGCGCGGCGGTCATCTCGGTGTTGCGGCGCTCGAGCTCGTCGAAGTCGGCCTCGGTCTGTCGGTCGTAGGCGCGAATCAAGGCGTAGGTGGTGAGCACCGCCCCCACCAGCGAGATGAGGTGCGCCCCCAGCGCGTCGACCGCGAGCAGCGGCACGTAGTCGACGTGGAAGATGACCCACATCGCCGCGCTGATGACCGCCACCGTCACTCCCAGCGTCCACGCCGCGACCCTGGGGCCGGCGAGCGAGAGCGCAACGGGGGCCAGCAACGACATCCAGAACAGCGAGATGAGCCCGCCCCGGCCGGCGGCGACGCCCATCGCCGCTGCGAGCAGCCCGGTGATGATGAGCACCAGCACCACCAGCGGTCGGCCGTCGTTCCCGCGCCGCACGGCGGAGAGCGCCCGCGCCAGCACCAGGCCGATGAAGAGGGCCAACGCGCCCGAGACCCAGAAGCCCTGTGCCAGCTGAGCCAGACCGGCGAGCCCCGCGCTCGCGCTGGTGACGAGGAGCAGCCCGACGAAGCGCGTCAGCCTGCGGCGCTCGCGCAGGTCCGCCAGCGATACGCCCGCCATCCCCGGTGCGGGTGGGAGGAACCCATCACGCACCGCCTTCCAGTTGATCGCCATGACCTGCACCAAATGTAGCGCCGGCCCTGGAGCGGAGCACGGATCACCTCGGGTGGGCACCCTGCCCACCCGGTCGTCAAAAGGTTGACGCCCCGAACGTCAGGTGCCGCTGAACGCAGGTGCCCGACGTTCCATGAACGCGCCCATCGACTCCAGCAGGTCGTTGGAGGGCATGAACGCCGAGTTCCATACCGCGACGTACTCGAGGCTGGCCCGCGCCTCGCGCTCGGACACCACGTTGAGCACCTGCTTGACGCCCTCGACCACCCGCGGCGGGTTGGCGGCGATGCGCGCGGCCATGGCGTGCGCCTCGGCGAAGAGCTCGCTCGGCGTGGGCAACACCTTCGAGACCAGCTTCAGGTCCTTCGCGCGCGCGGCGTCGACGTCGTCGCCGGTCAGCGCCAGCTCGCGGGTGGCGCCCTGGCCGATGATGCCAGGCAGCCGGGCCAACGAGCCCATGTCAGCGACGATGGCCAGCTTCACCTCGCGCAGCGAGAACTTCGCGTCGGCCGAGCACAGCCGCACGTCGCACGCGCTGATGATGTCGAGGCCCGCGCCGATGCACCAGCCGTGCACGGCGGCGATGACGGGCTTGCGGCACGCGGCGATGGCGCTGGTCGCGCGCTGCATGCGCACGATGAGTTCGTGCAAGGTGGTGCGTTCCTTCGCGCCGGCGCCGGGCGTCGAGATGCTGGCGAGGTCTTCGCTCATGCCCACCAGGTCGAGCCCGTGGCTGAAGGCCTCGCCCCCGCCGCGCAGCACGATGACCCGCACCTCGGGGTGGGCGTCGAGCCAGCCGAACAGTGCGGGTGCCTCGAGCCAGAAGGCCGGGCCCTGGCGGCTGCCTTTGCCAGTGGCGGTGAGCGTGACTTCAGCCACGTGCGCGCTGATGGTGACGCTGGCCCAACTGGAGCCCGGGGCGGTCGACGGCTGGGAAGGTGCGGTGAGTTCGCTCATGGCGCGTACCCTGCCACATCATCGCCGGGGTGAAAGCTGCAGCCGCACGCCCACGCGCCACCCCTGCACGACGACGGTCGGGGGCTGATCATCGCGCCTGACCAAAGGGACAGGTGGCGCGAACGTACCGCGCCCGGTACGAAGCGTGGCTCGTGGTCGAAGTTCGCCGTCTCCGGCGTTCCCTCACGCAGCCAGCACCACAGGAGCAGCACATGCACCTCGGCATCGTCGGCAGTGGCAACGTCGCGCAGATTCTCGCCAGGGGCTTCGCGGCTCATGGCCACACCGTGAAGCTGGGCACGCGCGAGAGCGCCAAGCTCGCCGACTTCGCGAAGGCGAACCCCAGCATCACCATCGGCTCGTTCAAGGACGCGGCGAGCTTCGGCGAGGTGGTGGTGCTCGCGGTCAAGGGCCTGGTGGCCAGCACGGTGCTCGAGGCCATCGGCTCCGACGCGCTCGCCGGCAAGGTGGTGCTCGACCCGACCAACCCCATTGCCGACGTGCCGCCGGTCAACGGCATCATCAACTACTTCACCGGCCCCAACGAGTCGCTGATGGAGCGGCTGCAGAAGCAGATGCCGGGCGCACGCTTCGTGAAGGCCTTCAACTCGGTCGGCGGTGGGCTGATGGTGAACCCGAAGCTGCCCGCGAAGCCCACCATGTTCATCTGCGGCAACGATGAGGCGGCCAAGAAGGTGGTCGCCGGGCTCTGCGAGCAACTGGGCTGGGGCACCGAAGACGTGGGCAAGGTCGAGGGCGCCCGCGCCATCGAACCGCTCTGCATGCTGTGGTGCGCGCCGGGCTTCCAGCGCAACGACTGGGCGCACGCCTTCCACGTGCTGCGCTGAGGCCTGCACCTCGCCCTCTTCAGAATGCGAAGGTCAGCCAGAGCCTGACCTTCGGCACCACCACCCAGCCCTGGGTCGCAGGGTCGCGCAGGGTGGTCGCGAGCCTGGTCGAGCCACTCCAGCCCGAGGGCGCGACGTCAGCGCTCAGGGCCCAGCGCAGCGACCAGCGCGACTGCCCGAATTGATGGCGCAGGCCCAGCATCGCCCCGCGCGCGAGGACCCGGGTCGCGAAGCGGTCGCTGGCGCTCGAGCGCCCGTCGACCTGGAAGGTATGCGCGACGTCGAGCAGGTGAAGGCCGGTGGTTGCATACGCCGCCGCAGGTTCGCCGGCGTTCATCACGAGCATCGTCAGGAGCAGCACGGCCCACCTCTTTTCAAGAAGTGGGCCGGTGGTGAGTGCCGTCTTTTCGCCGAGGTCTTGCGGCGAGGTGTGAACCCCGCTGCGCAGGTGTGCCGTCAGACGTCGAGGTTGGCGTTGAGCGCTTCCCGCTCGATGAAGGCACGGCGCGGCTCGACCTCTTCACCCATCAGCAGCGAGAACACGCCCTCGGCCGCGATGGCGTCGGCCACCTTCACCTGCTGCAGGGTGCGGACCTTGGGGTCCATGGTCGTTTCCTGCAGTTGCTCGGGGTTCATTTCGCCCAGACCCTTGTAGCGCTGCTGGCTCAGCCCGCTCTGGGCCTCGTCGAGCGCGGTCTTGAGCACGGCCTGCCAGGTGGGCACGGTCACTGGCGCAGCGTCACCCACGTGCAACGTGTACGGCGCAGCCCCCAGCGGCTTGAGCGCCTCGCGCAACGAAATCAGTTCGTGGAATTCGGAGCCGCCGATGAAGGGCGTGTCGATGACCGTGGTGCGCGGGCTGCCCTGAATCTCGCTGGTGATGGTCAGCCGGCGCGCCGAGTGCTCGACGTCGTGGTCGGGCTTGAAGGCGGCCAGGTCCTTGAAGTCCGGGTAATGCGTGTCGAGGAAGTCTTCGACCTTCTCGAGCTGCGCGTTGAGCGCCTCGACGTTGGCCAGCGTGGACGGCACGAAGTCGGCGGCCTGCACCATGGCGTCGACGACGCGGGCGTCGCGGCGCAGCGCCATCTTTTCGAGCCGCGACTGGTACTTGATGATGTGGCGCAGCAGGGCCTTCAGCTCGGCCCCGCCGAGGCTCGCGCCGCCGGCCTCGAGCGTCATGCGCTCGCTGGCGATGGACAACAGGTACTCGTCGCGGGCGTCGTTGTCCTTGACGTAGACCTCCTTCTTGCCGCGCGTGATTTTGTAGAGCGGCGGCTGCGCGATGTAGATGTACCCGCGCTCGATGAGCTCGGGCATCTGGCGGAAGAAGAACGTCAGGAGCAGCGTGCGAATGTGCGAGCCGTCGACGTCGGCGTCCGTCATCAAGATGCTGCGGTGGTAGCGCACGTTGTCGGGGTGGTAGTCCTCGACGTTGCTGCCTGCGCGCACGCCAGCGCCCAGCGCGCTGATCAGCGTCTGAATCAGCTCGCTGGACAGCAGCTTCTCGATGCGCGCCTTCTCGACGTTCAGGATCTTGCCGCGCAGCGGCAGAATGGCCTGGAACTCGGGGTCGCGGCCCTGCTTGGCCGAGCCACCTGCCGAGTCACCCTCGACGATGAACAGCTCGCTCACCGACGGGTCCTTCGACCGGCAGTCGGTCAGCTTGCCGGGCAGGCCACCGCCGCTCAAGACGCCCTTGCGCACGGTCTCACGCGCCTTGCGCGCCGCGATGCGGGCCCGCGCCGCGTCGCCGACCTTGGCGATGATCTTCTTGGCGTTCGACGGGTTCTCGTCGAGCCAGGTCGACAACTGCTCGTTGACGATCTGCTCGACCAGGCCCTTCACTTCGCTGTTGCCCAGCTTCTGCTTGGTCTGCCCTTCGAACTGCGGCTGCGGAATCTTCACGCTGATGACGGCCGAGAGGCCTTCGCGCGCGTCATCTCCGGTGGGCTGTTCCTTGATGTCCTTCCACAGGCCGCCACGCTCGGCGTAGGCGTTGATGGTGCGGGTCAGCGCCGCCTTGAAGCCCGAGAGGTGGGTGCCGCCCTCGGGCGTGTTGATGTTGTTGGCGAAGGTGAAGACCTTCTCGTCGTAGGCGTCGTTCCACTGCATCGCGATCTCGACCTGCACCAGGTCCTTCTCGGCGCGGAAGCTGACCGGCTTGTCGTGCAGCGGCTGCTTGGTCTTGTTGATGTACTCGACGAAGCTGACGATGCCGCCCTCGAACTGGAAGTCGTTCACCTTGCCGCTGCGCTCGTCGGTGATGACGATGTGCAGGCCCGCGTTCAAGAACGCCAGCTCGCGCAGGCGCGCACTCAGGGTGTCGAAATCGTAGACGGGGGTGAAGCTGTCCTTCGACTCGAAGATGGTCGGGTCGGGGTGGAACGAGACCTTGGTCCCGCGCTTGTCGGTGACGCCGACCTCGGTCACCTGCCCCTGGGGCACGCCGCGGTGGTAGCGCTGGGTGTAGACCTTGCCCGCGCGCTTGACCTCGACGGTGAGCCAGTCGCTCAGCGCGTTCACGCACGAGACGCCGACGCCGTGCAGACCGCCCGAGACCTTGTACGCGCTGTTCTCGAACTTGCCGCCCGCGTGCAGCTTGGTCATCACCACGTCGAGCGTGTCCATGCCCACCACGCTGGGGTGCGGGCCGACCGGAATGCCGCGGCCGTCGTCGCTGACGGTGATGGAATTGTCGACGTGGATGATGACGTCGACCTGCGTGGCGAACCCCGCGAGCGCCTCGTCGACCGAGTTGTCGACCACCTCGTAGACCAGATGGTGCAGCCCGCGGAACACCGTGTCGCCGATGTACATGCCGGGGCGCTTGCGCACCGCCTCGAGGCCTTCGAGCACCGTGATGCTCGCGGCGTTGTAGTCGGCGGGCGCGCCGTTGGGGGTCGGCAGGGAAGTCGAAGTCGGAGTCGTTTCCATCTGGGTCGAGGCCTCAAAACCCCGGGCCGTCGGCTGCTTGCCCGGGGAGCCTGTGACGTACCATGTTTCCCCCCTGCCATGGGGGCTTTTGAGCCCGCTCAAACACCTGAAATACAAGCCAAATCAGGTGTCGGAAGTGACCAGTGCCACAGGGCTGTTTCAGGCCTCGAAACACGACGTCGGCGACCTACCGAAAGGCACCGTAGTCGGGGCCGTCTTCCGTGTTGGAAATGAAGCCGAGCGCGACCCCGAAGGAGCCAGGGTCGGAATCGGAGGCCTTCGCCTTTCTGCGGGTCAGCCACAGTTCGGCCCTCACGTCGGGCCAGGCCGTTCGCTTCGCCCCCTTCTTCACCTTGCCGTGAAGCCGCGTGAGCGCCTCGAAGAGCCTGGTGTAAAGCCCTCTGGCTCGCGACTCGGCTTCGCCGTCGACGTTCAATTCGGGGAAGCGGACCTCGTATTTGAGCTGATCGCCGTGGCGCCAGAGGACGTGATTGACCACGATTTCCGAGGAGTCGCTCTCGTCCGGCTGCCAGGCCTGCCGATCGGGAAAGAGCTCGGCGCCGACCACGTTCGAGACGATGAGGTCGTCGGTGAGCTCTTCTGCCCGCAGCGCGAGGAATTCAGTCGGGGTCAGCCGCTTCACGCTGGCCACGGATCGGCTCGCGAGCCACTGGTTCTTCGCCTCGCGCTCGAAGGCACCCGCCGGCACCTTCCGGCTCGCACTGAGTTTTCCGCCCAACCCGACAAGCCGCTCGAGAACCTCGAACGGCAGCGCAGCCAGCGCCAGGTCCATCAGCGATTCACCGCGAAGCTTGAGGTTCGGCTCCACCTTCGCTCCGAGCTCGAGGTGCAGCTCGAGCATGGGCAAGGCGTCGGTGCGGACATGGCTGTTTCGCAGCTCGACGAAGGTCCACCAGAGCGTCTCGGTCGAGAGCGTGAACCCGTGCGCGACCAGCTTCCGAAGCAACGCCTCGCGACCCGCCTGGGTCGTCTCGAAACGGAACAAGCGCAAAGCGACCGTCGAGGCCGTGTCGTCGAACGCCAGCCCAGTCGACACCAACCGTGCAATCATCGGGTCCGGAGTAGAGGCCCGCAGAACGGTCAGGGTCCGAAGGGTCGGGGTCGCGCCGCGGTCGAGGAGCGTTTCAGCGAGTTCGTGGTGCTCGCTGGAAATCGCGTGTTCGAGCAGCGACAACTGCAGCGCGCTCGAGAACGGCTGGTCTTCGGTGTTCACCGACTCGCCCGCATCGAGCAACTGCAGCACCCTCGCCGTGTGACCCCTCACCGTCTCTTCGACGATGCGTGCGCCAGGCACCAGGTCGAGCAGGCGCTCCACTTCGGCGAGCGTGCCCCGGTCGCGGGCCTGGCGCAGGGCCTCCCACGTGGGAACTGGCGGGGGGCTGTGTTCCTTCTGATTCGATTCAGGGTCGTTGGGCTCGGTCATGGTCGACTCCGTGGAGGTCGGGAATGAAGACCCCGGCTCGACCTACCCACCCGACCAGCTCGAAACAACGGCTCGGACGGGAACCCGAGCCCCATTCGGGTTTCTCTACTGGTGCCGGCCCTTGCCGCCGCCGCGCCCGCCCTCGTGCAGCTTGGCGAGCACCACCGCCAGCTTCGCGCGCTTCTGGGGCGACTGGTCCTTGCCCAGGGTGACGAACATTTCCTTGTCGAGCGCCGCCATCTGCGCGCGGCCATCGAGCACCTTCTGGATGTTGGCGTCGACCTGCGCGAAGGCGCTGGCGTCACCTTCGGCCGCAGCCTTCACGGCCTTCATGGCCTCGTGCATCTGCGCGCGAATGGGCTGCCGGCGTTCTTCGAGCCCCTTGAGCGTCGCCGAGAGCTTGAGCGCGTCGGCCTCGTTGAGCTCGAGCGCCTCGGCGATGGCCACCACCGCCATCATGTGCGCGCCCTTCTGCATTTCGGCCATGTGGGCCGGGTCGGGCTCGCCGTTGCCCCACTTCGCCGCTTCGGTCTTTCCAGGCGGCGGGGCCGCGAACGCCATCATCGAGGTCAGCATCACCGCGCACAGCGCCAGCTTCAGGGTCTTCATCAGAGTTCTCCTTCGGTAGAGGTATTTCCGGGCCACGACACGTCGAAGAACACCTCGTCGTCCGGAAGGTTGGGTTCATCGGTCGGCTCGGGCAGCGCCAGCGTCGGCTCGGCCGAGGTGCTGACCAGCATCACCGCGCCGCTTCGCTCGGCCTGCGGCAGGTGCGTGGGCACGCGCAGCACCGAGGCGCTGATCACCGCACCCAGGCCCGCAGCCAGCGCCAGTCGCGCCCAGCCCTGCCACACCGGAGGCGGCGCCGCGCGGCGGGTCTGCCATTCGGCCATCACCAGCTCGGGCAACTGCTCGAGCGCCACGCGCGCGGCGGCCTCGGGCTCGGGGAGCGCGGCCAACGACAACGCTTCGGCGGTCTGCCGACAGGCTTCACAGCCCTGCAGGTGATGGCTGACCTCGGCGCCCGGCACGCGCCCGTCGAGCTGCTCGAGGACCTCGTCACACGTCATCATGGGAAGCTCCCGTCATCGACTGCTGAACGACCTCACGCAACCGCTTCGCCGCGTGGTGGAAATGGGCCTTGGCGTTGCCCTCGGTGATGCCCAGCGTGGCCGCGACTTCGGCGAAGGGCAAGGCGCCGTCGACCCGCAGGGTGAAGACCTCGCGCTGTCGGCGCGGCAGGTCCACCACGGCCTTGCGCATCAACCGCTCGACCTGGGCCCGTTCGAGGCGGTCGGCGGCGCTCGGCTCGCGGGTTTCCTCGGCGTCGAGCGCTCCCGTCTTCGCGCGCGGCCAGCGACCGCCGTCACGCACGTGGTTCTTGCCCAGGTTGATGGCGATGCGCAGCAGCCACGCGCGGAACGGCACCTCGTCGGTGGCCAGCAGCCGGGGCAGCGCCCGCTCGGCGGCCTCGAGCGCCTGCAGGAAGGCCCGCTGGGTCAGGTCGAGCGCGTCGTCAGTCGACGAGGCGTAGCGACGCACCAGGCGGAAGACGGTCTCTTCGTGGCGGCGGCACAGCACCCCGAAGGCCTCGGTGTCGCCCGCAAGAAATGCGCGACAGAGCGCGCCATCGCCCGCCTGGTGCGGGCCTTGGCGGCCTTACACCACCACGGGAGCCGCCCCTCAGGCCTCTGTGTGGCACTGGGAGAGGCCTTGGCGGCGGTGGGGC
>CAIWFK010000862.1 GCA_903911905.1 uncultured Myxococcales bacterium
GCCCGGCATCAGCGCCGCGCCTGCGGCCTCGACCAACGCCACCGACGCGGCGACCCGGGTGGGTGGGGCCGAGGCGCCCGCGCCCGCCGCGGTCGACTTCGATTTCGGGGGCGGTGACTTCTCGGCCCCGCCCACCCAGACCCAGCCCGCGCGGTCCATTCCCCTGCCCGGAGCCACCGTGCCGGCGCCGGCGGCCCAGCCCCGAGGCGGCGTGCCGTTGCCCGGCGGTCGGGCGGCCGCTCCCGCGGCGAACCCCTCGTCGTCCATTCCGCGCCCGGCCGCGCCCGCTTCCCCGGGGTCGATTCCGCTTCCCGGTGGGCGTGCGCCCGCCAGCCAGGCGTCGTCGTCCATTCCGCTTCCGGGTGGCGCCGCGCCACGCGGCCGGGCGTTCGAGCCCGCGCCGAGCGAGCCCGACCCGATGGAGTTCGACATTTCGAGCCCCTCGGCTTCGGCGGCCGTACCGCTGCCCGGCAGCTCGGCGCGCGACTTCGAGTTCGACAGTGGCCCGCCTCCGGGTCAGGACTTCGGTGAAGCGCCCGTTCCTGGCCCCGCAGCGGGCGGCGACTTCGACTTCGGCAGCCCGCCGACCAGCGGCTTCGACGCGCCCGGCTCGTTCGACTTCGGCGAAGCGCCCGCCCCGGCCCCGGCCGCAGCCGCCGCGGGCTTCGACTTCCCCGACGTTCGCGAGGTGCCGCAGGAACCGGCGGTCGCCGCGCCCGGTGCGTTCGACTTCGGTGCGCCGCCCCAGCCCGAACCGGCCGCGCCTGCGCCCGACATGTCGTTCGACTTCAACGCCCCTCCGGCACCCGAGCCCGCGGCGCCGTCGTTCTCGTTCGGCGAGGTCGACCTGGGTGGTGGCCCGCCCGCGCCCGCCGCGGCGCCTGCAGGTGGAAACGACCTCGAATTCGACCCCACCGCCGCTCCGGCCCGGGGCGACGACCTGGAAGCCGACCTGAGCGCGCCCATTCCCGCGCCCAAGCCCAGCGGGCCCAGCGACGGGCTCGAGATGTTGTCGTTCATCGACGACACCGCCAAGGAAACGGGTCAGAAGCCCGACGCACCCGAGAGCGTGCGCCGCTTCCACGTCAAGCGCCGCAGCGGCAAGGTGTTCGGCCCGTTCGAAGAGGCCGTGATCGTCAAGATGCTCGAAGACGGTCAGTTGCTGGGCAACGAAGAAGTCTCGCTCGACACCGAGAACTGGCAGCCGGTCGGCACCGAGCCCGCCTTCCAGGCGGTGATCGCCAAGCTGATGGAAGCGCCTTCGCGCTCCGGCACCATGCAGAACATGCCTGCCGTCGAGGAGCAGAAGGGCCCCTCGATGGAGCGCCTGAAGCAGCTCTACGAAGGGCGCATGGCCGCGGTCGCGGTCGTGCAGGGCAAGGAACCGGTGCCCTTCAAGAAGCGCCTGCCCTTCATCGTGGCCGGCGTGGCTGCGGCGGCGGTGATCTTCTCGGGCGTGTTCCTGGGCGTCGCGACGCCCTACGGCTTCTTCGCGCTCAAGCTGCTCTTCCCCGCCAAGGTGCGACCCGACACGCGCGAGTTCGACTACCTGAGCCGGGCCAAGACCGGGTTCCTGAACGACACCTGGAAGGACTACAACGCCGCCAAGGCGTCGGCCGCCGAAGCGCTGGCGATCAAGGAATTCCCCGAAGCGCGCGCGGTCTGGAGCCAGGCGGTGTTCTACCTGGCGCGCAAGTACAACAAGGCCGACCCGGCCGACGTGGCCACCGCGAGCAGCGCGCTGGTGAACATCAAGCTGTTGGGCGAAAAACACCCCGAGGTGCTCAAGACCGAGGCTGCGGAAGCGCTGACCCGCAAGGCGCCCGACGAGGCGCTCTCGAAGATCGCCGACGCCCTGGCTCGCAATTCGGAAGACCCCGAGTCGTACTTCCTGCGCTCGGAAGCCTACCTGCAGAAGAAGCAGTACCAGCAGGCCAAGGCCGACTACGAGCAGGTGCTCAAGAAGGACCCCAAGTCGGCGCGGGCGCTGCACGCGCTCGGCCTGCTGGCCCGGCAGCAGGGTGACCTCGCCGAAGCCAGGGCGAAGTTCGCCGCGGCACTCGAGGCCAACCCCAGGCACCTCTCGTCGGCGGTCGAACTGGCCACGCTCGAAATCGTCGACGGCAAGGAAATCGCGGCGGGCAAGACCCACCTCGACCTGGCGCTGGCCGACGACGCCAAGGGCTCGCTCTCGTCGATGGAAACGGGCACGGCGCTGGCGCTCAAGGCCGAGACCCTGGTGGTGGCCGGCAAGCTGGCCGACGCCACGCCGCTCTTCGACGAGGCGATGAAGGCCGACCCCAACAACCCCTTCACCCAGGCGCGGTATGGCCGCGTGCTGCTGCAACTGCACGAGCCCGACAAGGCGGTGAAGCTGTTCGGCTCGGCCTCGAGCGCGGTGCCCGAGAACCTCGAGTACACGGAAGGCTACCTGTCGGCGCTGATCACCGTCGGTCGCCTGGAAGAAGCGACCAAGGTGGTGCAGACCGCCACCACCCGCTTCCCCGGCAATGCACTGCTCTCGTACCTGTCGGCCCGCGTGTCCGACGCGCTCGACGATCGCAAGAGCGCCGAAGAGGCGTACAAGCAGGCCATCGCCGCCGATGCCACCATCAGCGACGCCTACCTGTACCTCGCGCGGCTCTACATGAAGTCGCGCCGCTTCGCCGAGGCCAAGCCGCAGCTCGAGAAGGGGCTCGAACAGGCCGCCAACAACGTCGGCCTGCACGTGGGCATGGGCGAGCTGGCGTTCAACGAGCGCGACCTCGAGCGCGCCGACACCGAGTTCCGCAAGGCCATCGAGCTCGAGCCGGCCTCGGCCGAGGCGCTGCTGGGGCTCTCGCGGGTGGCGCTGGAGCGCGGCAAGCCCGACCTGGCCGAAGCGCAGGTCACCAAGGCGCTGGAAATCAACTCGCACATCACCGGCGGCAAGCTGCAGAAGGGCGTGGCGCTCTGGAAGCTGGGGCGGCTCGACGACGCCATCGCGGTGCTCGAGCAGGCGCGGGAAGACGAGCCGCGCAACACCCAGGTGACCGTCACGCTGGGCGCGGTGGCCTACGAGAAGAAGGACCTCGACGCCGCGCTCAAGTACCTCAACAGCGCGCTGGCCGGCGACAAGATGCACGCCGACGGCAACTTCTACATGGCGCGGGTCGAGAACGAGCGACGCAACTTCAACCAGGCCATCGAAGCCATCAAGGCGGCCATCAGCAGCAACGGGCAGAACCCGCTCTACCACTACTGGTTCGGGCGCATTCTGAACGACGCGCGCAAGACCGAAGACGCCATCGGCGAGTGGAAGGTCACCCTGCAGCTCGACCCGCAGAACGCCGACGCGCTCGAGGCCATGGGCCGGGTGTACTTCGATCGCAACGACTTCAAGAAGGCGGTCAAGAGCTACGAAGAGGCCCTGAAGGTCGACGCCAGCCGCACCGCGATTCGCGCGCTGATCGGCGACGCGCAGATGAAGCTGGGCGACTACGACGGCGCCATCGCCAGCTACGAGCGCGCGCTCGAGGCCGACCCCGAGCTCAAGGGCGCGTGGGGGCAGTTGGGCCTGGCGTACGAAGAGAAGAAGAAGCCCAAGAAGGCCATCGACGCCTACGTGAAGGCCACCCGGGTCGACGAGAAGAACGCCGAGGCGTACCGCTCGCTGGGCTTCCTGTACAAGGACGCGGGCAAGAAGAAGGAAGCGCGAGCGGCCTTCACCAAGTACCTCGAGATTCGCCCCGAGGCCGAAGACCAGAAGCAGATCAACGAAGAGCTCGACTTCGTCAAAGAGTGAACCCTGTCGTTCGTGACGTGGAGTGACCCACCGTGCTGGACCTGAAGGAAGTCTCGAAGAACTTCGACGCCGTGGTGGCCAAGCTGGCCACCCGCAACGGTACGCCCGACCTCTCGCGCTTCAAGGAGCTCTTCGCCGAGCGCAAGAAGCTCTTCATCGACCTCGAGGCGGGCCAGAGCAAGCGCAACCAGGCCAACGAGCTGATGAAGACCGACGCCAGCAAGCGGGCCACGCTGGGCGCCGAGATGAAGGAGCTGGGCAAGGTCATCAAGGACCAGGA
>CAIWFK010000863.1 GCA_903911905.1 uncultured Myxococcales bacterium
CCGGCCTCGCCGGTCGCCGCTCGATCGGCGAAGAAGGTCGTCGCCAGGCCCGCGCACCAGAAGCCCGCAGCGCCCAAGAAGCTGGCCAAACCGAAGAAGAAGGCTCGCTAAAGCCCTGCAGTCACGTGGCTTCCGGTTGATTCTCAACGCATTGCGTCGTTCAATATTGACTTCAGAATCAGCGGCGCGTTCTAGTGTGACGCGTTACGCCACGAATGCGTGACGACCCACTCTTGAGGTGATGCATGGCTGCAGGAATCAACCGCTACAAGGCCGACCTTCGCGAGCTCTTCTTCGTGCTCTTCGAGCAGTTTCCGTTCAGCGAGGTGGCCGGCAAGGGCCCGTTCGACGGGTGGGACGACGAGACGGCGAAGGCCATCATCAAGGAATCGTACCGCTTCGCCACCGAGGTGCTGGGGCCGCTCAACGCGGTCGGCGATCGCGAGGGCTGCAAGGTGGTCGACGGCGGGGTGAAGACGCCCACCGGCTTCAAGGACGCCTGGAAGCAGCTCTACGAAGCGGGGCTCAAGCAGATCGCGGTGCCGCGCGAGTTCGGCGGGCAGGGCGCGCCCACCTCGCTGTACGTGCTGATCGAAGAGATCACCTGCGGCTCGAACACCGCCTTCAACATGTACCCGGGCCTGGCCTGGGGCGCGGCCGAGGTGATCGCCGAGTGCGCCACCGAAGCGCAGAAGAAGAAGTTCGCCGAGAAGATGTTCAACGGCGTCTGGGCCGGCACCATGTGCTTGACCGAACCGCACGCCGGGTCCGACGTGGGCAGCGCGGCCACCCGGGCCTTCAAGCAGCCCGACGGCACGTACAAGATCAAGGGCACCAAGATCTACATCTCGGGCGGCGACCAGGACCTGACCGAGAACATCGTGCACCTGGTGCTCGCGCGGGTCGAAGGCGCTCCGGCCGGCACCAAGGGGCTCTCGCTCTTCATCGTGCCCAAGCACCGCGTCAACGCCGACGGCTCGGTGGGCCCGCGCAACGACGTGGCGCTGGCCAGCATCGAGCACAAGATGGGCATCAACGGCTCGGCCACCTGCGTGCTCAACTTCGGTGAGAACGACGACTGTTTCGGCGAGCTGGTCGGCACCGTCGAGCACCAGGGCATGCCGCAGATGTTCCGCATGATGAACGGGGCGCGCATCGCGGTGGGCATTCAGGGGCTGGCCGTGGCCTCGAGCGCCTACCTCAACGCGCTCGACTACGCGAAGGACCGCAAGCAGGGCGCCAGCTTCAAGAACTGGAAGGACCCCAACGCCCCGCGCGTGGCGATCATCGAGCACCCCGACGTGCGCCGCATGCTGCTCGAACTCAAGGCCACCGTCGAAGGCCTTCGCGCGCTGGTGATGAAGCTGGCCAACCACCGCGACCACTACCACCTGCTCGCCGGCAAGGACGACGACAAGGCCGCCTACCACCTGGGCCAGGTCGACCTGCTCACGCCGCTGGTGAAGGCCTACGGCAGCGACGAGGCGTACCGGCTGTGCGGCACCGCCATTCAGGTCTACGGCGGCGCGGGCTTCCTGAAGGACTGGCCGGTCGAGCAGTATGCGCGCGACGCGAAGATCTTCTCGATCTACGAGGGCACCAACCACATTCAGGCCATGGACCTGGTGGGCCGCAAGCTGGGGCAGAACGGCGGCGCCAACTTCCAGGCCTTCATGGGCGACGTGGCGGCCTTCATCGAGAAGCACAAGGGCCACCCGGTCTTCGGCAAGGAAATCGAGCTGCTCGGTTCAGCGTCGGAAGCGGTGGTCACCCTGGCCATGGGCTTCATGGGCTGGTCGCAGACCGAGAAGGTCGGCCTCGTGCCCCTGACCGCGAACCGGTTCCTGCTCGCCATGTCGCAGTTGGCGGTGGCCTTCGTGCTGCTCGACGCCGGCGTGCTGGCCGACAAGAAGCGCGGCGCGCTGTCCGCGACCGACCCCGACCGCGCGTTCTACGAGGGCAAGGTGCACTCGGCGCACTGGTATGCTCGCAACGTGCTGCCCCAGGTCGAGAACCACGTGAAGATCGCGATGATCGAAGACGAGACGCCCACCACGATTTCCGACGCGGCCTTCGCCAGCGCGTGAACGGCTTCTTCGACGCCTGGGCGCCGTTCGCCCGTGCGGCCCCGACCGCGGTGATGCTCGCCGCGGTCGTGGTGTTTCCGCTGCTCTTCTTCGTCACCGCACCCTACGGCCGGCACCAGCGCAGGGGGTGGGGCCCGTCGATGCCCGCCAACCTGGGCTGGGTGATCATGGAAAGCCCCAGCGTGTTCCTCTTCGGCGCGCTCTGGTGGGCCAACCCCGATCGGTCGAGCCCCCTGGTCACCCTGCTGGGCGTGGTGTGGCTGACGCACTACGTACAGCGCACCTTCGTCTTCCCCCTGCTCATGCGTGGGGGCGGCAAGCCCAACGCGCTGGTCACGGTGGCGATGGCGGTGGTCTTCAACCTGCTCAACGCCAGCGGCAACGCGGTGGGGCTGCAGGCCCGCCCGATCGATCTGGCCTGCGTGGCGGGCGTGGCGCTCTGGGGCTGTGGCTTCGTGATGAACCTGCACGCCGATGCGGTGCTGCGCGGCCTGCGCAAGCCCGGAGAGACCAGCTACGCCATTCCCCACGGCGGCACGTACCGCCTGGTGACCAGCCCCAACTACCTGGGCGAGATTCTGGAATGGGTGGGCTTTGCCCTCGCCGCACGGTCGTGGGCGTCGGTGGCCTTCGCGGTCTTCACCATCGCCAACCTCGCGCCCCGCGCCCGTAGCCATCACCGGTGGTACCGGGAAAAGTTCGCCGACTACCCGGCGAGCCGGAAGATTCTGTTGCCGGGGCTGTGGTGAAGCGCCTGCTGATCATCGCGCTGGCGGCCGTGGCGGTGGGGTACCTGGCGATCTGCGGGCTGATGTTCAGCAAGCAACGGCTGATCATCTTCCCCGGGCCGACCGAACGCGCGGGCCTGGCGGGCAAGTCGGTCTTCGTCGACGTGCCCCAGGGAACGTACCTGCTGTGGCGCGACGCGGGGCCGGGCACGCCGGTGGTGGTGCACTTTCACGGCAACGGCGAGCAGGTGGCGTACCGCACCGATCTCGCCGAGCTCTTCGCCGCCCAGGGCATCTCGTTCGCCGCCATCGAATACCCGGGCTACGCGGGCGCGGCGGGCGAGCCTGGCGAGGCCTCGCTCTTCGAGGCGGCGACGAGGGGGCTCGAGCACCTCACCGGCCCCATGGGCGTCGACCGCGCTCGACTGGTGCTCAGTGGCCAGTCACTGGGCACCGGCGTGGCGGTGGAGATGGCCCGGGCAGGGTGGGGCACGCGGTTGCTGCTGCTGACGCCCTACACCCGGCTGCCCGACGTGGGCGCGGCGGCGTTCCCCTGGCTGCCTGTGCGGTGGTTGATGCGCGATCGCTTCGACTCGGTGGCCCGCGCGAAGGACGTGGCCATGCCGGTGGTGATCGTTCACGGCACCGACGACGAGGTCATTCCCTTCCGCCTGGGGCAGGAACTGTCGACCGCGTTCGCCCACGCCACCTTCGTCGAGGTGCCCGGCGGCCATCACAACGATCTGTGGGACCGGCCCGAGGTGGTGAGCGCGGTGCTGCAGTTCGTCAAGCCCCGCTGACCGCTACTTCGCGCCGGCCTCCCGCACGCCGATCGCCAGCTGGCCCAGCCCGGCGCCCTTGGCCATTTCCATGACCTCGACCACCTTGCCGTGCGGCGTGCCCTCGTCGGCCTGAACGATCACCATGGTGTCGGGCGACTTCGCCTTGGCCTCGTCGAACGCCTTCTTCAGCTCTTCGGCCGTCACCACGTCGCCGCCCAGCACCAGCCGCCCGTCGGACAGAATGGCGATCGACATGTCGTGCGCGGTGGTGGCCACGTCGGCCACGCCTCCAGCCGGCAGGTTCACCTTGAGCCCCGACTTGGCGCCGTTGCTCGAGTTGACGATGACCGAGCTGGTGACCATGAAGATCACCAGCAGCACCAG
>CAIWFK010000864.1 GCA_903911905.1 uncultured Myxococcales bacterium
GACCTGGCGACGCTGCGCTCGAACCCCGAGTTCGAGCGGCTGGTCGCGGGGCCCTAGCGTGACCGACGCCGCCGACGACGCGCTCCTCGCGGAACTCGCCGCGCACCCGGAAGACGACTCGTTGCGCCTCGTGCTGGCCGACCGGCTGCAGGCGCGTGGAGACCCGCGCGGCGAGTTCATCGCCATTCAATGCCAGCAGCGCGAACACAACACCCCCGGGCTCCAGGCCCGGGCGGGCGAGCTCGAGCGTGCTCACGGCGAGCGCTGGAAACACGAAGCCGTCGTGGTCGGCGCGCTCACCACCCTGCTCCGCGGCTTTCCATCGAACCTCATCGGTTCGTGCGGCCAGGTCGTGGCGAGCGCGCAGGCGCTGCGCACCCAACCCATCACCACCCTCGTGCTGATGGGCGAGTGGGGAGTCGCTCTCGGCGCTCGCCACCCTGCCCGGACTCGAGCGCATCACCACGCTGGAGCTCGCCGGAGAGAGACCGATTCCGGCGAAGCACCTGCAGGCGCTCGCGGACTGCCCTCGGTTGACCCACGTGCGCACGCTGCACCTGAGCCGCGCGACGCTCGACGATGAGGCCGCCGCCGTGCTCTCGACCGCGCCGTGGCTTGGCACCGTCACCACCTTCCTCGCCGGGGCGAACTTCACCTTCAGCCTGCCCATCACGGGGGCCGGGCTGGCTCGACTGCTCGCCCAGATGACCTCGCTCGAGACGACCTGGCTCGAAGGCGCCCCGCTCGGCGAAGCCGGCCTTCGCGCGCTCTGGCAGCGGCCTCGCCTGAAGAACGCCGACCTCTCGCGTGCCTCGTTCCCCGACCAGTGGCTGCGCTCGCTGTTCACCTCGCCAGCGCTCGCCTCGCTGCGACGGCTGGTGCTCACCCACGCCGACCCGTCGTCGGTGCAGGCGTTCGCGCTCATGCCCACGCAGCTCGAAGAGCTCGGGCTGCGCCGCTGTGGCGTGTCTGACGAGGTCGCGCCGAGGCTGGCCCAGTCGACCGCGCTGGCCAGCCTCAAGACGCTCGACCTGCGCGACAACCGGCTGTCGAATGCCGGCCTCGAGGCCTTCGTCGAAGGTCGCGGCCTGCCGGCGCTCACGCGCCTCGGGCTCTCGGGGAACGCCTTCCGCTCGGGGCGCACCGAGACGGTCTTCGTGCCACCCACCGAGCAGGAAATCTGGAGCGAAGGCGCCAGCAGCTACCAGGTCGAGCAGGAAATCATGCTCGGCCCGAGCGACCTGCAAGCCCGGTTCGGCCACCGCCCGGGGCTCTCGATCTTCTGACCGCTGGCGGCGCTGCTCGGGTCCAGGCGCACCCAGGCGGGGCCTGCGTCAGCGCTCCAGCTGCACGCTCCGCTTGAGCAGCGCCTGCCCGAACTGCCACTGGCCGCCCGCCGAGCGCACGTCGTTGGCCCGCGCGCGCAGCTCGCGCAGAGATGGCGTCAACTCGAGCGGCTCGTCGCCTCCCTGGTGGCCGCCCGCCCGCGCCAGCTGCACGAAGAGGGTGCCGCACAGCGCCGCCACCAGCCGGCGCAGGTACTCGAAGCGCGCGGACAGCCTCGCACAGACCGCAGCCTCGTCGTGCGCGGCGATGAGCGTCGCGCAGCTCGCGTCGTCCAGCCCAAGGAACAGCGCCACCACCGCCAGGTCGTAGAGCGGGTCGTTCGCGCCGGCGCCGTCCCAGTCGAGCAGTAGCACCCGCTCGCCGTCCCAGACCAGGTTCGACGGGTTGGGGTCGTTGTGGCTCACCACCGGCGCGCGGTCGGCGGGCGGTGCCGGCTCGTCGAGCACGCGGTGTACGGCGACGGCATTCCACTCGGGCAGCCGGGCGTTGGCCAGGCCGGCCCAGGTCGTCGCCAACCACGCGCGTGGGTCTTTCGAGGCCGCCGCCGGCGGGAGCGGCAAGGCGTGCACGGCGCGCAACGTGCGACCCAACCCGTCGATGGCGCTGGCGCGCGTCGTCGGGTGGCCCAGCCGCGCCATGAACGAGCGATCGACCACGAACTCGGCCAGCACTGCGCGACGCGCGTCGTCGACGTGCACCACCCGCGGCGCGACCCCGGCCGCTCCTGCCGCGCGCTGGAGGTCGACCCGCGCCCGCCACGCCTCGAACGGCTCGGTCGCCGCCGTGAGCTTGAGCACCCACGCGCGGCCGGCGACCTCGACCCGGTAGACGTGGGCCCCCGACAGCCCGGCGTTGACCGGCGCGATGCGGGTGCCCGGCCCGCGCAGCGCTTCCGGCAGACAGGCGTGGAGGTCGGCAGCCATGACGACACGATACACGCATCGAACCGCGGCCTGACTTTTGGTAGGTCGCCAGGCTGCACCGACAGCTCAGCGCGCTCGTCGCGGCGTCGTTCGTGGTCGCCGCGTTCCCTGCCCAGGCGCAGTGGACCAATTCGTACGGCACCACCTTCAACGACCCCGTCAGCTCGACCCCGAGCTGCGCAAGACCCCCGATGCCGACAAGCAGAAGCGCTACGAGCTGCTCATCAGCATCGGCACCTACGTCGACTTCGTGGCCGAGCAGGCGAAGGCCTCGAACGACCCGAAGCTACGGCAACAGGCGAAGGACCTCGCTGGCACCATGCTCAAGGGGTTCTTCAAGCTCGACCCGTCACAGGTGAACATCACCTCAGCCGGCCTGCAGCGTGAGCGATCAGCGACGCCGGGATGAAGTCCGCGAAACGGCGTGATTTTCTGGGTGCGACGACGTGTCAGCCGAGGGTCTTCTTGAAGGCCGCAGGGGTCATCGCCTCGAGCGGAAGCCCGAAGACGTCACGATGAGTCCC
>CAIWFK010000865.1 GCA_903911905.1 uncultured Myxococcales bacterium
CTGGCGCTGCTGGCCCTGGTGCGCACCCAGTCGCTGGTGCCCCTGGTGCTGGCCCTGGGCCTGACCCGGTGGACCGACGTGGCCCGGTTGGTGCGCGCCGAGGTGCTCTCGCTCAAGCACCGCGACTTCGTGCTGGCGGCCCGGGCCATGGGTGCCTCGACCGCGCACGTGCTCTTGCGCCACCTGCTGCCCAACACCCTGGGGCCGGTGATCGTCACCGCCACCTTCGGGGTGGGCAGCGCCATTCTGCTCGAGAGCGCGCTCTCGTTCCTGGGGGTGGGGGTGGCGCCGCCGACCGCCAGTTGGGGTGAGCTGCTGACCCAGGCCCACCGAACCCTGGTCACGCCCGGTGCCTGGTGGTTGGCCGTTTTTCCCGGCCTGGCCATCGCCCTGACGGTGCTCTGCGTCAATGCCCTGGGCGCCCGACTCGCTCGAACACTCGACGTGGGCCCGTAACGGGCTAGCATCGACTCCGCGCATGGCCACCATCCGTCTGGGCGACTTGCTCGTCAAAGCCAAGGTCATCTCCGACAGCCAGCTCAAGGCTGCCCTCCACGAACAGCAGAAGTGGGGTGGCCGCCTGGGCGAGCTGTTGGTGCGCATGAACTTCGTGACCGAAGACCTGCTGGTCAAGGCCCTGAGCAAGCAGTTGGGCCTGGTCACGGTGAACCTCGAGACGGTGCCCACCATTCCCGATCACGTGAAGGCCAAGATTCCCATCGAGGTGGCGCGCGATCTGGTGGCCTTGCCCCTGCAACTGCGTGACGAAGGCCGCACCCTGGTGGTGGTGATGGCCGAGCCGCAGAACATCAAGCACGTCGACACCCTGCGCTCGGTCAGCCGGTGCCGCATCGTCACCCAGATCGCCGGTCGCCAGGCCATCGCCCGCGCCTTCTCTCGCTTCTACGAGGGCGAGTCGGAAGTGTCCGACGTCGACAGCAGCTTCAAGATGGTCGACGCCCAGGGCAACACGGTGATCAAGAGCGCCGACGATCTCGCCAGGAAGCAGGCGCGCGAGGCGCCGCCGCCGCCTCCACCCCCGGCCCCCCCGCCGCCCCGTCGCCTGGGAGACGGGCCGCGCAACGCGGTGCCTCCCTCGCCCGAGAAGTCCAGCCGGGCCATCGCCGTCGACGAGCTGCCCGCGTCCATGGCCAACAAGTCTCCCGGAGAGATGTTGCGCATGGTCGAAGAGGCCCAGCGCAAGGAAGTGGCCGCGCTCAAGGGCATGGTCGAGCTGATGATCGAGAAGGGCGTGTTCACCCGCGAGGAGTACCTCGCGAAGGTCAAGCGGTAGCGAATGCGTCGCAAGCTCGGCGAAATTCTCGTCAGTTCGGGCTTCGTCACCAACGAAGACATTCAACTGGCGTTGACCGACCAGAGCGCCGGCGAACCGGCGCGCCTGGGCGATCTGCTCGTCGCGCTGGGAAAGATCACGCCGCTGCAGTTGGCCCGCGCGCTGTCGATTCAGTACGCGATTCCCTACCTCGACCTGCCGGTGGTGCCGCAGAGCGTGATGGACGCGGTGCCCCTCGACTTCCAGCGGCAATACCGGTTCCTGCCCATCAAGGTCGAGCCGGGGGTGATCACCATCGCCATGGCCGATCTCTCGCAACTGGTGACCGACGTGCTGCCCACGCTCAAGCGCCAGCATCCCAGCGTGAAGGTGTTCGTGGCCGCGGGCGACGAGATCGACGCCGTGCACGCCGCGCTCAGCGGGCAATACGACACCGCGCCTGCCTCGTCGCTCCCCGCCATCGCGCCGGCCATCGCTCCGGTCTCGGCCTCGGGCCCGGCGAGCGAGCTCGACCTGTTCGCCTCGTTCGAACTCGACCCCCCGCCACCGGGCCCCGCGCCTGGCGACGACCTCGACGTCGACGTGTCGACCAGCGGCCTTCTGGCCGCGCCGCGCTCGCCGCGCCCCGAGGAAGAGGAGCCGACCTTCTTCGAGGCCAGCCTGGCCCCGCTCGCGCCCAGCTCGCCGTCACCCGCGCCGCCGTCGATCGCGCCGGTGATCCCCGCCGTGCCCGCCATCGCGCCCGTCGCACCGGCCATTCCGTCCATCGCTCCCGTCGTGGCCCGGCCACCGACCGGCAAGGTGGGGACCCCGGCGAGGCCGCCGAGCGGGAAGCTGCCCGCGGTGCCCGAGCAGTCGGCCCGTCCGGCCACTGGCAAGCTGGCCGTACCGCCGCCCCCCGTGGTCGAGGTCGCCGCGCCGCCCCCTCCTGCGGTCCGCCCGGTGACTGGCCGGTTGCCTCCGCTGCCGCCCGTCACCCACGGAGCGCCCCCACCGCCGCCCAACGAGTTGCCGGTGCCCCGGTTGTTGCCGCCTCCGCCGCCGGTCGGCTCGAGCCCGTCGTTCCCCGATCTGCTCGAAGGCCAGGCCGAACCAGAGGTCGCCACGCCGTCGATGATCACGGTGTCGGAGTCGGCCGTCTCGGTGTCGGAATCGTCGGCGGTGCTCTCGCCCTCGTCGGTCTTCGAGTTCGACGCGCCGCCCCCACCGCCCGGGCAGGCGGTGGTCGAATCGGCCGTCGATGACTTCTTCGCGGCGCCCCTGGGCGACCCCGCGCCGGTACGCGCCGAAAGCTTCGAGGTCACCGACGTCGAGGTCGAACCCGCGCCGGCCAGCTCGTTCGAACTCGGCGCGCTCGACGTCGAACCGATGCCCGAAGGCCAGCGCGCTGCGGCCGAGACCTTCGAGGTCGGCACGCTCGACGTCGAGCCGATGCCCGAAGGCGACCTCGCTCCGGCCGAGACCTTCGAGGTCGGCACGCTCGAGGTCGAGCCGATGCCGGAAGGCGACCTCGCTCCGGCCGAGATCTTCGAGGTCGGCGCGCTCGAGGTGCAACGCGAGCCCGAAAGCGCCCAGCCGGCGATCGCTGCGCCGCCCGAAGACGACCTTCCGTTCTTCGAGTCGAGCTCGCCCAGCCAGGCGGTGGCGCAGGTGGTCGACGACGCCTTCGTGCCCGGAGTGCCGTCGTCGTCGCCCTCGTCTTTGGCGCAGTTGATGATCGAACCCGAAGCGCCCATGGCGCCCATCGTCGCGCCCATGCCGTCGTTCGAGCTGCCCGCGGTGGCCCCGGTGATCGCCGCCATTCCGCCGCCGCCAGCCATTCGCAGCGCGCTGGTGCCACCGCCGCCCCCTGCGCCCACCGTGCCGCCTCCGGTCGAGACCGTGCTCGAGGCCAGCGTCGAACCCGAACCCCCGGTCGGTGAGATCGCGCCAGCGGCCGAGTTGCCCGATTGGTTGCGCGGCTCGACCACCCAGGAAGTCGCCGAGGTGGGCTGGACCGGTGCGCTCGATCACCTCGCGCCCTCGAAGTTGATTCTGGCGGTCACCCGCGCGTTGATTCGCCGAGGGGTGATCAGCGAGCGCGACATTCTCGACGCCGTCGACAAGAAGAAGTGACGCTCGAGGTCGACCGGCTGGGCGTCACCGTGGGCCCTGCCGTGCTCGTGCGTGAGGTGTCGCTCACCGTCGTGCCGGGCCAGGTGCACGCGCTGATCGGTGAATCGGGCAGCGGCAAGAGCTCGGTGGCGAGGGCCCTGTGCGCGCTGACCCCCGAGGGCGCGCGGGTCACCGGGCGGGCGATGCTCGAGGGCGTCGACGTGCTCGCCCGACGCAGCACCCGGGTGGTCTGGGTGCCGCAAGACGCGCTGGGCGCCCTCGACCCCGTGCAGTCGGTGGCGGGGCACCTGGCCGAAGCGCTGCTGGTGCACCGCGGCCTGAGGGGGGCCGCCAGCGTCGCCCAGGTCGAGGCGTTGCTCGGTGCCGTGGGGTTGCCCGCCGAGCCCGCGGTGTTGGCGCGCTTCCCACACCAGCTTTCGGGCGGCATGCGGCAACGCGTGCTGCTGGCCGCCGCGCTGGCCGCCGACCCCCGCGTGCTGTTGGCCGACGAGCC
>CAIWFK010000866.1 GCA_903911905.1 uncultured Myxococcales bacterium
GGCTACCCCGACCTGGGCGGCTTCGAGCTGAGCCTGAAGCTGACCCGCGCGCCTTCCGACGCCACCCTGCCCGCGTGGCTCACGCCGTTCCTGCAGGCAGTGGCGCTCGATGCGTTCCGCGAGGAGCACCCGCTGTCGAGCGACTTTCTCGAGCTGCCCGAGGCCGCTCCCGAACCGCCGCCGGGCGCGGGGGTGCTCTTCGACGACCCCGACGCGCCGCAGGGGCTGAAGCTGCGGCAGTTGCTGCTGGTCAGCCGCGCCGAAGCGCAGCGCCTGCGCACCGAGTCGAACGTCGTCGAGCGGCGCAAGCTGGCGCTCGAATTGGTGCCCCACGGCATTTCGGACCTCGGGCGTGCCAGCCAGGTCTTCGTCGAACCGCCGCGTGCCGGTCGGGTGCCGCTGGCCTCGGCGCCGCCCACGTTCGAGCCGTTTGCGACCCTGGCCGTCGTCAAGGGTGCGCCGATGACGCTGACGCTCGGTGCGACCGAGGCCGCGATCTTCGGCAAGGCGGTTCGCGCGGCCATCGGCACCGGTCGACTCACGCTCACCGGCGGCGGCTGGCAGGTGATGGTGACGGTGGAATCTCCGGCCCGCAGCGCGACCTGGGGCACCACCCTGGCCATCTACCTGACGGTCGATCTCGCGCGGCAGGTGGCCGAGGCGCTCGACGATCGCACCCGCGACGGGACCCCGCTGCGCTGGAAGGAATTGCCCGACCTCGAGGTGAGGGTGGGCGGCGAGCGTCAGCCGACCGCTCCCGCGGCGGCGCCTGGCCCGCAGCCACTGCTCTCGCGCCTCAAGAAGTTCTTCGGCAACTGACCGTCACCGTCGCTTCGAGCCGAGCGGCCCGTCGTCGTAGCCGGCCACCAGCAGCCCCAGCGAGCGGGCCAATTCCACCGCGGCCTCGACGGGCACGCCGGTGTCCTTCACCCGATTGCGCGCGGCATCGAGGAACAGCCCGGTGGCCCCGCGAAAGTCGGTGCGGGTCAGCGTGCAGCCGCGAAAGGCGCTGCCCGTCAAATCGCTGCCGGTGAAGTCGCTCTCGCTCAGGTCGACTTCGAGGAAGTTCACCTCGCGCGCGGTGCAGTCGAGGAACTTCGTCTTCTTCAGGTTCAGGTCGCCGAACGACGAGTAGCGCAGCATGCACCTGGTGAACGACACCTCGGGGTGGAGCGAGACCTTCGAGAAGTCGATGCCCATCAGCTTGCAGCCCTCGAAGGTGACGCCACGCAGCGCGGTCTGCGCCAGGGTCGCGCGGGTGAGGTCGCATTCGCGGAAGGTGCAGGCCTCGAGCTTGACGCCCTTCCACACGCTTTCCTGCAGGCGGCAGTGCTCGAAGGTGCAGCGGTAGAATTCCTTGCCCGAGAGCACGGCGGCGGTGGCCTCGAGGCCGGTGAAGGTCTGCTGTTCGAACGCGTCGTCGGCGAGGAGCGAGGCCATGGCCTCGGCCTCTTATCGGGAATTCCTGACGCATGGTTCCGTGACGGGGCCGCGCAGGCACGTACACTGCGCCGATGGCCCACCTCGACCTCATTCCGAAGAGCGACATCTCGAGCTTTCGCAAGCTGGCGATCGGCAGTTGGCAGACCGCCTACGACCCCACCGTCTACGGCACGCTCGCGGTGCGCATGGAAAAGTCACTCGCGTACATCGAGAAGTTCCGCCAGGTGCACGGGGTGAAGCTGACGGTGACGCACCTGGTGGCCAAGGCGGTGGCCGAGGCGTTGGCGAAGTGCCCCGACGCGAACGCGATTCTGCGCTTCAACAAGATCTACCTGCGCAAGACGGTCACGCTCTCGGTGCTGGTGGTGCAGACCGACCAGGGCGACGGCAAGGTCGACCTCACCGCAGCGAAGATCGACGACGCCGACAAGAAGACGCTGCTCGACATGGCGAAGGAAATGCAGGCCGCCATCGACAAGGTGCGCCTGCGCAAGGACCAGGCGCTCGAGAAGTCGAAGGGCACCATTCACGCGATGCCGCACTTCTTCATGAACGCGTTCATGAAGCTGCTCTCGTTCTTCATGTACACGCTGAACCTCGACCTGTCGTTCGCGGGCATGCCGCGCGACCCGTTCGGCGGAGCGACCATCACCAACGTCGGTTCGCTGGGCCTCGACGTGGCGTACGTGCCGCTGGTGCCCTACACCCGCGTGCCCATCTTCGTGGCGCCGGGCGCGGTGTCGGACGAGCCGGTGGTGCAGGACGGCCAGGTGATTCCGGGGAAGCTCATGCGCATCAACGCCTCGTTCGACCACCGCTTCATCGACGGCTTCCACGCCAGCGTGTTGTCGAAGACCATGCGGCAGATGCTCGAGAACCCGTTCGAGCACTTCGACAAGCTCGACTGACCGGGCGCTGACGCTCACGCCGCGAGGGTGATGGCCTTCCACAGGACCAGGGCACCGTCGGACTGCTGGGCGAAGGACATGGTCACGTCGGCCACGGTCAGACCGCTTTCCACCACCACCTTGTCGGCGGCGTTGGTGGTGTCCTTCTGCCCGCGCGATTTGTACGAGCCGTGGGTGGTGTAGACGAGCGTGTTGAGGGCGTCGTCGATGAAGAGCTGCGAGGTCAGGTACCTGGTGCCCGACGCGGTGATGATGAAGTGGACGTGCGTGGTGCGCGAGGCGTACCAGCCCGGGTAGATGCCATCGAAGGTCACCCGGCCGTCGGAGCCCGTCGTCTGGTAGCCGCGCAGCCAGTTCGAGCTGGTCGCCGCCGAGTCGTTGCCGGTGCAGAAGCCGACGTTGAGGTCGCTCAGCGAACCGCCGTAGCCGGTGCCCGCGTCGAGGGCGGTGGCCGCTTCGGAATACGTGCCTGCGGGCGAGGCGTACCAGACCTCGACGATGGCGTTGGGCACCGGGGCGCAGGCGTGGTCGACGACGAGCAACTCGAAGCGCGTCGGAAGCCCGACCAGCCCGTCGGACAGGTCCTTGCGGTCGAAGGTGTTGGAATGGCACGGGCCCTGGGTCGCGGCCTTCCACGCGGTGCAGGTGCTGCCCACGCCGCTGGCGAAGGGGTTGCCGAAGTCCTTGCCGGCCAGGAAGGCGCCCGAGCCCACCGCGAAGCTCGTCGGGTCGAGCCCGCCGTCCGACGCGAGGGTGCCGGCATCGGTGGCCGCGGTGGACCCGCCGTCGACGGTCGAGGCGGTCGAGCCGCAGCGCCACAGGGCGAGGGCGCTCAGCCCGCCCATGGCCTTGAGGAGATCGCGTCGGGGCCTGGGGGCATCGGGGCGGTGCATTCGAACCTCGAACGGTGGGTGTGCTCGCTGGTGTTCTCGAGCCAGCGAAAGCGATCACCCGGCCCGGCAGGAGCCATCATCTCCTGCCTCGCTGGGCGCCATCATCCCAGCGACGCGTTCGAGGCGGGCCTCGATGGGGGGTGATGAACGACGGCCCGAAGGCAGCGCAGGCTTCGCCAACCAGCCCCTCGACACGACGGGTGACCGGCCCCAGGCCCTGCCTTCTACGGTTCGTGGTTTCAGTGCACGAACCATACAAACTTTTTTGTATACTTCGTGCACTGAAACCAAGAAGCGTGGAACGAGCCCCGGAGGTGGGTGGTCTCCCGGCCCGGACGTCGCCTCGAGATCGCGGGGCACGTGGGCGTCGAGCAGGGCCCTGAACCCGACCCGACCGCCACCCTCGAGGCCGGACCCGGTCGGCACGATGAGCACGAGGGTGAGCGCTGCTCGAACCGTCGCGACGAACACCGGCACCTCTTGCTTTCAACGCACGAAACCCACAAACTCCCTTGCATGGTTCGCGCACTGAAACCAAGAACCCCGCCCTTCTCGGCCCAGGCCTTCTTCGAGCGCTTTCCGCTCTTCACCTTCGAAGCCTTCCGCGAGGCCCACGCCTCGACCGGCGCCGACGTCGCCACCACCTCCTCGCTGATCGCCTACCACCTGGCCCAGAAGCACGTCAGCCGCCTGCGCCGCGGCCTCTTCGTGACCGCGAGCGGTACGTGCGACCCGTGGGTGCTCGCCGCCCTGCTCACCCCCGATGGCGTCATCGCCTACGACGGCGCGCTGGCCTTCCACGAGCTGATGCCGTTCGACCTGTCGGTGTCACTGCTTTCCCGCTCGCGCCTTCGGCCCTGGGTGTACGACGACATCGGGTTTCGCACCGTCCAGCCGCCCCGCTCGCTCAAGAAGTCCCGGGCGCTCACCAGCCTGGTCGAGCGCCACCTCATCGGCGGTCACCAGGTACGGGTCACCTCGGTGGAGCGCACCCTCGTCGACGTGCTCGATCGCCTGGACCTGATCGACGACGCGTGGACGATCGTCACCGCCTTCCGCGCCGCGCGACGGCTCGACGTCGCGACCCTGGTGGACCACGCGCTCGCGCTGAACCACGCCATCACCGCCGCGCGGCTGGGGTCGGTGCTCGAGGAGCTCGGGCTGGGCTCGCGCGCGCAGCTCCAGGCGCTCGAAGACGCCTCGCCGACCAGCCCCGACTACTTCGACGCCACCACGCGCCAGGAGCAGAACGCGTTCGGCCCGCGCTGGAACCTGGTGGTGCCGATCTGGCTCATCACCGGGCTGCGGGGGCAGCTCACCCGAGCGCCCCGCCGACCCTGACCCTCACCGGTTGATGACGAAGGCGCAGGCCGAATCGAGCGTCAGCCGCGTGCCCTCGAGCGCCTCGAGCAGCGCGTCGTAGTGCGACAGCTCGTCGGTCAACACCTGCTCGATCATCTCGTCGGGCACGCCCTGGTGCTCGAGCGAGAGCTTCACCCGCAGCACCTGCAGGTCGCGCTCGTCTTCGATCATCGCCTGGGCGTCGGCCTTCATCAGGTCCAGCTTCGCGGTCGCCGCCTGGGTCGCCAGCTTCACGCCCTCGTCGACGAACGACGCCAGCTCGGGGAAGGCCTGGGCAATCTCGGGCCCCTTGAGCGACCGGGTCTGCGGCGCGTCCTTCAAGACGTCGAGCAGCGCAGGCTCGTGCTTCGCCGCGCCGTTCGGCTGTCGGGTGACCGCCACGTGCACCAGCATCGACTCGAGGAAGCGCGAGAGCTGCCGACTGGGCACGCGGCTGCCCGGCGTGGTGTCGGCCGGCTCGGGCGGGGCCACGTGGAAGAGCACCTCGAGCCCGCGGGCCTTGATGGGCTTGCGGGTGTCGATGAAGCGCACGCCGTTGCGCCCGTACGGACCGTCGCGCAGGAAGCCGAAGAGCGCCTCGACCAGCGGGTGGCCGGTGGCGAAGTATTCGATCTCCTCCTGCTCGACCGCGGTGTCGCGCCAGAAGGTGCCCAGCACCGTGCGCTCGTGGGTGATGTCGAAGCCCGGCAGCGCTTCGACGTTCAACGCCTGCCCGAAGTGGAAGGCGGCCTGGAAGGCGTCGACCTCCTTGTCGGTGTCGACGTGAATGCCGATGCGGTCGGCCAGCTCGGTGATGGTCTCTTCGAGCCGCTCGTCGAGATCGCGCGCGATGCCCCACAGCCCGTCGTCGAGCGTCTGGTCGTCGTCGGCGTCCATGCCGCCGCGCTCGTGCGCGCGATCGACCAGCGCCTTGACCTCGTCGCGGTCGAAGCTGCGCAGGTCGAGCAACGGGTCGTACGCGCGCTTCACCTGTTCGCGGGCCTGGGTGACCTTCTTCGTCAGTTCCTTCACGTAGGCCGCGCGGTCCTTCACGTCGGCCACCGCCAGCTCGGTCAGCCGGGCTTCGACTTCTTCGAGCACCGCGTCGAGCCCACCCACCGTCTCACCGAACACGCCGACCGCGTCGCGCAGCACCGTCAGCACGTCGGCCGAGAAGGTCTGCTTCGCCTCGAACACGTGCACGTCGACCGGGTGCGCCTGACCGATGCGGTCGAGCCGGCCGATGCGCTGCTCCATGGTCGCCGGGCTCCACGGCAGGTCGTAGTTCACCAGGTGGTGCGCGAACTGGAAGTTGCGCCCTTCGCCGCCGACCTCGGTCGACAGCAGCACCTTCGGCCCCTCGGGGTCGCGGAAGCGGGCCACCTGGCGGTCGCGCTCGGCGAGGTCGATTTCGCCGTGGTAGGCCAGCGCGTCGACCTGCCCCAGGCGCAGCTTCTTCTGCAGGCTCTCGAGCGTGTCGCGCGCTTCGGTGAACACCAGCACCTTGGCCCGCGGCTCCTTCGCCCAGATGCCCTTGAGCACCTCGACGAAGGCGGTGAACTTGGCGTCCTTGTCGGGCACGTTCAGGTTCAGGCCCAGCAGCGACTTGTTGCTCTTGAGCGCCGCCTGGAAGGCCGCAGGGCTCGATTCCAGCCGGCGCACCAGGTTGGCCAGCGCCGCACCGCGCACCGAGCCGTCTTCGGCCAGTCGCGCCAGCACCGCTTCCCGGGCCGCCAGCTCGTCGGCGTGCAGCGTGACCGGGTGCA
>CAIWFK010000867.1 GCA_903911905.1 uncultured Myxococcales bacterium
CTCATCGTGACGTCTTCGGGCTTCCGCTCGAGGCGATGACCCCTGCAGCTTTCAAGAAGACCCTCGGCTGACACGACACGTCATCGCGCCCAGGAATCGCGCCGCTCCGCGGACTTCATCGCGGCGTCGCTGAACGCTCACCCTGCGCAGGGAACTCAGAGCTTGAGTCTCTCGGGAAAAGCGCGAATTCTCCACATCGATCGGGATGCCGTGAGGGCTACATCGTCGCCGTACCCGGCATCTGCCCCACCGGCCGAATGAGCACGTCACGCGGCTTGGCGCCATCGGCCGCGCCGACCAGCCCTTCGCGCTCCATGCGCTCGATCATGCGCGCCGAGCGGTTGTACCCGATGCGCATCTTGCGCTGGAGCATCGAGATGCTGACCTGCCGCATCTCGCTGACGATGGCGATGGCCTGGTCGTACAGCTCGTCCGAGAGATCGTCCTCTTCGCCCTCGCCGCCGCCTTCTTCGTCGCGCGGCTTCAAGATGCTCTCGTCGAACACCGGCTTGCCCTGCGCCTTCAGGTGGTCGACCACCTTCTTGATCTCGCCCTCGCTCACGTAGCAGCCGTGCACGCGCTGCAGGTGCGCGCTGGTGGGCGGCATGATGAGCATGTCACCCATGCCGAGCAGCGCTTCGGCGCCGACCGTGCCGAGAATGGTCATCGAGTCGGGCTTGCTGCGCAGCATGAAGCTGATGCGGGTGGGGAAGTTGGCCTTGATGATGCCGGTGACGACGTCGGTCGACGGGCGCTGGGTGGCGACCATCAGGTGAATGCCGGCGGCGCGGGCCATCTGCGCGAGGCGGGCGATGGACGTCTCGACCTCCTTCGAGGCCACCATCATCAGGTCGGCCAACTCGTCGATGATGACCACGATGTACGGCAGCTTCTTGAGCTCTTCGGCGGCAGGGGCTTCGGCGGCCTCGGTCTCGGCCCGCGCGGCCGCCGCAGCGAGCGCCGCCGCTTCCAGTTCCGACTCGGCGGTCTCGACGCGAATCTCGGCCTCGGTCGCTGCGGCCTGCACCTCGGCGGCCGCCTCGGGGCTGAGGCCCTCACGCGGGTCTTCCAGCAGGTCCTTCGGCGCGGCCACCCCGATGCCCAGGTCGGGCGCGGGCAGGGGAGCGGCCGCCAGCTCGTCGCTCGCGGTCGCGGTGGGCGTGGGCGGCGTCTCGGCCACGTCGACGATCAACATGCGGCGCTTCTTCTTCGGCTTCTCGCTCGCCTCGGGCACCGCCTCGGCCGGAGCAGCCGCCGCGGCCTCGACCACCGGTGCCGCAGGCGCCTCGACCACCTTCGACGGAATCACCGGTTCGACCTTCGCCGCCGGCTTGATGACCGTCGGCTTCGCGTCGACCGTCTTGTTGCTGGCGCGCTTGCTGTCGACCATCGTGTTGTAGCCGGTGATGTTGCGCACGCCCGCTTCGCTCAACAGCTTGTAGCGACGGGTCATCTCGTCGACCGCCCACTGCAGCGCGATGGCCGCCTTGCGCGGGTCGGTCACCACCGGCAGCAGCAGGTGGGGAATGCCCTCGTACACCGAGAGCTCGAGCATCTTCGGGTCGACCATGATGAAGCGGACTTCTTCGGGCGTCGACTTGAGCAGAATCGACATGATCATCGCGTTGACCGCGACCGACTTGCCCGAGCCCGTGGTACCGGCCATCAGCAGGTGGGGGGCCTTGGCGAGGTCCAGAATGTACGGCATGCCTTCGATGTCCTTGCCCAGGCACATCGTCAGGCGGGTCTGCGACTTCTGGAACGCGTCCTGCTCGGCGATTTCCTTCAGGAACACCATCTCGCGTTCCTTGTTCGGCACCTCGATGCCGACCACGCCCTTGCCGGGAATGGGCGCCACGATGCGAACGCGCATCGCTTCCATCGCCATCGCGAGGTCGTCGGACAGCGAGGCGATGCGCGAAATCTTCACGCCCGGCGCCGGCTTGAACTCGTACATGGTGACCACCGGGCCGGGACGAATCTCGACCACCTCACCGTCGATGCCGAAGTCCTTCAGCTTGGCGGTCAACCGCTCGGCCGTCAGCAGGTAGGCGTCCTTGTCGATGGTCTTGCTCTCGCGCTTGGCGGCCTCGAGCACGTCGAGTGGCGGCACCGCGAAGCTGGTGCGATCGCCGTTGAACTGGAACTCCTCCTTCTTGGTCGGCTTGGGCGGCGCCTTGGGCTCGATGATGAGCGGCATGCGCGTCATCGCGGTCGGGCCCACGGTGGCCAGGGCCGCAGGGGTCGCGGCGGCCAACGCGGTGCTCGACTCGAGGGCGGTGAAGGCGGGCGAGCTCACCGCGCTTGCGGCCTCGGCCTGCTGTTGCAGCGTGGCCGACTCCGTCGCCATCGACGGCTCGGGCGGCTGGGGAGGCTCGTGAATGGTGGGCTGCCGGCGGGGCGGGGGAGGAGCCGACTGCACGAACTCGGCCGGCAACGGCGGCACCGACTGGTTGACGCTGGTCGACGCCGGGCCGAACGCCAGGGCGCTGGCCCACGCGGGCTCGCCTGGAACGTGCGGGGGCTGGCTCTGCACGGGCGCGGGAGGCGGCGTGCCGAGCTCGTCGAGCAGCGCCGGGGCGATGGCCGCGGCCGTCTCCTTGCGGGTATCCTTCTGGTTCGCGCGCGCCACCTTCAGCGCCTCGCGGGCCAACCGCGCCGCTTCGCGCTCGACCATCAGCTTCTCGCGCTCGGCCTTCAGGCGCTCACGCTCGTTCAGGTCAGCCAGCTTGGCGTGCTCGCGCTCGCGCTCCAGCCGGGCCACCTCGTTGGCCGCTTCTTCGGCCTCGTTGGCCGCCGCTTCCAGTTCGGTGAGCTCGGCCTCTTCGGCCTCGAGCTGCGCCAGGAACTCGGCCTCTTCGATCTTCGCCTTCTCGGCCTCGAGCTTGCGCTGCTCGGCCTTGAGCTTCTGCTGCTCGACGAACACCGCGAACGCGGCCTTCGCCTTCTCGGCCAGCACCAGCGACTTCTCGTAGACCCAACTGCAGAAGCGCAGGAAGGCGAACTGCGTGCCGACGATGAAGGCCACGCACGCCGTCGCGCTGACCAGCACCACCGTGCCCACCGTCGAGAACAGCGCGGTCAACAGCCCGCCCAGTTGCCGGCCCACCACGCCGCCCGGCGCATGCGCCCACGACGCGTCTTCCTTGAAGATGAGCTGCGCCAGAATCGAGGTCGACACCAGCAGCAGCCCCAGGCTCAGCACCTGTGGCCAGCGCTTCTTGTCCTTTTCCCCGATGAACAGCAGGCCCGCGGCGTAGAAGCCGACCAGCGGCAAGACGAAGGCGCACACGCCCAACAGCCCGCGCAGGGCCTCGGCGATGGCGTGCCCCACCGGGCCCACCGCGTTGTGGAAGCCGGGGCCGACCCGGTCCTTCGCGTCGAAGGTGGCCACCGCCAGCAGCGACAGCAGACTCAGGGCCAGAACCACCACCCCGGCAATGGCCCGCCGCCCCGTCCCCGAGGCCTGCGATTTCTTCTGGTTGAGCGCCTTTCGCCGTGACGTGATCTCCTGGCGATTGAGGAGGGACTTCTCGCCCTTGCGCGCTTTTGCAGACATTGCGGAACACCCCTGTAGAAGCTGGAACAGCGTGGCGACTTTAGGGGCGGTGGCCGGACCCGCAATTTTTCGACCTGGTTCGGTCGGCGGTGGCGAAGATCACGACGCGCAGGGCCGCCTGCACTAGCATTCCCGACCGAGATGGACGTCGGCTGCCCCAAGTGCCACACCGAGTACGAGCTCGAGGACGATCGCGTCTCCACCGAGGGCGTGACCGTCAAGTGCACCACGTGCGGGCACGTCTTCCGCGTCAAGCGCCCGGCCGCTGCGGCGCCGGCGCGCAGCATCACCCCGGCCGCCTTCCCTCGCAGCTCGGACTCCAGCCCGCCTTCCGAACTGCCGCCCCCACCACCCTCGCGCGAATGGAAGATTCGCCAGCCCAGCGGCAACGTCTATTCCTGCCGCGAGCTGACCACCCTGCAGAAGTGGATCATCGAGAACAAGGTCACCCGCGACGACGAGATTTCGCTCTCGGGAGAGACCTGGAAGCGGCTGGGCAACATTCCCGAGCTGGCCAGCTTCTTC
>CAIWFK010000868.1 GCA_903911905.1 uncultured Myxococcales bacterium
ACCTGGGCCATCGCCATCAAGGCGACGAAGACGAGCACGATGCCTCGATTCTTAGCAGGTTGCTGGAGGACCCCGGACCGAGCCCGAACGCCGAGCTTCGAGCCGCGCAAAGAAGAGGCCCGCGGGAATATTCGTCGATATTTCAAGGGCCTCTGACGCTGCCCGGCGGAGTCACTTCTTCGACGTGGACTTCGACTTCGCAGCCCGTCGTTTCTTCACCACCGGCTTCTTCGACGCGCGGCGCGTCACGGCGGCCTTGCCCTCGACCCACCCTTCCTTGAGCAGGCCCTTCACCAGCGCGTCGATCGCCTCGTCGCGCTCCCCGTTGCTCATGAAGGTCTGCGAATCGCGTGGCTTGAGCGACCGCGTGCTGGGGCCCTCGGTCACCTCGAGGGTCTTGAAGCCCACCACCACGCGCACGACGCCGCCCGCACGCGTGTAGTCAGTCACTCGACCACCACGAGCTTCGCGCCGTTCTCGACCGCGACGCCCTCTTTGGCGAACACCTTGGTCACCGTGCCAGCGCGGTGGGCCTTGAGTTCGTTCTCCATCTTCATGGCCTCGACCACCACCAGCGGCTGGCCTTCCTTCACGGCCTCGCCTTCCTTCACGAAGACCTTCACGACCTTGCCGGGCATGGGCGAGTTGATTTCCTGCACGCCCTCGCCGACGTGGGCGCTGGTGGCCGCGCGCAGCCGCAGCTTGCGCTCGTCGACCAGGTCGAAGCTCGAGAGCTGACCGCGCAGCTGCACCGACAGCTCGTCGCCCTTTTCCTGGAACTCGACGGCGTACGACTGGCCATTGTCGAGCAGCGAGAGGCCGCCGTTGGGCAGCGGAAGCGCGTCGACCTCGTGGCGCTCACCGTCGAGCGTGACGACGTAGCGACCGCCGCCCAGAGCCTCGACCGTGAGCGAGCGCGCCTCAGGCTTCGCCTCTCCCAGGTCCTTCGCAAAGTACGTGATGGGTCGAGCCATGGTTCAGCTCCGCTTCCAGGAGTTCGGGCGCCCCGTGCGCCAGGTCGAGACCGTGCCCGCAGCGGCCGCAGGCGCGATGGAGGCCGCCTGCTTCTCGCCACGCTGGTGCGCGTAGACCGCGGCGGCGATGAGGCTGGCCTTCGTGAGCTTCTCGTTCTTCTCGCCCAGCAACTTCTGGTGCTCGCGCGGCAAGAAGCCGGTGTCGTAGTCCCCCTTCATGAACTCGGGGTGGCTGACGATGTGCTCGAGGTAGCGCAGGTTGGTGGTGATGCCCTTGAGCGAGTACTCGCTGAGCGCGCGCTTCATGCGGAGGATGGCCTCCATGCGCGTCGGCGCCCACACCGAGAGCTTGCTGATCATCGGGTCGTAGACGTTGGGCACCGTGTAGCCGGGGTACACGCCCGAGTCGTCGCGCACATACGGGCCCGAGGGCACGCGCACGCTGTCGATCTTCCCCGGGCTGGGCATGAAATTCGTCGCCGGGTCTTCGGCGTACACGCGCACTTCGATGGCGTGGCCGCGCGGCTGCACCGGCCGCACGAAGGGCAGCACCCCGCCCTGCGCCACGTGAATCTGCCACGCCACCAGGTCGATGCCGGTGGTCCACTCGGTGACCGGGTGTTCGACCTGCAGGCGGGTGTTCATTTCGAGGAAGTAGAAGTTGCGCTTGGCGTCGACCAGGAACTCGATGGTGCCCGCCCCGACGTAGCCCACGGCCTTGGCGGCCTTCACCGCCACCTCGCCCATGGCCTTGCGCATCTCGACCGAGATGATGGGTGAGGGCGCCTCTTCGACCACCTTCTGGTTGCGCCGCTGCGCGCTGCACTCGCGCTCGTTGAGGTGAATGCAGTTGCCGTGCATGTCGGCGAAGACCTGAATCTCGATGTGGTGCGGCTGATCGAGGAACTTCTCCATGTAGACCGTGTCGTTGTTGAAGGCACTCATCGCCTCGCTGCGCGCGGTGCGCCAGGCCGAGTCGAGGTCTTCTTCACGGTCCACCCGTCGCATGCCCTTGCCGCCACCGCCGCCCGAGGCCTTGAGCATCACGGGGTAGCCGATGCTCTTCGCGTAGGTGCGGGCCTCTTCGACGTTCGCGAACGGAGCGGTCGTGCCCGGCACCACCGGCACGCCGGCCTTCATCATGTTGGTGCGCGCGCGCACCTTGTCGCCCATCGCGTCCATCGCGCTGGCGGGCGGGCCGATGAAGGTCAGCCCGGCCTTCTCGCAGGCGCGCACGAAGGTGGGGTTCTCGCTCAAGAAGCCGTAGCCGGGGTGAATGGCGTCGGCGCCCGAGCGCCTCGCGGCGTCGATGATGTTGTCGATGACCAGGTAGCTCTCACGCGAGGGCGCGGGGCCCACGCAGTACGCCTCGTCGGCGAAGCGGGTGTGCAGGGCCGAGCGGTCGGCCTCCGAGAACACCGCCACGGTCGGCAGACCGAGCTCACGGCAGGTTCGCATCACGCGAATGGCGATTTCCCCGCGGTTGGCGACGAGGACCTTCTTGATTCGGGCCATGGCCGGGCTGCTTAGCAGCGGGCGCGCGTCGTGGCAGGTTCAATCGCGCACCGGCGACGTTCTCTGCGCTCCGGTTGCAAACGAGCGACGGTACACTGGTGGCATGTTCTTCCTGGTGGGGCCGGCGCACGTGTCGTCGGCTGCAAGCGTGCTGGCCCGGGCCTTCATCGACGACCCGGGCTACGCGTGGATCGAGCCCGACCCCACCCGCCGCGTGGCCTGCCTCGCAGCGCTGTACGAAGGCGTGGTCCGCTCGGCGCTCCCGCTCGAGACGACCTGGGCTGCGGAGGATGCCGAGCGGAGCCTCGCCGCCGTGGCCGCGTGGTGGGCGCCCGGGGAAAGCGTCGGCCTCTGGCAGTATCTGCGCGCCGGGCTCGCGACCCTGCCGTTCCGCATCGGCCCTGGCGCGACCACTCGCACCCTGCGAGCCCTCGGCACCATGGAAAGCGAGCACGCACGCGTCGCGGCGGGCGAGCCGCACTGGTTCCTTGACCACCTCGGAGTCGACCCGCCCGCGCAGGGCCGCGGCCTCGGTCGACGCCTGGTGAGCGCCCAGTTGGCGAAGGTCGACGCCGAGGGGGTGCCTGCGCTGCTCCACACCTCGAAGGAGCGCAACCTCGGCTTCTACGCGTCGCTGGGCTTTCAGCAGGTCCGCGAGGTGAAGGTCGGTGGCGCCGCGGGCTTCACCTTGTGGACCATGCGGCGGGCTGGCATCGGACGCTGAGCGTCACCGCAACTTGAGGCGAATCGCGCCCCGCGCCGTCGACGGGTCGACCTCGTGCCCGTGCTGGGTGATGACCAGCACGCCCCTGGCGACCAGGCGACGGGCCGCTTCGCGCACCGGCTCCATCAACGGCCGCCAGTCATCGGCCACCGCGCGCGCCACTTCGGACGGGCAGATGGTCGAGCTGCGGGCCCGTTCGGCGAGCAGCTCGAGAATCTTCTGCTCGAGCGTGAGGTCCGCCGCGCTCGCCTTCTTCTTCCGGCACGCGTCGCTGCAGTACTTCACCTCGGCCCACGAGCGCGCCCACTTCTTGCGCCACTCGATGGTGCGACCGCACACCGCGCACGTCTTGGTCTCGCCGTTCATCGAAGGGACGAGTAGCGACCTCGCGCGCCGCGCGCTACCGCACGGTCTTCCACCGGTTGTCCTGGTTGAGCCGATTGGCGTTGCCCAGGTTGACCGAGAACGACAACCCGAAGCTGATGGTCTGCGACGAGAAGGTGCGCGCGCCCTGCAGGGCCTCGAGCGTGCCATCGGCCGAGGCCAGCGGCTGGTTGCGCGCGGCGGTCTGGTAGATGTAGCCGACGTACGGGCCGACGCTCACCCGCGACCCCAGGCGCAGCTCGACCGCGGCGTTGATCGACACCGAGACGAACATCGGCCGGCCGAGGTCCTGCTTGGCGACCACCGAGATCGACGGGTCAGCAGTCAGGAAGTGCCATTCGACCGTGGCCAGCAGCGAATGCACCCCGGTGAACGACCGCAGCTCGTTGCCCAGCGTGACCTGGTGGTACTTCGCGAACTCCGGCCCCACCAGGTACGCGACGATGACGTTGCCGTTGTTGGTGCCGGTCTTGATGGGCACCAGGTTGTATTCCGCGCCCACCAGCCCGCTGGCCTGCAGCTCGAAGTTCTTCACGTTGGGCGAATGCCGCGCCACGGGAATGAGCGCCGCGCTCCAGTGCTTCTGGAAGCTGCGTGCGAGCACCGTGGTGAAGGTGACCTCGTAATTGTTCAGCTCGTCGGTCACGCCGTCGTAGTCGACCTTGTCGTACTGGTCGGTAAAGACCGGGTGCAGCGAGAACAACCAGTCGTCCGAGCTGCGCACCAGGCTCAACGACGCGTAGCCGAACGCGCTGGTCGAGGCGCCGGGGTTGGTGCTGTAGCTGGCGAAGAGCGAGGCGTTGAGCGCCCAGGGCGACTCGTCAGCGGGCTCGGCGGTTCCGCTCTCGGCCGCGGCGGGCGCCTCGGGGCTGGCGATCTGCGACGAGACCTTCACCTGGCCGCCCGTCTCGGTGACCACCTCGAGTTCGCCAACGGCCGCGAGCGCCAGCAACGCCTTGTTGGTCACCCGCTGCACAGCGATGTCGTACGTGATGCCGTCGGGAATCTTCTCGGCCAGCAGCACCGCGGGCTCGGCGCCATGCTCGCGGGTGAAGACCTTGATGACGTAGACGTTGAAGCCCTGGTTGGGCGACTGCACCCGGCGAGTGCGCAATTCCAGGCGACGCTCCGAGGTCTGCTCGTCTTGCACCGCCCGCACCGCGCCCGAGGTCACCTGGGCCTGCACCGCCCGGCAACTGACGTTGCTCTCGGGCAGGTAGCAGTCGATGACCACCGGCAGATCCTTGGCCTGCGAGCTCGACGCCACCAACACCACGCCACACACCAGACCGATTCGCATGAGGCGCGCATTCTCCCATCGGGCGCAGCAGCGATTCAATGCGACCGTCGTTCCCGCTCAGCGCCCGTCGCTGGCCTTGAGCTCGAGCCGCACCGTGGGCCCCGACGTCACCCGGCACAGGTCGGCCCACGCCGCGGCCGACTTCTCGTCGAGCGTCTCGACGCTCGCGACCTCGGCGTGGCGCACTCGCTGCAGCGTGGCGAGCAGCACCTCCTCGCGCGGCGTGCCCGGCCGCACCGGCAGCGCCTCGACCCGCGCGCCCCACTCGACCTTCATCTGCAGCAGGTAGCTCTTGCCCGCCTCGACCTCGAGGCGCGTCAGCGGCGTGGTCACGCCGATCTGCTCGTATTCCACGCTGGTGAACTGCCGCACCGCGCCTTCGAGGAATGGAATCTGGCACAGCTCGTAGCGCCCGGGCTCGACGTCGACCGCGAAGGCCGCGCCGTTCACCGACTTGCCCCACACCTTGCGGCTGGCCGGGTCGAACACCAGCGTGCTCAACGACGCACCGACGAATTGCTCGGGTCGCAGGAAGACCAGGTGCGCCTTGCCCGGAATGGCGGTCATCGTCACCGGCGCGCTCGCGGGCTTGAGCACGCCCGTCAACGGCGTCAGACACCCAGAGGTCAGCAGCATCAGCAGCAGTGACATTCGCACGGTGCAGACTCCGCTCTTTCAATTGAGGATGACTTCGCGCCCCCAGTGCGCGTCTTCCCGCAACTTCACCAGGCCTTCCTTCACCAGGCGCGCGGTCTTCGGCCCGATGAGGAAGCCCTTGGGGTGGCTCTTGCGGAAGTTCTTGCGCAGCCAGTTCTCGATCTCGACCACCCGGGTGCGGAACTGGTCGGGCGCGGCGTTCCGTCGACCGGTCTGCTGGGTCACGTCGAGCTCGGCCCAGAGCTGCCCCGAGACCAGCTCGCCGTCGTCGTTGGGCAGGCAGCGCTGCCAGAACAGCACCGGGCTGCGCACCTCATCGACGCGCCAGAAGCCCTTGTCGGGGCCGCGCTTGATCTTGTCGACCATCGCCGGGCCGATGTCGCTGGCCACCAGGTACACCTCTTCGCGCGGGAACTGGTCGAGCGTCGAGGCCGTGGCGCGAAAGGTCTTCCAGTCGGGAGGCACCCGGCGCGGGTAGACCTCGAACACGTACTTCTCGAGCACGCGCAGGAAGCCCTCTTCGTCGTCCCGGTTCATGAACGTCAGCAACTGGTTCGCCATGACCAGCGTCTTTCACGCGCGGGGGCGGCCTGCAACAGACTCAGGGCGTGTTCGCGCGCCCCGGGGTCTTCGCCGTCACCTGGAAGGGCCCGGTGCCGTCGGGCAGCCGGCCGTACGACTGCCCCGACGGGTGCGGCGCGATGGGAATCATCAGGCTCGCCGCCTGGGTGCCGTCGGGCTTGAGCAGGAACACCGCGTCGCCCTTGGTGCTGCTGAGGCCGAACTTGAACTTGGGGCACAGCGGTACGCCCGCGTCGGCACACACGTCGTAGCCAGCGTCGAGCTCGGTGGCGAGCAGCAGGTAGCCGTTGGGGCCGATGGTGGTGCCCGAGGGCAACAGCAGCGCCTCGGTCAGCTTGGGCCCGCCGCCGTCGGGGTCCAGGTCGGCCACCGAGTAGCCGGTCAGGTCCTCGGTCGAAGCGCCGGTGTTGAAGAACTCGACGTAGTCGCCGCCCTTGGTGCTGATTTCGTTGACCACCACCCCGAAGCTGGCCGAACCGCCGCCGGTGCTCGTGCCGCCTCCCGTCGCCGTGCCGCCACCCGTCGCGCTCCCGCCGCCCGTCGCGCTTCCGCCGCCCGTCGCCGAGCCGCCGCCCGTCGACGTCCCGCCGCACACGCCCACGTTGCAGGCCACGCTCCCCTGGCACGCCACGCACACGTGCCCGCCGGCTCCGCACGCGCTCGCCGAGTCACCCGCGCGGCACACGTCGCTCGCGTCGCAGCACCCGGTCGGGCAGGTCGACACGTCACACGCGCCCTTGGTGCCACCACACGCGC
>CAIWFK010000869.1 GCA_903911905.1 uncultured Myxococcales bacterium
ACCACCAGGCGGTTGAACTTCGCCGGCACCTCGTCGACCAGCTCGGGCTCTTCGACCCCACGCACCGACTGGAAGTCGCGCCAGAAATCGAGCGCCTCGTCGGTGAGGACGAGCGTCTCGCCGCCGCGGAAGGTGCGCCGCTGCCAGGGCGTCAGCGAGAAGACGAAGGCGAACTGGCCGTGCGGCAGGTCACCGTGCAGGCGCTGCTCGCAGCCGTTGACGTAGCAACTGAGCCACGGAGGCGCGACGTCGTGGCAGCCCAGCGTGCGGCGACCCCACCAGACCAGGCGCTGGTGGAAGGCGTCGTAGAGCTTCTTCGGAAAGAATTCCCACGCCGGGGTGCGCAGCGCGGTGTACTGCCCCGGCACGTTCCACAGGTCCCACACGAAGCGATCGCTGGTCGCGCGGCGGGGGTCGGCGAAGCGGGTCTCGAAGTGGGCGCGCAGGGCCTTCGCCTCGGGCGCGAAGGAATCGACCACGGTCAGTCGGCGTGTCGTCACGGTCGCAACAGACCAGCGCGGGGCACGTTCGACAACCACGGCCTACTTCGACGAGAAGAGCCGCTCGAGCACGGCGTAGAGCTCGGCCGGGTCGATGGGCTTGGTGACGTGCGCCACCATTCCAGCCGCTTCTGACTCGGCGCGCTGTTCCACCATCGCGTGGGCGGTCACTGCGATGACGGGCGGCGTGCGCTCGCCGAGTCGGCGCCTGAGCTCAGCGGTGGTCTGGTACCCGTCCATGACGGGCATCTGCACGTCCATCAGCACCGCGTCGAAGGGCTCGGGGGCGTTGCACGCCATGACCAGCCCGTGCTCGCCGTCTTCCGCCATCGTGACCTCGATGCCCGCCTTGAGCAGCAGGGCGCGGCCCACCAGGCGGTTGACGCTGTTGTCGTCGACCAGCAGCACCCGTCGCCCGCGCAGGCCCTCGGGCACGCGCACGACCGACGTGACCGGCGCCGTCACCACCGTCGCGGGCAGCGGGCAGTGGAAGGCAAAGGTCGACCCGCGCCCCTCGGCCGATTGGACCTCGAGGTCGCCGCCCATGGCGCGCGCCAGCGAGCGGCTGATGGCCAGCCCCAGCCCGGTGCCACCGAAGCGCCGGGTCGTCGTGGCGTCACCCTGCCGAAAGGCCTCGAAGAGCCGGCTGACCTGCTCTTCGGTCATGCCGATGCCGGTGTCGGTGACCTCGAAGCGCACCTCGTCGCCCTCCCGGTGCGCGGCGAGCGCGATGGTGCCCTCGCGCACGGTGAACTTGATGGCGTTCGACAGGAGGTTGGTGAGGACCTGCCGGACCCGCAAGGGGTCGCCCAGCACCTGCTCGCCCACGTCGGTCCCGGTGCGCCGCTCGATTCGGAGGCCCTTGGCCGCGAGGGCTGGCGCGAAGACCCGCTCGAGCTGCCCGAGCAGGTCCTTCACGCTGAAGGGAATGCGTTCGAGGGTCAGCTTGCCGGCTTCGATCTTCGAGAAGTCGAGCAGGTCGTTGACCAGCCCCAACAGGTCGTCGCCCGAACGCTCGATGAGCTCGAGGTACTCGGCCAGTCGGGGCGTCAGCGGCTCGTCCTTCGCCAACCGGGTCAGCCCGAGCACGGCGTTGAGCGGCGTGCGAATCTCGTGCGACATGTTGGCCAGGAACTGGCTCTTGAGCTTGCTGGCCTCGTTCGAGGCCTCCATCGCGGTGCGCAGCTTTTCGCGGGCCCGCACCTGCTCGGTGACGTCGCTGATGGTGGTCACCGTGGGCCAGGGCCCGGGCCCGCGCTCGGCGGCCAGCACCGGTTCGGTCGACACCAGGGCCCACCGCGGGCCATCTGTGCCGGGGAAGGCCACCAACTGCACGGGTTCCGGCTTCCCGGTGACCCGCGTGAGGTGTCCGGGTCGCTCGTTCGGCGCCACCTCCGAGCCATCTTCACGCAGCAGCCGCCAGCCGGGTGGTGGGGGGACGTCTTGCGTGAGCTGCGGGCCGCTCAACCCGATGATGTCCTCGGCCGCCGTGTTCCAGATGGTCAGGGCGCCCGAGGGCTCGCGCACCAGCACGCCTTCCCGAATCACGCCGAAGACCGAGCGGAGCAATTCGTCGCTCGCGCGCTTCGACCTCGCCCCTTCGGCGGCCGCTCGCCGCCAGCGCACGGTGAGCGCGACCAACCCCAGCAGCGCCGCCAGCATCGCGGCGCGGGCCCACCCCGTCTGCCAGAAGGCGGGGCGCACCACGAAGCTGGCCTGGGCAGGCGCGCCCCACTGGCCGTCGCCCACCCCCGCTTGCGCCTCGAACAGGTACGAGCCGGGCGGCAGGTTGGTGAACCGCTCTTCGGGCAACGGCGACTCACGCCATTCGCTCGAGAGACCGACCAGCCGGGTGCGGTAGCGGACCTTCTTCTCGTTGACGTAGCTCATGGCCGCGAAGTGCACTTCGAGGGTGTTCTCGGTGTGCTCGACGGTCGCCGCCGCGCCGTCGAGCGACCGGCCTCCGAGTCGGGCGCGCTCGATGATGGTGCGCGGCGGGGCTGGCGGCGCCCAGTCGCGCGCCGCGTCGAGCCGGGCCAGGCCGGTGCTCGTGCCCACCCACACGACGCCGTCGGGGTCCGCCCAGAACGAGTTCGCGTCGCAGTCGTCGCCCGGCAGCCCGTCGTTTTGGGTCAGCTCGGTCACCGTCCCCCGCTGGACGATGGCGAGCCCCGAACCGGTTCCCACGTACAGCCGATGCCGGGCGTCTTCTCCGAGGAAGTACACCTTGCGCCCGACCAGCAGGGCCTCCCCCAGCACCAGCTTCCCGTTCTCGAGGCTGGCCGGAAGGACGCCGGTCGACGACCACCCCGCGACCCACATGCCGCCCGCGGCGCGCGGCGCGACGAACGCCTGGTAGGTCTCGGGCAGACCGTCCTTCGCGGTGAAGCGCCGCCAGCGGCCGCCTTCACGCACCGCCAGCCCTTCCGAGCCCGCCGCCCAGACCCGCCCCTGGGCGTCGAGCGCGAGCGAGCTGACGATCTCGGTCGGCACGGAATCGGGCAGCTCGGCGGGGGCGAAGCGAACCTTTCCCCCGGGGCCCTGCCGCGAACCGAAGAGCCCGCCGCGCTCGGTGCCGACCCACAGCGTGCCCTCGGCGTCCACCACCGCGCTCGCCACCTGCGAGCCCGCGAGCCCGTCGGCCGCGCCGTACCGTTCGAGCGCACCGGTCGCGGGCGCCCAGTGCAGCACCTGCAGCGGACTGGCGCCCAGCCACAGCGTACCGTCGCGCGCCGGCGCCAACGCCTTGATGCCCAGATGCGTGGCGAAGGGCAGCGGGGTCCACCGCTCGGCCGTACCCTGGCTCAACCCCTCGTCGGTGCCCACCAGCAGCGACCCGTCGGGGTGACGGGCGATGGCCCACACGTTGTCGTTCGGCAGCCCGTCGACGTGCGTCGTCGAGCGCAGGTGCCCCGAGCCCAACCAGCGGTGAAGGCCCAGGCCGCCGAACCAGACCGAGCCCTCGGAGTCGAAGAAGATGGCGTTGACCAGCCCGCGCAGCCCCGCGCGCTCACCGAGGAGGTCCCAGGTGTCGCCTCGACGGTGCGCGACGCCCGCCACCGTCGCCACCCAGACCTCGCCGTCGGGCCCGACCGTGAGGTGACCGTCGAGGTAGGCCCGAGGCAGGTCGTCGTCGGCGAAGCGGAAGGTCGACTCGCCCGGTGGGGCCACCAGCACCCGCGAGAGCGACCGCGCCCAGAGGCGGCCGCTTCCATCGCGCGCCACCACGTCGATGCGCTCGCCTCGCCAGTCGACGGGCTGGTGGGTCCACGCTCCGCTCGACTGGTGGGTCGACAGACCGGCCGGCGTCGCCACCAGCAGCTCGCCTGGCGCGCCCACGGAAATCGAGGTGCAGGCGCCTGAGCCCCACCCTTCGACGGGGGCATACGGTTGGCCCCCGCAACTGCGCCACAGGCCTTCGGTCGGCTGCTCGACACAGACCCAACTGCAGCCCTGCGCTTCGATCGCCAGGCTCGCCACGCGGCGAGCCGGAACCTCGCTCACGGTGGACGCCTTGCCATCGACGACGCGGCCCAACCCGCGCTCGGTGCCCACCAGCACCGCGCCCTGCGCGTCGGTCGCCAGCTCGACGATGGCCCCCACCGGCAGGCCGTCGGTCGCCCCGTACCGTGTGAAGCGTTGACCGTCGTACGAGAAGAGCCCGTCTTCGGTACCGACCCACATCACCCCGCGCTGATCCTGGGTGAGGCTGAGCACGGCCAGGTTGGTCAAGCCCTCGTCCAGCCCGTAGGTGCGAAACGCGGAGTGCCCGGGTGGGTCGGCGGAGGCGCTACCGACCGCGAACACGGCCGCGAATATCGCGAGTGACCGACGGGACTTGCGCGGTGCCCCGACAACCCGCTGTCGCGCCGAGCCGACCATGGGCGTCAGGCGCGGGCGTGTCGCCCGTTCGAAGGCCTCGGGACCAGCACGTCTTCGAAGGAGCGCTCAGCTGGGGTGGTCGACAAGACGGTCATGGAACGTCAAGAAACGTAACCTCCAGGCCGCGAGCACGCCCGCGGTAAATCGCCCCGGGCGCGACCCGGTGAACCCCGGCCCGTTCAGCAGCCGTTGGGCGTCTGCCCCGCAGTGGTGCAGATGAGCGGCTCGCCGCGCGGTCCCAGCGGCGGTTTCACGTAGCTCTCGGCCAGCGCCATCATCGCCAGCACATACATCAGGGTCAGCGCGGGAATGCCGAGCAGCGCCCCGATGCCATCGAGTGCCCGAAGGTTCTTGAACATGAGGTCATCTCCTGTGCGAGCGCCGGGAGTGGCGCCGGGGCCACGAGCCTTCACGACGCATGCCATTCGGTTCGGTACGGTCGCTTTGCCTTTTCGTCGAGCGGGGTGTTCGAGACGGTCGACGCAGGCGTGATCGCTTTGGCCGGGCGACGCACACCACGTCGGTGAGCCGGCAGGAGACCAACGCGTGACCACCCTCGACGACGCCGTTCCCCAGCTCCGCAAGGTCCTGCTGGCCGAAGATCACCCGACGATGCGCGCCCTGCTCGCCGAGGCCCTGCGAGACGCGGGCTACGACGTGGTCGAAGTGCAGGACGGCGACGCGCTCTGGGGCCAGGTGTCGGCGGGGCTGGAAGACGACGACAACCCGCGCGAGCCCGACCTCATCGTCAGCGACATCAACATGCCCCGCCAGTCGGGGCTCGAAGTGCTCGCCAGGCTGCGCCAGGGCGCCGCGATGACGCCCGTCATTCTCATCACCGCCTTTTCCGACGAGGCGACCCGGTCGCTGGCCAGTCGGTTCGGCGCGGCGCTGGTGCTCGACAAGCCCTTCACCATCAACACCCTCGTCTCGGCGGCCGTGGCGTTGGTGAGCCCGGGCTGAAAAGCTGAGCTTTTGCTCGCATTTTCTTCCCGTGCGCGGGTACACGCCCCCCGACTGGGCGCCCAGTTGGGGCGCATCGAAGGCTCGCTCGACCGCGCACCGAACGCCGGGTCCGTCCTCCATCGGTCAGCGTGCCTTCTGGTCGCCGGTGAGCGCCTTCGTCGCGCCAGAATGTCGGCCGAGCGCCCGCTGGAATCGCCGCGAACGCCCAGGTCACCGCCACAGGCCTTTCGCCCCGCCGAGTCGACCTGCCCCACACGTTCACCGTGCCGCGACGGCCGTGCGCGACGAGCGCCCACGCCTGGCTCGCTCTTCGGGAGGCGAGCTGAACTGACCCACTCTGGCCAGGTTGCGCACCAGCGCGATGCACGCCCACATGCGGAACGGCCGCCACGCCTCGGCGCAGGCCTCGAAGTCGGCCTCGGGCCGCTGTTAGGCGACCGCGAAGGCCCGCTGCACCCGCGGTTCGGTCAGCGGCAGCTCGTCTTGCAGCGACGCGCCGCGGAAGAGCATGTGCCCCGCAGTCCACGGCCCGATGCCATGCAGCGCCTGCAGCGAGTCCAGGGCCTGCTCGACCGGCATCGCGCGCAACCGGTCGGCGTCGAGCGTGCCGTCGAGCGCCGCCCGCGCCAACCCGTGCAGCACGTTCAGCTTCGGCGCCGCCAGCCCGGGGAACTCGCGCAGCTCGAGCAACTGCACCGGCGTGGGCAGAATGGCCAGGCCCCCGAGCACCGTGCCATGCGCCTGGGCCAACCGCCGCTTGAGCGCCGCGCCCTGCGCGATGGAGCTGCGGTGCGAGAGCACGCCCTGCACTCCCGCTTCGTACGGTGACGGAAAGCCCGCGGTGAAGAAGCCCGGCGTCTGCCGCTGCAAGGCCCCGAGCACCTCGTCGCGCTCGCCCACCCGCGCCCAGGCCTGCCCGTCGGCCTCGAGCCCCAGCATGCGAGCGAGCTGCGCGCGCACCCGCGCCACGTCGTCACTGCCCTCGACCAGCGCCTGCAGCCGGGTACCGGTCTGGGTCAGGGTCACGCAGGCCGGCGTGAAGGTGCGGTCGAGCAGCAACCCCAGCTTCAGCCGCCCTCCTCCGGCCTGGGCCGCACCGCCCATGGGCGTGAAGCCCGCGTAGAATTCGGCCGCGGCCGAAAGAAGAAACCGGTACGGCGCCTCGAGTTCGAAGGTGGTGATCATGCCCCCACCACACCCGAGCGCCGTGACGGCAGGCTGTCAGGGTTCTGTCAGCGTTGCCTTCAATTGCAGGTCAACACGCTGGAATAGCTGCCCGACGGGGTCGAACCGCTGGCCGAATAATACAGCCGGTTGAACGGCAGCCAGTTGGTGAACGCGGCCTTGTTGCCGGGGCGGCAGGCAGGGTCGCCCACGCAGGCCCCGCTGGTGACGCTCAGCTCGACCGCCGAGCCGGTGGGCGTGCGGGTGCCGGCGAGGTCGGTGGTGCGGGTCATGACCTGGGTCTTGAAGGCGGTGGCCTCGGCCACCCAGCGCACGGCCGACAGCTCGAGCTGGCCGGTGATGGAGTTCGCCGACGCGCGAGGCCGCGAGATGGACGCCGCGCCGTTCTGCGTGGCGTAGTCGAGGTACGCGAAGTGCCACGTCTGGTCATTCGTCAGCCAGAAGTCGAGGTCGGCCTGGCCCAGGCTCACGTCGTTCCACACGTACGCCACCAGGAACTGGTCGGTCGCCGCGGCGTCCTTGAAATACGCGACCTCGGGCTCGCTCACGGTCGACGGGCTGGTCACGGTGTACACGCTGGTGTCGGTGGTCAGCCCGGTCGCGTCTTCGTTGACGGTGAAGAAGCTCTCGGTGGCCGCGGTGGGCAGGTACGCGATGCCCAGCTTGCGCTGCGTCGAGGTCGCGGCGCAGGTCTGCGAAGGCGCCCAGTCGACCATCGCCGAATCGGCGCCGATGCCCGGCACCTCGGTGGTGCTGGCCTTGAGCTGCCAGATGGTGAGCGTGGTGGTGGTGCAGCCGGGCGCGCGGAATTCCCACGCGTTGTTGACGAAGCACGGCTCGACCTGCACCAGGTTGAGGCCGTACGTGCTCTCGCGCCAGATGATGCTCACGCGCTTGCCGTTGCCGCGCACCACGCGCACCGAATCGAGCGTGTGGCAGTTGGTGGTGCAGCCCGCCGGGTACTTGAAGTTCGTGTACCGGTACGTTCGCTGCGTGCCGAGCGAATCGACGTAGTACAGGTCCATCTCGGCGTTGTTCACCGCCCAGATGCCCGCCACCACGAAACCGTCTGCGGCCTGGGCGGCGTCGACGTCGGAATAGGTGAGGCCGGTGAACTGGGTGGCTCCGCCGGTGGGCGCGCCCGACGCGGTCAGCGGCTGGAAGGCGATGCCCGAGGTGCCGCCCGCCATCACCAGCGCGCCACCCACCAGCGCGTCGGTGCCCGAGCCCGCGACGCCACCCGCGCAGGAATTCGCCGAATAGTAGTACGGCTTCACCTCGAGGTCGGTCCACGCGGTGGTGCCCACGTCGTTGGTGCTCGAGAGCACCGGCTCGTCGACGAGGCCATCGCAGTCGTTGTCGAGCCCGTCGCAGGCAGGGGCGGTCGGTGCGCCGGCCACCGCACCGCACGTGACGCCGGTGCCGGCCGCGTTGCACACGTTGACGCCGTTGCGCAGGCACACGCCCACGCCCGCGCTGCACGCCACGCCCAGGCCGGCGAAGCCCTCGTCGACGGTGCCGTTGCAGTTGTCGTCGAGGCCGTTGCAAGTCTCGGTGGTGGGCCCGGTGTTGCGGTTGCAGGCGAGGGCGCCGCTGGTGCACGCGGTGGTGCCCGCCGAGCAGCTGCCGAACTGACCGGTGGCGCAGGCCGCGCCGCCGCCCGGGTTGCCTTCGTCGATGGACGCGTTGCAGTTGTCGTCGACGCCGTTGCACACCTCGGCGGCGCCGGGGTGTACCGAAGCGTTCGAGTCGTTGCAGTCGGTGTGGTTGGTGACCTTGCCGGCCACCGCCGCGCACGAATTCTGCGCCGTGCCACTGGCCGCGCCGTACCCGTCACCGTCGACGTCGGGGTAGTACGCGAGCACGGTCAGGCCTTCGTCGACCTGCCCGTTGCAGTTGTCGTCGACCCCGTTGCAGACCTCGGCCACGCCGGGGTGCACGGCGGCGTTGGCGTCGTTGCAGTCGCCGTGGTCGGTGACGCGCCCCACCACCGCGCTGCACGACGCGATGGGCGAACCGCTGCTCGCGCCGTACCCGTCGCCGTCGGCGTCGGGGTAGTAGTTCTGGGTGGCGACGCCGTTGTCGACCAGCCCGTCGCAGTTGTCGTCGACCCCGTTGCACAGCTCGGGAGCGCCCGGGTACACGCTGGCGTTCGCGTCGTTGCAGTCGTCGTGCGAGGTCACCTTGCCGGAAGGCGCCGAGCAGGCCGACTGCGCGCTGGCCGTCGAGCTGCCATGACCATCGCCGTCGGCGTCGGGGTAGTAATTGGTGAAGGCCAGCCCGTCGTCGACCTGCCCGTTGCAGTCGTCGTCGAGCCCGTTGCACACCTCGGTGGCGCCAGGGTGCACCGAGGCGCGCGCGTCGTCGCAGTCGGTCGCGGTGGTGACGTGGCCGGCCAGCGGCGCGCAGCTCGACGTGGGCGCCGAACCCCGCGCGCCGAACCCGTCACCGTCGCTGTCGACGTAGTAATTGGTGAAGGTCAGCCCGTCGTCGACCTGCCCGTTGCAGTCGTCGTCGACGCCGTTGCACAGCTCGGGCGCGCCCGGCTTGATGGTGGGGTTCGCGTCGTTGCAGTCACCGTGCATGGTGACGCGCCCGGCGATGGGCGTGCACGACGAGGTCCCGCTGTCGTTCATCGACCCGAAGCCGTCGCCGTCGGCGTCGACGTAATAGGTCACGAAGGTCAGCCCGTCGTCGACCTGCCCGTTGCAGTTGTCGTCGAGGCCGTTGCACACCTCGGGAGCGCCCGGCTTGATGGCCGCGTTGCCGTCGTTGCAGTCGGAATGGTCGACCACCATGCCGGCGACCGGCGCACACGACGAGACGGGCGAAGCCGAGGCCGCGCCGAACCCGTCTCCATCGACGTCGGGGTAGTAGTCGACGTAGGTGACGCCGTTGTCGACCAGCCCGTCGCAGTTGTCGTCGACCTTGTTGCACAGCTCGGTCGCCCCGGGCTTCACGGTGGGGTTGGTGTCGTCGCAGTCGGACGAATTCGGCGCGTGGCCGGGCAGCGTGCTCTGGCACGAGGTGACGGGCGTGCTGGCGGGGTCACCGAAGCCATCGCCGTCGGCGTCGACGAAGAACTGCTGGGTGGGCAGGCCGTCGTCGACCTGGCCGTTGCAGTCGTCGTCGAGACCGTTGCAGACCTCGTGGGCGCCGGGGTGCACGTTGGCGTTGGTGTCGTCGCAGTCGCCGCCCTGGGTCGCGGTGCCAGCCGGCGGGTTGCAGCCCTCGCCAACCTTGGTGGTGCCGAACCCGTCGCCATCACCGTCGCGGTAGTACGAGGTCTGGGGCAGCCCTTCGTCGATGTGGCCGTCGCAGTTGTCGTCCCGGCCGTTGCAGGTCTCGTGGTTGCCGGGAAAGACGGTGGGGTCGGTGTCGTCGCAGTCGACGAGCGGCTGACCCGAGCAGTCACCGGTCCCGGGAACGCCATCGCCGTCGTTGTCCAGGCAACTGGTGTGGGGCAACGGGGTGCCGGAATCGACGATGGGTTGAACGCCGTCTCCGCACGACGCGGCCACCAGCGTGAATGCGATCGACGACAGGCAACGGCGGATCATGGTTCGGCTCCCCACTGGAGCCAAAGCCTGTACCCCACCCTTCCCCGGGCACGCAAACCGCTCGGCGCTCAGCTGGTCTCGTACACGGGACATTCGCCAGCCACGCCCTTGAGCTCGAAGCGGCCCACCAGGCGGGTGGCGAAGGTCGCGGCGGCGGCGACGGCCTCGCTGAGCAACAGGCGCTTGTCGAGCTTGCCGGTCAACCCCTCGATGCGACTGGCGAGATTGACGGCAGGGCCGATGGCGGTGAAGTCGAGCCGCGACGCCCCGCCGATGTTGCCGTACGCGACCTCGCCCACGTGCAGCGCCACGCCGAAGCGCAGCGGCGCTTCGCTGGGGCGGGTGAGGTTGAGCGCGTCGAGCGAGGCGAAGGCCGCCGTGCCCGCCTTCGAGGCCCGCGACGCGGCATCGGCCACGTCGTCACCCACGATGGGGAAGATGGCCAGCATGCCGTCGCCCATGAACTTGAGCACCTCGCCCCCGTGTTGCTCGATGTGGGGCACCTGGCAGTCGAAGACCTGGTTGAGCACGGCGATGATCTGCGCCGGGGTGCGCTCGCCCGACATCGAGGTGAAGCCGCGCAGGTCCGAGAACCAGATGACGGCACGAATGGCCTCGGTGTCACCGCGCTGAATGCGCCCGGCCAGAATGCGCTCGCCCGCGTCACGACCGACGTAGGTATTGAGCAGGTTCACCGCGGTACGCATCAGCGCCAGCGTCTCGGACACCCGGGCCAGCGGGCGCCCCACGAAGCGCAGGGCCTCGAGGTGCGCGTCGGTGAAGCCTGACGGGGTCTTGGTCGCGAAGCCGATGCTGTGCACCGTGCCGCCCATGAACTTGAGCGGCAGCATCAGGTAGTCGGTGAAGCCCTGGGCCTGCAGGTCGTCGAGCCCGGTGTAGCCGGTCTGCCCCGCGTCGAGCCGCGCGCGCACCTCGAGGCCCGTCTGTTCGACCTTCGCCGGCACGCTGCGCTTGAAGCCTTCGCTGTTGAGCCCGGCCCAGGCGTTCTCGACCACGCGGGTGGGCGCGCCGGGCATCCAGAAGAAGCCGCGGCCGACGATGTGCGGGTGCAGGGTGCGCACGAAGGCGCCGATGCGCTCGACGGGAACGCCGCTGGCGCGCAGCTCGGTGCCCAGGTGCTCGACCACCGCCATCGGCGTCGCCGCTCCCGGGGCGCCGTCGACCAGCCAGTCGAAGAGCTGCTGCAGGGTGGCCGGGCGCTCGCTCATGGCGGCGAGTGTAGCCCGGGCACTCGGGGACCGTCAGAGGTACTGCGCCAGCTTCCGGGCCTTGAGCGCCTCGACCACCTTGCGCACGTCCTGGCTGCGGTCTTTGGGGAGCACCAGAATCGCGTCGCCCGCGTCGACCACCACCACGTCGGTCATGCCGACCACCGCGATGGGCTTGTCCTTCCCCAGCACCACGCAGCCCTTCGAGTCGATGACGAAGGGCAGCGCGCCCGAGACCACGTTGCCGTTGGTGTCCTGCAGGCGCACTTCGGGCAGGGCGTTGAACGAGCCGACGTCGCTCCAGCCGCAGGCGCAGGGAACCACCGCGATGTTGGTGGCCTTCTCGGCCACCGCGTAGTCGATGGAGATGGAGGGCAGCTTCTTCCATTCCTTCGCCAGCACGGCGGCCGCCTTCTTGGTGCCCAGGGCTGCGCGAATGGCGTTCAAGGGCGAGGTCGACTCGGGCAGGTGAGCGGCGAGCGCCTCGAGCATGGCGCGAGCGCTGAAGACGAAGATGCCGGCGTTCCACAGGTAATTGCCCTGCACGAGGTAGCTCTCGGCGGTGGCGCGATCGGGCTTCTCGACGAAGGCCGCGACGCGCCTGGCGGTGGGGCTCTTCAGGGCCTCGCCCTGCTTGATGTAGCCGTAGCCAGTCTCGGGGCGGGTGGGCGCGATGCCCAGGGTGACGATGACGCCGGTGCGGGCCAGCGCGATGGCTTCATTCAGCGACGCGGTGAAGGCCGGCACGTCGGCGACGTGTTGATCAGACGGCACCACCACGATGATGCCTTCGGGGTCGAGCTGCGCGACTCGCGCGGTGGCCAGCGCGATGGCGGGGGCGGTGTTGCGGGCCTCGGGCTCGACGATGACGTTGGCCTTCGGCAAGGAAGGGAGCGTCTTCGCCACCAGCTTCGCGTGCTTCGCGCCGCAGACCACGAAGCTCTTCTTCGGGGTCGAGACGCCGCGCAGGCGGGCCAGGGTCTCGGTGATGAGCGGGCGCCTGGTGGAGAGCGCGAGGAACTGCTTGGGCAGCGAGGCGCGTGAGAGGGGCCAGAACCGGGTGCCGCTGCCGCCGGCCATGATCACCGCGAAGACGTTCGACTGGGCCATGACGCGGCAGATAGCACGCGCAACCCCGGTTCGACTGGCGGAACCGGCGCCGGGTTGCGCGAACGCAAGCCACCCGGCGACTTCACTATAAAGGCGGCATGGGCGTTCACGACGATGACAAGACCCTCCCCTCGACGGCGCGTGAGCAGCCGGCGGTCGCGACCTTCCTGCCGGTCGACCCGGGGCACTACGACGTGGAGCGCGAATTGGCCCGAGGCGGCATGGGTCGCATCCGGATCGCGCGCGACCGCCGGCTCGGTCGACCGGTCGCGCTCAAGGAACTGCTCGTCGCGGCGACCCCCGAGGCGAAGCAGCGCTTCGAGTACGAGGCGCGCATCACCGCGCGGCTGCAGCACCCGTCGATCGTCAACGTCCACGAAGCGGGGGTGTGGCCGTCGGGCGAGCCCTTCTACACCATGTCCCTGGTGGCAGGCCGGTCGCTCGACGAGGCGATCCGCGCGGCGCCGACGCTCGATGGCCGCCTGGCGCTGGTTCCACACGTGCTCGCGGCTGCAGACGCGATGGCCTGGGCGCACGGAGAGCGCGTGATTCACCGCGACCTCAAGCCGAGCAACATCCTGGTGGGGAACTTCGGTGAGACGGTGGTCATCGACTGGGGCCTCGCCAAGTCGCTCGACGACCGCGAGCCGGCCACCCCGGGGGCTCCCGAAGAGCCGTCCGTCACCCAACCGGGCGCCGTCATGGGCACCCCCGCCTTCATGTCGCCCGAGCAGGCCTGGGGCCGGCCGGTCGACGCCCGCACCGACGTCTACGCGCTCGGCGCCATCCTCGAGTGTGTCCTGGCCGGGCGAACCGTCTCCGAGGGCAGCCCCCTCGAGGTGCTGGCGGCCGTGCGGGCGGGGCCGCCGCCTCCCCTGGCGCAGCGTCAGCGCGGCGTGCCGACCGAGTTGCTCGCCATCGTCGACCGGGCGATGGCCCGCGAGCCGGCCGACCGCTACCCGACCGCTCGCGAATTCTCGACCGACGTCAGGCGGTTCCTCAACGGACAACTGGTCGGCGCGCATCACTACTCGCGCGGCGAGCTCTTCACGCGATGGCTGAAGCGAAACCGGGCGCTGATCACCATGGCCGTCGTCGCGCTGACGATCATCGCCGTCATCGGTGTCGCCTCGCTCGAACGCATCTTCGCGGCCCAGGCCCGCGCCGAGACCAGCCGCGACGAAGCCGAGCGGCTCATCGACCTCATGTTGGGCAACCTGCACGACAAGCTCGAGCCCATCGGCCGGGTCGACCTGCTCAAGGAGGTCGCCTCGAGTGCCACGCAGTACTACCAGCGAAACGCGCCGGGCCCGCGCCTCGACGCCCGGCGCCAGCGCGGGCGCGCCCACCGGCAGTTGGGGCAGGTGCTGCTCGTCGAGCACGAGACCCTCGCGGCCGCGCAGAGTGCCCGCGAGGCGATCGGCCTGCTCGAGCCGCTGACCGACGACGAGTCGCGCAACGAACTGGCGCAGGCCTTCGATCTCCTCGGCACCGCTGTGCTCGAACTGCGCCGCAGCGACGAGGCCCTGCACCAGTTCACCCGCAGCCTCGCCATTCGCCAGGCGCTGGTGGCCAGCGCCCCGGCGAACGGCCGTTGGCAGAACAACCTCGCGGTCAGCCACAACCAACTGGGGCTGCGCCTGATCGCGCTGCGACGCTACCGCGAGGCGCTCGAGGAGTTCGAGGCGGGGCTTCGGCTGTTGCCGGCCGTGCGTGCCTCGCAGCCCGCAGACGAGGCCGACCTGCTCGAAGCCGTGCTGGAAGAAGACGTCGGCACGAGCCTCATCCACCTCGACCGGCGGGACGACGCCAGGCGACACGCGCAGACAGCGGTCGGCATTTTTCGGCGCTTGCTGGGTCAACACCCGCTCGACACCAACGTGCAGAGCCGGCTCGCCAGCGCGCTCGAGGTGGCGTCATCGCTCCCCACGGACGCAGAGGGCGAGACGGTGCTCGCCGAGCTGACCGAGGCCCGGGAGCTGCGCGAACGCCTCTCGAGTCGCGACCCATTGAATTTGCGGCTGCTCCGTGAGCTCGCTCACAACGAGCAGATGATCGGAATCGTGATGCGACCCCGCGATCCCCGCGCTGCCGTCGCGCTCCTCGAGCGAGCGGGTACGAGGCTTCAACTGGTGAGCACCGTAGACCCTCAGAACGCCGAGCTCGCCGTCGAGCGGCTCGACATCGCGAGAAACCTGGGCGACGCCCTCACGACCCAACACGAGCCTGCTCGCGCGCTGGGCGAGTACGAGTCGGCGGCCGAGCTTGGCCGGGCGCTGCGTTCACGCCCCGAACTCGACGGCAAGGCCACGGACCTGGAGCTTGCGCGAGTCCTGCTCGAGGCGAGCACGCTCCTCAAGACCCTGGGGCGAAGGCCCGAGGCGCTCGAGAGGGCCCGCGAGGCCCGCAACCGACTGGTGCCCTGGGCCGAAGGAGATACCGCAGCGCTCGAGCGCCTCGCCTCCGCCTGGGAAACCATGGGCGAACTGCAGTCAGCGCAGAAAGACCTGGAGGGCGCCGTCGAGTCCATGCGCCAGCAGGTCGCGACCTACGAGCGGATCCTCGCGCTCGACCGCTCGACGAATACCCTCGAAGAGCAAGGGCTGGCCCTCGCCCAACTGGGCGTCGCGCTCGAACAGGCAGCTCATCATGACGAGGCCGTCCGCCAGGCGCTGGCGGCCTGTCGGGAGCTCGAGGCCCTCTCGAGCGAAGGCGAGAACCGCTTCAATGGCCTGGTCGAATGTCACAAGCTCCTGGGCATGGACCTTCGTGCCCGCAAGGACCCGGGGGCGAACGCCGAGCTGCGCGCCGCGCTCTCGGCCGCCCGCAGGTTGGTCGAGCTGGACCCCGCAGATGAGGAGTCGAAGCAGATGCTCCACGAGGTCGAAGCGTTGCTCCGCCGGTAGCCGACCACCGCTACTTCGTCTTGAACGCCGTCACCGCGCTGAACCCCTCGGGCGCCTGCTCAGGCAACTCCGCCAGCCGCTCGACGTAGCGCGCGACCGCGAGGTCCTTGACGTTCGCCGCCTGGAAGGTGGCGAACGCCGCCCTCGCCTCGGGCAACTTCCCGGCGCGGAACGCGGCGAGCCCACGGTTCCACGCCTCCAACTCGGCGCGCTCGACCACCACCCGCCCCGGTCCCGAGAGCAGCTCGTACACCGCCACCGCCTCGTGCTTGCCCTTGACCTGCACCTGGTCGAGCTCGCGAAACGCAAAGCCCACGCCGGCCGCCTTCACCGTCGCTGCACCCACCAGACAGAACACGCCGTAGACCTTGCTGACGCCCTCGAGCCGCGAAGCCAGGTTCACCGCGTCGCCGACCACGGTGTAGTCGAACCGTTCCTCGGCCCCCATGTTGCCCGCCACCACGTCACCGCTGTTCACTCCGACGCCGATGGCCACCTCGAGCCCCAGCGCCTTGAGCGCGCCCTGATTGAGCGTTTCCAATTCCCGGTGCATGGCCAGCACGCAGCGCAGCGCCTGGGCCGCGTGGTCCTCACGAGGCATGGGCGCGCCGAACACGCCCATCACCGCGTCGCCGATGTACTTGTCGAGCAGCCCGCCCTCGGCCAGCACCGCGCGCGTCATCGGCGTGAGGTACGTGTTGAGGAAGGTGATGAGCTCGGTGGGGCTCAGCCGCTCGCTGATGGTGGTGAAGTCGCGAATGTCGGAAAACAGAATCGAC
>CAIWFK010000870.1 GCA_903911905.1 uncultured Myxococcales bacterium
ACCCAATATCGAGCCGCGTATCCTCAAGCACATTCTGGCTCTGGGAGCCGGACTCGCCGCCGTGCAAGCCTACGCCACCCGCCTGAACGCCTATGACCTGCTCACCAGGAGCTTGCGCATAGACCCGACTCGCTACCCGCCATGACGACAAAAGGCACCGACTCTTTCGAGTGGTGCCTTCGCCGTCGACTCGAACTTCGAGTGAAGCGCCGTCTTCAGAACATCGGCGCAGGGCCGACCTTGAACCAGAACTTGGGGCCCATCACGGTGCCGGTCTGCAGGTAGATCTCGTTCTTGATGACGTACGCCTTGCGCGAGAAGTCGACCGTGTGGCCCGAGACGTCGAAGGGCTTGACCGCTTCCCAACCCGCCGGCGCCTTCTTCAGCGCGTGCAGCGTGTTCGCCTTGTCGGCCGCCGCGATGATGCTCTTGATGGCGGCGTGGTACTGCCGGGTGGTCGGCGCCATGATGCCCTGAACGACGGGAGCGGGCGCGGCAGGCTTGACGGCGGTGCGGGCGGCGATGGTGGTCATGGTGGTCTTTCGGGGTGGTGCTTGGGCAGCGTCAATCGCTGCCAGATGCACCCATTCTCGAAGAACCTGTGCCGAAGTTGCCTACATGTAGGATTTTGTCGTTTTCACCAAACAAAACGACGACTTACAGCTTCGCGCGGCCTGCGCGATACCGCTCGATGAGCCCGTTGGTCGACGCATCGTGGCCCGGTGGCTCGCTGGTGGTCAGCTCGCCCGACACCTTCCTGGCCAGCACCTTGCCCAGCTCCACACCCCACTGGTCGAACGCGTCGATGCCCCAGATGGCGGCCTGCACGAAGACCTGGTGCTCGTAGAGCGCAATCAACTGCCCCAGCACCGAAGGCGTGAGCTGCTCGGCCAGAATGGTGGTCGACGGCCGGTTGCCGGGGAACACCTTGTGCGGCACCAGCGCCTCGGGCACCCGCTCGGCGCGCACCTGGTCGGCGGTCTTGCCGAAGGCCAGCGCTTCGCCCTGCGCGATGAGGTTGGCCATCAACAGGTCCTGGTGCTTCGGCAGCGCGTGGTGCGCCTTCAGGAAGCCGATGAAGTCGCACGGCACCAGCCGCGTGCCCTGGTGAATGAGCTGGTAGAACGAGTGCTGCCCGTTGGTGCCCGGCTCGCCCCAGTAGATGGCGCCGGTGTCGGTGGACACGGGAGCGCCGTCGACGGTGACCGACTTGCCGTTCGATTCCATCGTCAACTGCTGCAGGTAGGCAGGGAAGCGCTTCAGATACTGGCTGTAGGGCAGCACGGCGATGGAATGCGCGCCCAGGAAGTTCAGGTTCCACACGCTGATGAGGCCCAGCAACACCGGCAGGTTCCTTTCCAGCGGTGCCGAGCGGAAGTGCTGGTCCATCACGTGGAAGCCCGCGAGCAGCTCGCGGAACGCGGCCGGCCCCACCGCGAGCATCGTCGACAGGCCGATGGCCGAGTCCATCGAATAGCGGCCGCCCACCCAGTCCCAGAAGCCGAACATGTTGGCCGGGTCGATGCCGAAGGCGCGCACTTCCGCCTCGTTGGTCGACACCGCCACGAAGTGCTTCGCCACGGCGCCCGTGTCCTCGAGCGAGGCCAGCAGCCAGCGCTTCGCGCTCGCCGCGTTCTCCATCGTCTCCTGGGTCGTGAAGGTCTTCGAGGCCACGATGAAGAGCGTGGTGGCCGGGTCGAGGTCGCGCGTGGCTTCGACCAGGTCGGTGCCGTCGATGTTCGAGACGAAGCGGCACTCGAGCTCACGCTGGCTGAAGAAGCGCAGCGCCTCGTACGCCATCACCGGCCCCAGGTCAGACCCGCCGATGCCGATGTTCACCACCGTCTCGATGCGCTTGCCGGTGTGGCCCACCCACGCGCCCGAGCGCACGCGGTCGGCGAAGCTCGACATGCGCCCCAGCACCTCGTGCACCTTCGGCACCACGTCTTCGCCGTCGACCTGCATCGACATGCCTTTGGGGGCGCGCAGGGCCACGTGCATCACCGCGCGGTTCTCGGTGAGGTTGATCTTCTCGCCGTTGAACATGGCGTAGATGCGGCCCGACACGTCGCGCTCGCGCGCCAGGTCGACCAGCAGTCGCAGGGTCTCGCTGGTCACCCGCTGCTTCGAGAAGTCGGCGTACAACCCGCCCACCTCGAGGCTGAGCGTCTTCGCGCGCGCCGGGTCCCCGGCGAAGAGGTCACGCAGGTGCGTCGCGGCGAGTCGGGTGTGATGGGCGGCGAGCGCCTTCCACGTCTGCGTCTCTTTCAAGTCGGGAGGTGCCATGCGCGGCACCGTACTCCCGCACGCCGGACCCCACGGAAAAAACCTCGTCAGCGCCCGAAGGCCTTCACGCTCACCCCGCCCTCGGGTGTCACCCGCCTCAGGAAGCTGGCGAGCGTGTCGAACCACTCGGCCGCCGCGCTGCCCGCATCGTCGGTCGCCGCCAGCGGGTCGATGTGGCTGAAGGCCGGGTTGGCGTGGGTCTGGAAGCCGTCGCTCGAGGTGCGGGCCGCGCCTGCCTGCGGCCGCCCCGCCCCGACCGGCGGCAGAATCGCCTTGAGCGCATCGTAGGCCGTGACGTCACCCTGCAGAATGCCCGCAGCCTCGACCAGCACCGGCATCGACAGCTCGCGCCCGTGAATGGCGCGCAGGTTCCAGGCGGTGACCGGCCACGCGGCCGGGTCGAGCACCAACGACGCGCCTACCGCCGAGTCCAGCGTCAGCCGCAGGGGGAAGTACCACTCGCCGAAGTCCGAGTCGGGCCGCGTCCACGCCAGCGCGAAGTCGGTGAGCGAGGTGAATTCCCTGGGGTTGACCTGGTCGTATTCCTGCCAGGCGTAGGTGGCGGTGACCTCGCTGGGCTTGACCACCGTGCCGCCTCCGAAGGGAGACGGCGCCGAAGTGAGCGCGCCGCCGGTGCTCGCGCCCGCATTCACCGCCGCGATGGACACCGGGCACGACGCGGCATCGAAGGCCAGCCCGAACGCGGCGCGGTTGGTGAAGCGCGGCAACCGGTCCATCAGGAAGAGCGTCTGCAGCGCGGTGTTGCGGGGCGTGTCGGCCTCGACCAGGTCGGGGTGCAGCGTGGCGCGCAGCGCGGTGCCCACCCCCACCGGAAACAGCTTCGCCTCGAGAATGGGAAAGGCGAAGTACCGGCTGCCTTCGCGAATGGCCTTCACGCTGGGCACGGTGCCCATGGTGGTCGTCATCTGCCCGTCGGTCTCGTACTGCGCCTGGGTCAGCGCCAGCGGCCCACCCTCGCTGCCGGTCACGCCGTCGATGAGCACCAGCCCGGCCAGCTCGTCGTGCCCCGCCGCGCCCGCGAAGTCCCACGCCGCGTATTGCGAGACGATGCTGGCTCCCAGCGAGTGGCCCGCCAGCACCACGCGCGCCTGGCGCTGCTCGGCGGGAATGAGCGCGATGACCGCGCGCAGGTCGTCGATGGTGGTGGCCATTCCCCACTCGCTCTCGAAGTCGACCTGCTGTTGCGTCTGGAAGCCCGCGAAGGTGGTGCCGTTCACCGCCGCGCCCGCGAAGTAATAGCCGGTCAGCACATCGGCATTCTGCTGCGCGAGCGCGGCTTCGATGCCCGTGCGGTCTTCGAGCAGGTTGGCACGGCGGTCGAGCGCCCACGCCTCGAGGGGCGCGTCGGCCGTCGAGCGCCGCACGATGGCGCGGGCCAGGCTGTCGAAGCTGCCGGCGCCGCCCAGAAACCCGGGCATGAGCAGCAGAATGGCCCGCGCCGGCTTCGGCGCCGCGCTGCCGGTGTCCACGCGGTAGCGCACCACCTGCATGCCGGGCGTGCTGGCCGGCGTCGCGCCCTGGGTGACGGGGTTGGGCGGCGGCGTCGGGCCCGGCACCACCAGCACCTCGCGCCGAATGACCACCCCATTGGCCGCGTGCTCGATGACCCGGGGGTCGACGGCCGCAGGGCCACAGCCAACCGCGAGGACGAAGCAGAGGAGCGCGAGCCGCATGCGCGTGCTGCTTACTTCAATTCACCCGCGCGCTTCTCGAGCTCGGCCGCTTTCTTCGCCATCTGCTCGCGCAGGCTGGCCAGCTTCGCGCGCTCACGCTCGAGCTGGCCCAGGTCGTCGTCGCCGCCGGCCAGGGCGCGCGGCCCACCCACCTGGGCCTGCGCGTCACTGCCGTTGGTCACCTTGAGCCCGTTGGGGGCCGGGTCGACGGCGCCCAGCGCGTTGACCGGGCTGTTCGGCGCGGGGTTGGCGGTGCCGGCGAAGGTGCCGCCCTGCGGCGTGAGGCCGTTGGCGTTGTCGGCGGCCGAGGGCTGGGTGTGCTGCACGCGCAGGCGGCGGTCCTGGTCGTCGAACATCGACTCTTCACCCAGGAACCGCTGCACGCGCCGGTCGAGCTCGACTTCCTGGCGGCGCTCGCCGATGCGCGCGTCGAGGGCCTTGAGTTCCTTCTGCAGCTTCTCTTCGTTGTCGCGCAGCAGGTCGGCCTGCTCGAGCAGCGTCTCGGGGTCGTCGCTGGGCTTGAGCGCGTCGAGCGAGGGCACCCTGGCCGCGGGCAGCGAGGCGCGAATGGCGTCGCGTTCCTGGCGCAGCGACTTCATGCTGGCGATGAGCTTCGCGCGGGCCGAGCGGTCGGTCTGGCGGTCGAAGTCGGCGCGCAGGCGGGCCAGCTCGTCGGTCAGCCCGGCCAGCAGCGCGAGGTTCGCGGCTTCGAGCTCACCTTCGCGGGTCGAGCTCTGCGCGGCGAGGCCGGTGAGGGTCGACGAGAGTTCCTGCGAGCGCTTGAGCGCGGCGTCGAGCTCGCTGCCCGGCAACAGCGTGCCCTTCGACTCGGCCTTGAGCTGCTCGATGCGCTGCGAGACCTGCGAGAGCTCGTTGCGGCGGGCCAATTGCTCGCTCTTGAGCGAGCCGACCTGCTCGCGGCTGACCCGCTGGGCCGCCCGCAGCGCGTCGATGGACACGGCGCCCAGCGCGGGGAGCGCGAAGAGCATCAGGCTGAGCACCGCCGCGTGGAGCTTCATGACGACTCTTCCGAAGAGCAAGCTGCTTGCCAGCCTGCCAGGCACAAAGGCCCGTGAAACCAGGCCCTTCGAGACAGGTGTACCGCACGCCTACCCTCGAAAACCAGTCGATCCACAGTTTTCCGTGATGAGGTGGCTTCCATGCAGACGACCAGGCCACCCTCGGCGTTGTGGTTGGTCGACAAGCCGGTGGGGGTGACGAGCTTCCAACTGGTCGCCGATTTTCGCGAAAAGCACGCGGGCAACTGGCCGCTCAAGGTGGTGCACGGCGGCGTCCTCGACCCCTTCGCGGACGGGCTGATGGTGCTGCTGGTCGGCTCGGCCACCCGGTTGTTCGAGCGGCTGCACGAGGTGCCCAAGCGGTACGTGGCCACGGTGCGGTGGGGCGCCGAAACCGACACCGGTGATGCGGGCGGCCAGGTGGTGCGCGAAGCGGCGCGGCCCGACCCCGCGCGCCTCGACGAAGCGCTGCGCGCCTTCCTGGGGTGGACCGAGCAGGTGCCGCCGGCCACCAGCAACAAGCGGGTCGACGGCGAGCGCGCGTACGAAAAGGCCCACCGCGGCGAAGAGGTCACCCTGCCGCCCTCGAAGGTCTTCCTGCACGAGGCTGCCTGGGGCCCGCACGACGGCGCGAGCAGCGAGCTGCGGGTCTCGGTGCGCGGCGGCTTCTACGTGCGCAGCCTGGTGCGTGACCTGGGCCGCGCGCTGGGTTCGGCGGCGCACGTGGTGACCCTGAAACGTACGCACCTGGGGCCGTGGTCGGTTCCGAGGGAACCCCGGCGACTGACCGGCGTCGAGGTGTTGCCATGGCTGCCCAGCCAGCCGCTGACCGACGCGCTGTGGGGCCGGGTCAAGCGCGGCGAGACCATCACCGTCGACGCCATGGTGCAGCCCGAATGGCCGTTGCCGGCCGGCTTTCCCCAGGCCGACGGCGTGCGCCTGTTCCACCAGGGGCGCCTGGTCGCCATCTGGACCGAGGCCGGCACGACCGTGCTGCCCGGCGGCGTCTGACACGGTAGGGTCGAGGCCCGTCATGCAGCCGTCCACCGGTGAAAAGAACCTGAGCGCGCTGCTCAAGACCATGCAGCCCACTTTGCTCGACGGCTCGTGGGCCTTCGTGACCGTGCCCAGAGGGCGCTCGCTGCCCGCAGGCATCACGCCGCTGATGAGCTGCGAAGAGCCCGAAGGGTTGTCGCTGATTCTGTCGGAAGCCGACGTGCTCAAGAGCGGCCTGCCGCACGCGTTCTTCTGCCGGTGCATCAGCATCACCGTGCACTCGTCGCTCTATTCCATCGGCTTCCTCGCCGCCGTGTCGGCCGCGCTGGCGAAGGCCTCGATGAGCATCAACATCGTCTCGGCGTACCACCGCGACTACCTCTTCGTGCCCACCAACCGGGCCGACGAGGCGGTGGGGCTGCTCAAGAAGCTGGCGGCCGAAGCGAAGTAGCAAGCCGCTACGCCGCCCTGGCCACGCTCTGCCGCAGCTCGCACCACGGGCGCTCGGGTCGGGCGAAGAAGTAGCCCTGCATCAGCACGATGCCCAGGCCCAGCAACGCCTCCCGCTCGGCGTCGCACTCGATGGCCTCGGCCACCACCGTCGACTTCAGCTCGTAGGCCAGGTCGCACACCGCCGAGACCACCAGCCGCTGGGTCGGGTTGTGGTGAATGTCGCGCACCAGCGCGGCGTCGAGCTTGACGAACTCGGGCCGCACCCGGGCGAAGGTGGTCAGGCCCGCGTAGCCCGCCCCCAGGTCGTCGACGGCGATGCGGTAGCCCAGGGCGCGCAGCTCGCTCAGCCGCGACTCGAGCGTGACCACGTGGCACACCGAGGCGCGCTCGGTGATTTCCAGCACCACCCGGTTGGCGTGCGCGGTGAGCGGTGCGTCGACCGAGGTCAGTTCGGGGTCTTCGAGGTCGAGTGGGTGCAGGTTCACGAAGCACTGCACGTGGGCCTCGAGGCTCTCGAGGTCTTCGGCCACGCGCGCTCGCACGGCCCGGCCCACGTCGAAGACGCGGTCGGTGCGCTCGGCCAGCTCGAGCACGTCCATGGGGCTGGTGACCTCGGGGGCGGCGCTGCGCAGCAGGGCCTCGTAGGCCACGATGCGGTGCCCCTGCACGATGGGCTGGTAGGCCATGTACAGATGCTCGAGCGCGCGATCGAGCCGGCGCTCGAGGCTCGACCGGTCGGCCGAGCCGACCCGCCTGGCCACCGCCTCGGTGACCACCGAGAGGAAGTGGTCGACCTCGAAAGGCTTCTGCAGATAGCGCAGCGCCCCGTAGTCGATGGCCGTCAGCGCGCTCTCGACGGTGGGTTGCCCGCTCATGAGCAGGAAGGGCACGCCCGCGTCCTGGGCGCGCGCGGCGCGGAGCAGCGAAATGCCGTCGCCGCCGGGCATGCGCACGTCCGACACGATGGCGTCGTAGCGGTTGGCGCGAATGCGCTCGAGGGCCTCGCTCGCGGTGCTGACCGCTTCGACCGTCAGGCCGCCGCGCCGCAAGATGGCGCCGCACACGCGAAGAAAGAGGTCATCGTCGTCGACGATGAGAACACGACCTGGGGTCACGGGGGGTGACATGGGGAACTCCTCGGGTCTGCTCCAGAGCAACAGCGGTGCCGTCGCGATCGGCGCGGAATCACTGATCGGCCCACGGGTCTGGTTCGACCGGCGAAGCCCCCGTCACTCGGCTTCGGCGCCGCCCTCACCCTTCTGGATGAACCCGTACTTCTCGAGCTTGTAATAGAGCGCGCTGGTCTTGATGCCCAACAGCCGGGCCGTTTCGGTCTTCACCTTCTTCGCCTTCTCGTAGGCGCGCTCGATGAGCTGGCGCTCGAGGTCTTCCAGAATGTCGGGCAGCGGGCGGTCGCCGTGCGGCACCGGCAGGGCCCCCAGGGTCTGCGCGGCCCTGGCGCTCGCCCCCTGCAGGAAGGCGGGCAGCTCGGCCTCGGCCAGTTCGGTGCCTTCCGCGAAGACCAGCGACTGCTCGATGGCGTTCTCGAGCTCGCGCACGTTGCCCGGCCAGGCGTAGCGGGCCAGTGCGCTCACCGCGCCCGCAGTGATGCTGGTGACCCGGGCGTTGATGCGCGGCGCGTGCTTGGCCACGAAGTGCCGGGCCAGCAGGCCGATGTCCTCGGGGCGTTCGCGCAGCGCCGGCAGTTCGATGGGCACCACGTGCAGGCGGTAATACAGGTCTTCACGGAAGCGGCCGGCGGCGACCTCGGCCTTGAGGTCACGATGCGTCGCGCACACCACCCGCACGTCGACCTTCACCGTGTCTTCGGCGCCGACGCGCTGCACCTCGTGTTCCTGCAGCACGCGCAGCAGCTTGGTCTGCACCGAGGGCGAAATTTCCCCCAGCTCGTCGAGGAAGATGGTGCCGCCATCGGCCAGCTCGAAGCGGCCCAGCTTGCGCTTGACCGCGCCGGTGAAGGCGCCTCGCTCGTGACCGAACAGCTCGCTCTCGAGCAGCGTCTCGGCCAGGGCCGCGCAATGGGTGACGATGAAGGGGCCGTGCTTGCGCGGAGACTGGTCGTGCAGCATGCGGGCGACCAGTTCCTTGCCGGTGCCCGATTCGCCGTGAATGAGCACGGTGGCGTCGATGGCCGCCGCGCGCTGCACCTGGCTGAGCAGCTTCTTGACCGGCTCGCTCTCGCCCACCACCGTGCGCCCCACGCGGCCCGCCACCTCGGCGCTCAAGACCTCGGTGGTGGCTTCGAGCTTCTGCACCCGCGCCCGCGCCCGCGTCAGCTCGAGCGCCGCGTCGACCTTGGCCCGCAGCACGTCGGGCGTGAAGGGCTTGGTGATGAAGTCGTACGCGCCCAGGCGCATGGCCTCGACGGCAGTCTCGATGGTACCGAACGCCGTCACCACCATCGCCACCACCGACGGGTCGTGCGCCTTCGCCTGCCGAACCACCTCGAGCCCGTCGAGCTCGTTCATCTTGAGGTCGGTGACGACCAGGTCGCCGCCCTTCTGCTTGAACGCCGCGACGCCCTCGGTGCCGCTGCGGAACGCGAGCACGTCGTGCCCGGCCTTCTTCAGCGTGACCGTCATGCCTTCGCGCATGGTGTCGTTGTCGTCGATGACCAGAATGCGAGCCATGCGCGACAGCGTACCCTCTCGCACCAGCGTTTGGTGGTCGGCTCGAAGCGCTCGGCGAACGCTGGCCCTATTGCTTCGGCAGCGGCTGCCAGAACGGGACGCGGTTCCCGAACGGGTCGTGAATGGTCACCTCGCGGTTGCCCCATTCCTGGTCCTGGTGCCTCGGCCGGGCGTGGCGGTAGCCCTTCGCGTCGAGCGCGTCGCAGAAGGCGGCGACGTCGTCGACCTCGACGCGAACGTGCGTCCCGGGAGGGCCGTCGCCGAAGTGCTTTGAGAGGTGCAACTCGACGCCCTCGCGCACGAGGCCCAGGTCGTACGGCGTGCCTGGCTCGAACGGGTGGCGGAAGGTCTGCGTGAAGCCGAGGAACCCGACGTCGAAGTCGAGCGCCTGGTCGAGGTCGAAGATGCGCAGGATGGGGACGGCGCCGCCTCTGAACGTGCACGCTCCTTCGTCGCTGGACCATCTCACGTGACCTCAGGTGCGGCAGGGTGAACGCCCGGGTTGAGATTTTCGAGGAGGCGCGGGAAAGACCCGCATCGATGGTGCGGGTTTGAGCGAGGGGCTTGCCGCCGAGGGCGACGAATGAGCGCTCAGCAAGATGGCACGCAAGAAAGCGCTGAAGGAAGCGTCTGACGCCGAGCTGTTCCACGAACTCACCCGCCGCCACGGCGAGAAGACCGTGGGCTGGGGACGGCTGGAAACGCCTGAGGGGCAGCGGTCTGCTTTGGGGCGCGCCTCCCTGCGCGTCGCGTGCGTGCCCATCGACCTCGAGGCGAAGTCCGGACACTTCGGTTGGATTCTGGTCGCCGGGGCGACCAGAACTCAGCCAACTGCCTCGCCACCACGACGACCTTGGTGAGGCCCGAGGTCGTCGATGAGGAGCTGCCGGGCGAAGCCAGCACGGCGCGCGTCGTCACGCCCTCGCCGCCATCCCTCGAGGCGTCTCCACCACATCGTTCGCCCTCGAACTGATCGTGCACCCGGTGCGGCAACCACACCTCGCGCGTCAGCGCTCCGCGGCCAACACCACCGCGGTGCGGGGCCTGGTGAAGCGCACCGCGCGCCGCGCCGCCGAACTTTCGCCACCCGTACCCGCGAAGGCGATGAACCACGAGACGACGCAGAGCCCCGGGTTGGTGTGCCAGTAGAGCGTGGTCGCCAGCACCGCGACCAGAAGGTGCGGCGCCACCAGCCACCCCAGCCAGTGGATGAAAGCAAAGGGCCCCCCGAAGAAGAGCAACGTCAGGCGCGGAAAGACCGCGAGGCCGAGCAGCAGGAACCACGGGTGGGCGTGCGCGCTCATGAAGTCCATGGGCAGACTGCGGTGCATCAGCAGGGCCAGCGTGCGCCCCGATGGCCGCAGGGGTGTCGGCGGAAGCGGTTCGACCTGCGAGGCCTCCCGAGATTCAGCGCCCCAGCCCGGGGACCTTCGGGGGCGAGCACGCACGCGGCGTCACCGCGCGAACCCGCGCTGCCAGCGCATCAGTTCGATGCCAGAGTGTCGTCATGACGAACGATCTCCCGGCGCTGCTCGCGCGCCACGAACCCACCGACGACAAGGAGCGCCGCGACCTGGCCACCATGCAGGCCTTCG